>DAIOXI010000214.1:0-1604 GCA_036758045.1 Albidovulum sp.
GGCGGCACGTCGATGACGACATCGCCCATGACCTTGGCCTGGCAGCCCAGGCGGCGGCCCTCCTTCAGGCCCCGGACGCGGTCATAGCGCGCCTCGACCTCATTCCATTCCGACAGGGCGCTTTGGGTGACGGTGACGCCATGCTTGGGAAATTCGCCATAACCCGGCGTGATCTGGCATTTGGAGCAGATGCCGCGCCCGCCGCAGACCGAATCGAGATCGACCCCAAGCTGCCGCGCGGCCGTGAGGACCGGCGTTCCCAACGGGAAGCGCCCTCTCTTGCCGGACGGGGTAAAGATCACGAGGGCGTTGTCGGTCATGGCACTACTCACTCTGTTCGCCTGCCTATCTAAGCCCTTTCGCGGCAAGGGCAATGTCCCGCAAGCGGCATCAAGCGGTCAGGCTGCGGCAGTATGGTTGCGCCGCGTGTCTGGCGCGCGCCAAAGCGCGGTCACGACCGAAAGCAGCGCAAAGACCCAGACCGGCAGGCCAAGGGCGGCGGCAAGGGCGGCGGCAAGGGCGAAAATCAGCGCCATTACCGGCAGCGCGGCTTTCAGCCGGGGCGGCAGCGCCAGCACCCGGTCGCGCGGCAGCCAGAGCGCGAGGCTCCCGACGGCAAGGCTCCCGCCCAGCCATTTCGATACATCCTGCTGGCTGGCACGGGCTTGGTCGGTCGCCACGTCGATGGAGGCCGCTATGGCCGCGCCCAAGGCGGCCGTCGCGATGAAGAGGAAGACATGGCCATAGCCCCAGACGATCGCGGTGCGAAGTTTCGTGCTGACCAGGTGTTCCTCCTCGCAGAAATAGACCCACCAGATCGAAAACACGATGACCAGCGCCGAGACAGAGACGAAGGCGGCATGAAGGCTGGGATGGTCGGAAAAGAGCGCGCCGAACCCGCGGCTGATCGACAGCACGATCTCCCCCATCGAGATGATCATCAACAGGCCGTAGCGTTCGATGATGTGGTGACGGTGCCAGGGCGTCACGCGGGCGCTTTCGGCAAAGGGCGGGACGGCGAATTCGATCAGGAAGCAGATCAGGCCAAGCCGTAGAACAGCGACGATCCCGGCGCTGTGGTGAAATACATCACGCACCAGGCGATCTGCGCGACGGCGATCCCTGCGGCATAGCGCAGGCAGGTGGTGCGATAGCCCGGCACCCGCGCGGCGCGCAGCCAGAGGCCGATCATGCCCAGCCGCATCACCACCCAGCCGAGCAGGGCAAAGCTGAAATCCAGCGTCTCGAAAATATGCCCGGCGCCGCCCGCAAAGATCAGCGCGCCGCCCATGATGCTCATGACCAGCAGGCGGTAAAGCGTATCGTCATTGTCGAAGGCCGAGGCGAACCAGGTAAAGTTCATCCAGGCCCACCAGATTGCGAGGAAGAGGAACACGAAGCGCGGCAGCGCCTCGATCCCGTGCCCCTCGGCGATGGCATGATGAAGGCCGACGGTCACCGCCGCGATGGCGATCACGCTGACGAGGTCGAAGAAAAGTTCAAGCGTCGTCGCCGCGCGGTGGTGTTCGTCGGGATCGCGGGCGGTGAGGGGGGCGAGTTTGGACACGGGGGCGGACCCTTGGCTGGACAGAGGTCGGTCCAGA
>DAIOXI010000214.1:1614-4727 GCA_036758045.1 Albidovulum sp.
CGATCCGGCGCGGGGGCGCAAGACCCACGCCGGGTGGAGGGACGGGGGCCGGGTTAGCCGCGTTCCTCCGCCACGACCTGCTGCATATGGGCCAGCGGAATATATCCGCGCACCATCTGTTCGCCCATGACGAAGGTCGGCGTGCCGGAGATCTGCATCCGTTGCGCCAGTGCGTGATTGTCCTCGATCACCTTCGTGACCTCCGGCGCCTCCATCCGCGCCAGGATCGGCGCCGCATCAAGGCCCAGATCGCCCGCAAAGGCCGACAGCGTGTCGAGCGTCACCTCACCCCGGAAGCTTTCGTAAAAGCCCGCGTTGACCTTGGCATAGGCCTCCGGCCCCGCGACCTGCAGGGTGGCGATGGCGAAGCGGGCGGCGGTCGCGGACTCCTCGCTCAGGATCGGGAACTCCTTGACGATGTAGCGGATATTGCCGTCGCCCTTCACAAGGTCCATGACCTCGGAATGCGCCTTCTTGCAGTAGCCGCAGCGGTAGTCGATGAATTCGACCACCGTGATGTCGCCTTCGGGATTGCCACCGACATAGCTGGCCGGGTCGGTGAAAAGATCCGCGGCATTGGCCTTGACCAGTTCGACATCGGCGACCGCCTCTGCCGCCGCCTGCCGCTGCTTGAGGACGTCGATCGCCTCGGTCAGCACCTCGGGGTTTTCCAGCAGATAGGCGCGCACGGCATCGCCGAAGGCGGCCTTCTCCTCGGCCGACATGGCGCCCGGGTCGAAGGCCAGGGCCGGGCTGGCAAGTCCCAGAAGGGCGGCGGTCGCAAGGGGGGCAATTTTCATCGTCGGCTCCGGTCATTCCAAGGCGTCGGCCCCGAATTAGGGGGTGGGCCGGTCCTGCGCAAGCACAGCGAGGTCGCGGGGCCGATTGACCTTTCGCGGCGGCGCTGGAAAGAAGGCCCGGATTTGTCGGTGGCCAGAATGGAGGGCGGGGATGCGTTTATCAAGCCGGGGTGAGGTCGATCCCTTCATTGTGATGGACGTCATGGAAGCCGCCCGCAGGGCCGAGGCCGCCGGGCGCCAGATCATCCATATGGAGGTCGGCCAGCCCTCCACCCCCGCGCCGCGTCTGGCGCGCGACAGGCTGGCGGCGGCGATGGAGGGGGATGCGCTTGGATATACCGTGGCGCTTGGCCTGCCGGAACTGCGCGAGGGGATCGCCGCCCTCTACCGCCGCTGGTACGGCGTGGACCTGGACCCCGCGCGGGTGGTGGTGACGGCGGGATCGTCGGCGGCCTTCCTGCTGGCCTTCACCGCGCTTTTCGACGCCGGCGACCGCGTCGCGCTGGGGGAGCCGGGCTACCCCTCCTATCGCCAGATCCTGCGCGCGCTGTCGCTGACCCCGGTCGGTATCCCCACGGCGCCCGAGGACCGCTATCAGCCGCGCCCCGAGGCAATCCCCGAGGGTGTGCAGGGCCTGATCGTCGCCTCGCCCGCCAACCCCTCCGGCACGATGCTGGGCCATGATGCGCTTGCCGCGCTGATCGGGACGGCCGGGAAGAAGGGCGTCAGCTTCGTCTCGGATGAGATCTATCACGGGCTGCATTACGAGGGGCGCGCCGTCTCCGCTCTTGAAGTTTCGGATGAGGTTTACGTCATAAACTCCTTTTCCAAATACTTTTCCATGACCGGCTGGCGCATCGGCTGGATGGTCGTGCCGAAGGCGCATGTGCGCACGGTGGAACGCCTGGCGCAGAACATGTTCATCTGCCCGCCCCATGCCAGCCAGGTCGCCGCGCTCGGCGCGCTCGACGCGGTAGAGGAGTTGGAGGCAAACCGTTCCGTCTACGCGGAAAATCGCCGCCTGATGCTGGAAGGCCTTCCAAGGGCGGGCTTCACGCGCATCGCGCCGCCCGATGGCGCCTTCTACATCTATGCCGATGTGTCGGATCTGACCGATGACAGTCTGAGCTTCGCGGCGGAACTCCTTGAAAAGGCGGGCGTCTCGGTCACGCCGGGGCTGGATTTCGATCCTCGTCGGGGCAGGCAGACCTTGCGCTTTTCCTATGCCCGGTCGACCGCGGATATTGCCGAGGGGCTGAAGCGGCTTCAGGCCTTCATGGCCGCGCGCGTCTGAGGCGAAGACCGGGGGATTCTCCATCGCCCGGACCCCCTGGAGAGTACTTTTCCAACGAAGAAGTACGCCGGATTTCTTCGTTCCCCGGATACGCCCGCCAGAGGCGTCCGACAGGGGCGGCTGGTTCAGCCTTCGACGATTTCGGGCAACCGTGCGGCGGGCGGTGTGTTGCGGCTCCGGGCGGAGCGGACCACGCCGTCGATCACCGTCATGCCGACGCCTGGCAGGTTGCCCTGACGGATGCTTTCCAGCATGTCCTTGCCGGGCGCGTGCTGGGCCATGTCGATCAGGATGAAATCGGCCGATCTGCCGGGTTCGATGATGCCGCAGTCAAGCGCGCGCATCCGCGCCGTGTTGCCGGTGGCGAAGCAGAAGGCGATTTCGGCGGGCACATCGCCCAGCGAGGAGAGCATCGCGATCATGCGCAGGATGCCAAGCGGCTGGACGCCGGACCCGGCGGGCGCGTCGGTGCCGAGGATCACCCGTTCGGGCTGGCCAAGTTCGAAGGCGGTGCGCATCGCCAGCAGCCCGGCACGTTCGTTGCCGTTATGGACGATCTCGATCCCCCTCAGGCAGCTTTCGCAAAGGCAGGTGATCTGTCCGGAGCCGGGGATCGAGGGACCGCCGGTGTGGATCGTCGACTGGATCCCGTATTTGCGCGCCCATTTGACCATCTGCGCCGCGGTCTCGCCCGCCTTGACGGAGCCGAGGCCGACCTCGCCAAGAAGGGTCACGCCCGCGTCGGCCAGGTCCTTGAAGTCGCTCTCCACCATGCCCTCTTCCAGCACCGGGGCGCCGGAATGGACCTTGACGCCGGAGGGGCGGAAATTCTCGTACCAGCGCTGCGAGGCAATCGCCATCGCCTTGAGGCCGACGATGTCCTTGGGGCGGCCGGGCGCGTGGACCTCACCCGCCGAGATCATCGTCGTGACGCCGCCGTGGAGGCACGAGTCGATCCAGTTCAACTGCTGTTGCCGGGGCGTGTAGTCGCCGATGACCGGGTGGACATGGCTGTCGAT
>DAIOXI010000215.1:0-4685 GCA_036758045.1 Albidovulum sp.
GGCTCTGAGGCCCGACCTGTGCTGTGTGGCCGCCAGTTGGGTGCGGTTCGCGGTGGCGACGGCCGCGGCATCGCCCGCGGCGATGGCGTCGTTGATCGCCAGATGCTCTTCCATCGCCGACACGATCCGGTCGGCAAGAAAGGGGCGCGTGTTCTGGATGATGGCGACGCGATTGCGGTTCTGGGCGTAAAGCGTCGCGGCAAGGCCCGGTCCCAGCCCCGTCGCCATCGCGTCGTGAAGCGACAGGTCGGTTTCCATCGCCCGTTTCGGCAGGTCCGGCGCGCCGCCCGACCGCGCCGCCCGCAACACCGCTTCATGCGCGGCGCGCAGGTCGGCCAGCGGCAGCGCCTGCCCCGCCGCGACAAGGCGGCGGACGCCTTCGACATCGAACATCGCGCGCAGGTCGAGGCATTCGCGCGTCGTCTCCGGCCCCGCATCCATCACCAGCACACCACGCTTGGGCAGGATGCTGACTAGTCCCTGCGCCTCGGCCCGTTTTACCGCATCGCGGACGGCAGCGATGGGCAGGCCAAGCTGTGCGACCAGCGCCGGCATCGACAGGAACGCCCCGCTGGCGGGCCGGCCCGCGCGCAGGGCGCCGATCAGCGCGTCAAAGGCCCGTTCGGCCAGCAAGGACTGTTCCGTTTCCGCGACGTTCACCCTGTACCTCCTTACACTTTCAAAATTCCAACACAGGTCTTTCCTGGAAAGACGGAAAGTCAGAATCAAGAATATCATCTAACATTTTAGATGGAATATCTCAAAAACGACAGGCCCAAGGCCGCGACCTTGACAACGGGAGACAGTACATGGCCCTGACACCTTCGGGCGCGCCCAACGGCGATCTTTACAACGAGGACCTTGCCCCCCTTGCGCCGGAAGCGCGCAAATGGGGCGCATTCGAGATCTTCAACGTCTGGAACAACGACATCCAGAGCCTTTTCGGCTATTCCCTCGCGGCATCGCTGTTCATCACCTACGGGCTGAACGGCTGGGCGGTCTTCGCGGCCATCGTCATCTCGGGATTCTTCGTGATGGCGCTGGTGAACCTGACGGGGCGGCCCTCGGTCCGTCACGGCATCCCCTATCCGGTCATGGCACGCGCCTCGATGGGCGTTTACGGGGCGCGGTTTCCGGCGCTGGTCCGGGGCATCGTCGCGATCTTCTGGTACGGGGTGCAGACCTACTTCGCCTCGACCGCCGTGGCGCTCTTGCTCAACACGCTGCTCGGGATCGAGGGCGGGGCGGAGGTGCTTGGCATGACCGCCGTGGGATGGTTGTCCTACCTGCTGGTCTGCGTCTTCCAGGTGGCGCTCTTCGTGAAGGGGATCGACTGGGCCGGTCCCTTCGTCTATCTGGTGATGATCGCGCTGTGCCTCGTCATCTGGTGGAAGGCCGGGAACGGCATCTTCGGCGCGCTCGGCACGATCTTCGAAGGGTCGCAGGCCAGCGATCCGCGCGGGCCGGTGGCTGCCTTCTTCGCCATCATCGGCACGATGATCGCCTATTTCGCGGCGGTGGTGATCAATTTCGGCGACTTCTCGCGCTTTGTGAAATCGGAATCTGCAATGAAGACGGGCAACTTCTGGGGGCTGCCGATCTCCATGGCGTACTTTTCGTTCATCGCGCTGTTCGTGACGGCGGGAACGGTGGTCCTGTTTGGCGAGAAGCTGACCAACCCCGCCGACATCGTGGACCGGGTGGACAATGTGCTGCTGACGCTGATCGCGGCGATCACCTTCTTCGCCGCGACGGTGGGGATCAACCTTGTCGCCAACTTCATCCCACCCGCCTATGACATCGCCAATCTCGCGCCGTCGAAGATCTCCGCCCGCACGGGGGGCATCATCACCGCGGTGATCGCCTTCTTCATCGGCGCGCTTTGGGTGCCCGTGATCTCCACCATCGGGATCGCGGGGTTCGTCGATACGCTGGGTGCCTTCCTCGCGCCGCTCTACGGGATTCTCGTCGCCGACTACTACCTCGTCCGGCGGCAGGAGGTTTCGGTTGACGATCTTTTCAGCGCCGCGCCGGAGGGGCCCTATTACTACACCGGCGGCTGGAACAAGAAGGCGATCCTGGCCTTCGCCATCGCGGCGGTATTTTCCGTCGCGACGGTCTGGGTCCCGGCCTTCGCGGCGCTGTCCGGCTATGGCTGGGTCATCGGCGCGGTGCTGGGCGGGGCGCTGCATCTGGGCCTGATGCGGTCTGCCGGGGCGACCGCTTCGGCTTGATACGATCCCCGCGCCCGGCCGCTTTTCCCGCCGGGCGCCACTCTGGCGCGGCCTGCACGGTGACTGTGCGGCGCCGCGCCTTTTCTTTTCGCGCGCGGGGCCTTCATATGCACCGACCCCAAGCCCGAGGCCATGATGACCCTGGAATTCGCACTCGATACTTTCGGCGACGTCACGCTGGACGAGGACGGCGGCAAGAAGCCCCACGATCAGGTGATCCGCGACGTGGTGGCGCAGGCGGTTCTCGCCGATCAGACCGGCATCGACTATATCGGCCTTGGCGAGCATCACCGGGACGATTTCGCCATTTCCGCACCTGAGCCGATCCTGGGTGCCATCGCGGCGCGCACGGAGCGTATCCGCTTTGGCACCGCCGTCACGGTGCTGTCCTCGGACGATCCGATCCGGCTGTTTCAGCGGTTTTCGACGCTGAATGCGCTGTCGGACGGGCGGGCGGAGATCATCCTGGGCCGCGGATCGTTCACCGAGAGCTTTCCGCTTTTCGGCTTCGATCTGAGCGACTACGAGGTGCTTTTCAACGAAAAGCTCGACCTCTTCACCCGCGTGCTGAGGAACGACAAGGTCACCTGGTCGGGACGCCATCGCCCTGCGTTGAAGGGGCAGGCGGTCTTTCCGCCGCTGGCACGGCCGCTGAAGGTCTGGATCGGGGGCGGGGCCACGCCGGACTCGGTCATGCGGGCGGTGCATTACGACCTGCCGATGATCCTGGCCATCATCGGCGGCGCGCCGCAGCGGTTCCGGCCCTTTGTCGATCTCTACCACCGCGCGCATGCGCAGGCCGGGACGGCCCCGCAGCCGCTGGGCGTTCATTCGCCCGGCCATGTCGCGGAAACGGATGCGCAGGCGCAGGAGGAAATCTGGCCGCATTACAAGGCGTTGCACGACCGGATCGGGCGCGAGCGTGGCTGGCCGCCCACGACGCGGGAGCATTTCCTGCATGAGGTCGCCCATGGTTCGCTTTACGTCGGCGCGCCCGAGACGGTCGCGCGCAAGATCGCGGCGACGGTGCGGGGGCTGGGCGTGCAGCGGTTCGAGATGAAGTATTCCTCAGGCCCCTTGCCGCATGACCGGCTGATGCACTCGATCGAGCTTTACGGGACCCGCGTCGTGCCGATGGTACGCGACATGCTGGCCGGGTCCTAAACCCGGTCGCTGCCCCAGTCGGCGGCCTGCATTTCGCGCAAGCGGCTGGCGGTGCGTTCGAATTCGAACGCCCCCTCGCCCTCGACATAAAGCCGCTCCGGTTCGTCGGCGGCCGAGGCGATCAGGCGCACCTTCGCCTCATAAAGCGCGTCGATCAGGGTGACGAAGCGCTTGGCCTCGTTGTAGTTCTCGGCCGAGAGGTGGGGGATGTCCTCAAGGATCAGCACCCGGACGGCACCGGCCAGCGCGAGGTAGTCGGCGGGGCCGAGGGGACGCCCGCACAGTTCCCAGAACGAGGCGCGCGCGACGCCGGCGTGGTAATCCTCGATCACGATCTCGCGGCCCTTGACCGCAAGGCGCAGCACCTCATCGCCGCCGCCGCCGGTCAGTTCGGCCCAGATGTCGGAAATCGCGGATTTGGCGGCACTGCCGGCGGGGGAGAAGTAGACCTTCGCGCCTTCAAGCCGGTGCTGGCGGTAATCGGTTTCGCTTTCCAGTTCCCGCACCTCCATGTTGCGTTCCAGAAGCGCGATGAAGGGCAGGAAGAGGGCGCGGTTCAGGCCATCCTTGTACAGGTCCTGCGGGACGCGGTTCGAGGTGGTCACGACCGTCACCCCGGCCTCGAAGAGCATCTCGAACAGGCGGCCGACGATCATCGCATCGGCGATGTCGGTGATCTGCATCTCATCGAAGCTGAGCAGGCGGATCTTGCCGGCGATGGCGTCGGCGACCGGACGGATGGCGTCATCGACGCCGGTCTTGCGCGCTTCGTGCAGAGCGGCCTGCACCTCTTGCATGAAGGCGTGGAAATGGACGCGGCGCTTGGCCGCGATGGCGACATGGCCGTGGAAGAGGTCCATCAGCATGGATTTTCCGCGCCCGACGCCACCCCACATGTAAAGCCCGCGCACCCGGTCCGCAGGCCGCGCGAACAGCCCGCCCAGAAGGCCCTTGCGCCGCCCGTTCGCGGCCTCAAGCGCCTCCCTTATGCGCTGCAATTCGGGCAGGATCGCGCGTTGGGCGGCGTCCTGGTGCAGCTCTCCGGCATGGACCTTGCGGTCATAGATCTCGGTCAGCGTCTCCGTCATGCCCCTGCGATAGCGTGGCGCGGGGGAAAGGAAAAGCCCGGCTTCCGGGCGGGCGGGGCGGCGGGCGGCATGGGCGGGCAAAATCGTCACGATAACAATTCTGAATTTGACCCTACCGCCCCGGTGGGGAATATGGCCTTTGCCTTATTTTTTTTTTTTATTTTTGTTCGAGCTCCGAGATCTACACGCCGGTCCTGAT
>DAIOXI010000216.1:0-1795 GCA_036758045.1 Albidovulum sp.
CGAACGGGGCCGGGCGCGGGTCCGGGCCTTACTGGCCCATCGCTTCCTTGATCGCGGCATTCCCGCGCGAGACGGCATTGTCCAGCGCCTCTTGCGCGGTCTGCTCGCCCGCCAGCATCTTCTCGAACTCCTCGTTCTCGATGTCGCGGATCTGCGGCAGGTTGATAAGCCGCACGCCCTTGGAATTGGCGGTCGGCGCCTTGCCCATCATCTGGGTGATCGGCGTCTCACGCCCCGGATTCTGGTCGTAGAAACCGCTGGCTTTCGTCGCCTCATAGGCCGCCATCGTCACCGGCAGATAGCCCGAAGTCTGGTGCAGGTATTCCTGCACCTCGGTTTGCGAGATGTAGGAGAAGAAGGCGGCGATGCCCTTGTAGGTCTCATCCGACTTGCCGCCCATGACCCAAAGGCTCGCGCCGCCGGGGATGGTGTTCTGCGGCGCGCCCGGTGCGTCGCTGTCATAGGGCAGCTGGCCGATGCCGTAATTCATGCCCGACTTGACGATATCGCCCAGACCGCCGGAGCTTTCGGTCATGATGCCGCATTCGCCCGCCAGAAAGATCTGCTTGGCCTCGGAGGTGCGGCCGCCATACTTGAACGTCCCGTCCTTGGCGAGATCGGCGAGCGCCTGGAAATGGTTGACGTAAAGCGGCGCGTTGATCTCAAGCTCCGGCACGCCGCCCGGCGCAAGGCCGTTTTCCTGCGTCGCATAGGCCGCGTCGTTCCAGGCCGCGAAGTTTTCCAGGTGAATCCAGGTCAGCCAGGTGGAGGTATAGCCGCAAGGCGCGGCACCCGAGGCCTTGATGGTCTTCGCCATCTCCCAGACCTCATTCCAGGTCTTGGGCGGCGTGTTCGGGTCAAGCCCGGCCTTCTCGAAGATGTCCTTGTTGATATAGGTGATCGGCGAGGAGGAGTTGTAGGGGAAGGACAGCATCGTCCCGTCGGGCTTGGAATAATAGGCCACGATGCCGGGCAGGTATTGCGACTTGTCAAAGGTCAGGCCTGCGTCCTGTAAGACCTCGGCCACCGGCTTCACCGCGCCTTCGGCGGCCATCATCACGCCGGTGCCGACGTCGAAGACCTGGATGATGTCGGGTGCCTGCCCGGCGCGAAAGGCGGCGATGCCCGCGTTCAGCGTTTCGGGATAGGTGCCCTTGAAGGCGGGGACGACCTTGTAGTCGGACTGGCTGGCGTTGAAATCGTCGGCGATCTTCTGGACCACCTCGGCATTGGCGCCGGTCATGGCGTGCCACCAGCTGATCTCGGTCTGGGCAAAGGCGGGCAGGGCAAAGGCGCCCGCCGCGACGGCACCGGCGAAAAGGCTTGCATGTTTCATGGTCTGCTCCCTGTGTTCAGCATCCCCCGGAGGTTCCGGGGCCGCCGCCCTTCTATCTGTCAAAGCATGACAGCCGGATGACGCGCGGCCGGGAAACGCGGGCAGATGGTGCGGCGCGGGGACTCCTCCGCCCCGTTGCCATCCGGTCAGGTTAGGGATTCCGGTGCAATGTGCAAGTGGGGTGCGACAGGGGGGCGGGCCGGTCACATCGGCCCGAGGGCCGGCTGCCCCCTGGCCGCAAAAACGGCCTGCCCGGAGCCAAGGCGCGGTACGCGCCGCCGGGCATCGCCCGACCGCCCCACCGGGCGGGCGATACTCCACCGTCCCAATCCGAATAATGGTTGGAGGTGGGCCTCACCATAACGCGCTGCCGAACAGCCCGTAGAACGCCCACCCGCGGTCGGGCAATGCCCGGCGTTTCAACCGTCGGCAAGGCCCCCCGTCATGGCAGGCGGATTT
>DAIOXI010000216.1:1805-2300 GCA_036758045.1 Albidovulum sp.
AATCAGACGCGGCCCCCCGGCTGCCGCCGCCCGGCTCAGCGCCCCGGCCAGATCGCCGGTACCCTCGATGGCCTCCGCCGCCATCCCGTAGGCCCGCGCCACCGCGGTGAAATCGGGGGCAGAGGGGGTGACGCCCACCGGCGTGATGCCCCGATCGACCATGTAGCTTTCGATCTCGCCATAGCCTCGGTTGTTCCAGACAAGGAAGATCACCCGCGCGGCTTCGTCTATCGCAGAGCCGATTTCCGACAGGCAGAACTGAAACCCGCCATCGCCCACAAGGCAGACCACCGGGCGCCCTTCGGGATCGGCCAGCGCCGCGCCGATGGCGGCGGGCGGCCCGTATCCCAGCGCGCCAAAGCCGGTGGCGGCGTTGAACCAGGCGCCGGGGCGGGGGATCTCGGCATAAAGGTTGCCGGCATAGATGACTTGCGTGGAATCGCCGACGATCGCGGCACCGGGCAGCGTCGCGGTGATGGTGCGCAGCCCCTCCAC
>DAIOXI010000216.1:2310-4647 GCA_036758045.1 Albidovulum sp.
CAAGGCCCTGATACGCGGCCTCCCGCGCGGCCTTCGCCCGGTCTGCCCCGCCACCCGGCAATCGCGCCGGGCCGATCCGCCTGTGCAGCGCGGACAGCGCGCAGGCCGCATCGCCCACGATCACCGCCTCGGCCACCGCCCCGCGCGTGACCTGCAAGGGACCGGCGTCGATGCGGATCAGGCGCGCCATCGCCGGGAAACCGCCATCGACATATATGTCGTAATCCGTCGGCCCGATCTGCGTGCCGACCGCGATCACCGCATCCGCCGCCCCGATCAGCGCGCGCACCGCGCCAAGGCTGGGCGAGGCCGGAACCTCAAGCGCGTGACCCGCCATCAAGCCGCGCCCGTTCACCGTCGTCACCACCGGCGCGTCGAGATGGGCGGCCAGCGCGCGCAGCTCCGCATCCGCCCCCTTGGCGCCACCCCCGGCGAGGATTACCGGCTGGCGCGCGGCGGCGATCAGCGCGGCCGCCTCGGTCAGCGCGCCCTCGGCCGGGACCGGCAGGCCGGGCAGGGGGGCGATCGGACCGGGCGCCGCGACCCGTTCGGACATCACGTCGATGGGGATCTCGATATGCACCGGCCCCGGACGACCCGTCAGCATCGCCGCAAAGGCCCGGTCCAGAACGGCGGGCAGGTCGGCCCCGTTCAGAAGCGTATGGGTGTAAAGTGCAACGGTCCGCATCATCCCCGTCTGATCGGGCAGTTCGTGCAGATGCCCCGCCTCATGGCCCAGCGTCGCGCGCCGGTTCACGCCGGAGATGACCAGCATCGGCACCGAATCCGCCCGTGCCTGCGCCATCGCGGTGATGGCATTGGTCAGGCCCGGCCCGGTGATGAGGAAACAGACCCCCGGCTTGCCCGAGACCCGCGCATAGCCATCGGCCATGAATCCTGCCGATTGCTCATGCCTTGGCGTGACATGGCGGATGCCGGACGCGGCAAGGCCCCGGTAAAGCTCCACCGTATGCACGCCGGGAATGCCAAAGACGGTCTCGACGCCGCGCGCCTCCAGCAGGTTGACCAGAACCTCACCAACCGTCTTCATTCCGCGACCTCCCGGATGCCATGTGACGCCGCGAAGCGGGCGATACGCGCGCAGGCCTCGGCCAGTTTCCCGTCCGGCACCGTCAGGCTGAGGCGGATGAACCCCTCCGCCTGCGCCCCGAAGGAGGCGCCGGGCATGGTGGCGACGTTTTCGGCGTCCAGTAACCCTTTCGCGAAGGCGTCCCCCGTCAGCCCCGCCGCCCGCACGTCGATCAGCAGGAACATCCCCGCCTCGGGCGAGAGCGGCTTCAGCGCCGTCCCCGCCAGCGCCGTGCAGACCAGCGCCGCGCGGCGGGCATAGGCGGCGCGCATCGTCGCGGCGGTGGGGATATCGTGGGTCAGCGCATGGGCGGTCATGTCGGCGATGAAGGGCTGGCCGCCGAAGAGCATGATCTCCGACACCGGCAGCAGCTTTTCGCAGAATGCCACCGGCCCCACGGCCCAGCCCGACCGGAACCCCGGCGCGGCATGGGACTTGGAGATCGAGGAACAGACAACGGTCCTCTCGGCCAGATCGGCCCGGTCGAAGGGGGAGGCGAAGCTGCCCCGCAGGATCAGGTCCTCATAGACCTCATCGGCCACGATCCACAGATCATGCTTGCGGCAGACCGCGCCGATCCCGGCGATCTCATCGGCGCTCAGCACCGCGCCGGTGGGGTTGTGCGGCGTGTTCAAGAGCAGGACCTTGGTCGCGGGCGTGATCGCGGCCTCAAGATCCGCCGCTTGCAGGTGGAAACGGTGGCGGTCCCAGGTCGGCACCGGCACGACCGTGGCCCCGGTGGCGCGCACGACACCCTCATAGGTCGCGTAATAGGGATCGGGGATCAGGACCGCGTCGCCGCCCTCGACCAGCCCCGCCATCACCGTGTAAAGTGCTGTCTGCGTACCGGGGAAGCACAGCACCTGATCGGTGGTGATGGTGCGCCCGGTCCGGCGGCTGTATTTCGCGGCGATGGCGTTCAGCAGCGCCTCTTCGCCCTGACCGTTGGAATAGCGCGTCCGCCCGGCACGCATCGCCTCGGCGCAGATGTCCAGAAGCGCGGGGTCGGGGGGGATATCCGGTTCCCCGATGGTCATTTCGATGACGTCATGGCCCGCCGCCTTCCTGCGGCGCCCGGCGAAATGGACCTCCCACTTGCCGGAGCCAAGCCCCGCGAGGCGGTCGGTGATCGAGGCGTAGGTCATATCCGTGTCTCCGGTTCGGTCAGGGTCAGTCCAAGGACGCGCCCGGCGGCGTCGAGCGCGAGGCGGGCGAGCGTGTCGCCCGCGAAAAGATCGGGCGCAAGG
>DAIOXI010000217.1:0-4624 GCA_036758045.1 Albidovulum sp.
GCCCCGCGCGACAGAAGAAGGAACAGCACCAGCCCGAGGATCAGCCCCTCCATCCCGGCCTCGTAAAGCTGGCTCGGGTGGCGGGCGCAAGATCCCGGTTCGATGCCCGCGCAGTCCTGCGCCGCCGGGCCGGGGAAGATCACGCCCCAGGGCAGATCGGTCGGGCGGCCCCACAGTTCGGCATTGATGAAATTCGCGATCCGGCCCAGGAAAAGGCCGACCGGCGCCACCAGCGCCATCGCGTCCGAGACCTGCATCGGCGGCGCACCATGGCGGCGGCAGAACCACAGCCCCGCAACCACGACGCCAAGAAAGCCGCCATGAAAGGACATGCCGCCTTCCCAGACCTTGAACACCTCAAGCGGGTGGGACAGGTAATAGCCGGGCTGGTAGAACAGCACATAGCCCAGCCGCCCGCCAAGGACGACGCCGAGGATGACCGCAGTGAAAAGGTCCTCCACCCGGCGCGGCTCCATCGGCGCTATGTCGGCGGGCCAGAGACCGGGCCGCTTCATCAGCGCCACAAGGATGCGCCAGCCGATGACAAGGCCGATGATATAGGCCAGCGCGTAGAAGCGCAGCGTCAGGTCCCAGCCGAAAAGCGGGATCGTCAGGCCGTTGGGAATGTCTGGAAAGCGGATCGCGGCGAGCATGGGTCCTCCTGCGGCCCTTCTCAGACCTTCTCCCCGCGGCGAAGTCAACCTTGAGCTTTGCGGCGCCGGTGCGCATATAGGCCACAAGACCGAGACGGCCCGAACGGAGGCACCAGATGACCGGACCGAACAAGCTTTTCGACGATCTGTCGAAGCTTATGACCAATGCCATGGGCGTCGCGCAGGGGGCGAGGACCGAGGCCGAGACGGCGATGAAGTCGTGGATGGACCGCTGGCTGGCGGATCGCGACTTTGTCTCGCGCGAGGAATTCGATGCAGTCCGCGCCATGGCGCAGAAGGCGCGCGAAGAGAATGAGGCGCTGAAAGCCCGGATCGAGGCGCTGGAAAAGACGAAGCCGGCCAAGGGCTGAGCGGTCGGGGATGCTGCCCTCGGAAAGCGATTTCGCGGACTGGATCGGGCGCAGCTTCACGCGCCGGGAGCCGGTCTCCGAACGGCTGGTCGAGGGGTTTCGCGCGACGCTGGGGCCGTGGCTGGCCGATCAGGACGCACCACCGGGGCTGCACTGGTGCCTTTGCCCCGACATGGTGGGGGCCGACCGGCTTGGCCGCGATGCCCATCCGCGCCCCGGCCTCTTTCTGCCCGCCCTGCCATTTCCGCGCCGGATGTGGGCGGGTGGTACGCTTGAGCTGACGGGCCGGTTCCGCCCCGGCGATCTGGTGACCCGGAAGACGACCATCGAAAACATCCGCTTCAGGCAGGGCCGCAGCGGTCCCCTGGGCTTCGTCGCCGTCCGGCATCTCTATGCGGTGGACGGGCAGATCGTGCTGGATGAGGTGCATGACATCGTCTACCGCCCCGATCCCGTTCCGGGCTTGGCAGCGACGCCGCCAGTCGCCCCCGACCTCGGTGCGCCGCTCGATGCCATGGAACTGACCCCCGATCCGGTTCTCCTCTTCCGCTTCTCCGCGCTGACTTTCAACGGCCATCGCATCCATTACGATCCCTCCTATGCCACCGGGGTCGAGGGCTATGACGGGCTTGTGGTCCACGGGCCGTTGCAGGCGGTCCTGATGCTGAACCTTGCCACGCGGGTGCTGGGGCGGGTGCCGCAGTCTGTCCGCTACCGGGGTCTGTCGCCGCTGACCGTCGGAAAGCCCATCGCGGTCGAGGCGCATGGCGGGCAGGACGGCCTTGCCCTGCGGGTGCGCATCACGGGCGGCCCGGTCACGATGGAGGCGACGGCGGTCTAAGCCTTAGCCATGCCAGGCCGCCACGGTCTTCAGCGTGGTGAAGCCATAAAGCGCCTCGAACCCCTTCTCGCGTCCGTGGCCCGACTTGCCGGTGCCGCCAAAGGGAAGTTCAACACCGCCGCCCGCGCCGTAGTTGTTCAGGAAGACCTGACCCGCGCGCACCTTCCTTGCCATCCGCATCGCCCTCCCGAGGTCCTGCGTCCAGACCCCGGCGACAAGGCCATAGTCGGTGCTGTTGGCGATGGCGATTGCCTCCTCCTCATCCTCGAAGGGGATGACGACCTGTACCGGGCCGAAAATCTCATCCTGTGCCAGAACGTGATCGGGGCGCGCATCGGCGTATAGACGGGGCGTCAGGTAATAGCCCCCGGCGGGCGCGTCCTTGGCGATCCTCCCTTCGGCGGCCAGCGTCAGCCCGTCCGCAAGGGCCAGCATCCCCGCGATCCGGTCCTTCTGCCTGGCGGAGATGATCGGGCCGAGGTCGAGGTCGTCAAGGGCGGGACCCACGGCAAGCGTGGCGATCCTTGCGCCCATCTTCTCCACCACTTCCGCATAGCGGCTGCGCTGGACCAGAACGCGCGAGCCTGCGGAACAGGTCTGCCCCGCATTCTGGATGCCCGCATTGACAAGGAAGGGCAGCGCGCGGTCCAGATCGGCATCGGCAAAGACCAGTTGCGGCGACTTGCCGCCCAGTTCCAGCGTCACCGGCACGATGTTCTTCGCCGCCGCCTCCTGCACCATCCGCCCGACCGGAACCGATCCGGTGAAGGAGACGTGGTTGACGCCGGGATGGGCGGCCAGCGCCGCGCCCGCCTCGGGCCCGAGGCCGGTGACGATGTTGATCGCGCCGGGCGGAAAGCCCGCCTCTTCCGCCAGCCGCGCCAGCGCCAGCGCCGTCAGGCAGGCATCCTCGGCCGGTTTCACGACACAGGCATTGCCCGCCGCCAGCGCCGCGCCCACGGACCGGCCAAGGATCTGCATCGGGTAATTCCACGGCACGATATGGCCGGTGACGCCATGGGGTTCGCGCAGCGTATAGACGGTGTAGCCGTCCAGATAGGGGATCGTCTCACCCATCAGCTTGTCGGCCGCGCCGCCGTAGAATTCCATGTAGCGCGCCATCGCCAGCGCATCGGCCCGTGCCTGTTTCAGCGGCTTGCCGACGTCCAGTGCCTCGATCCGGGCAAGGTCTTCGGCGCGCCCCTCGATGATCCGCGACAGGCGCAGCATCAGCCGCCCGCGTTCTGCCGCCGTCAGCCGCCCCCAGGCGCCATCCCGTGCGGCCCCGGCCGCCGCGACGGCCGCGTCCACGTCCCCGGCCCGCCCGCGCGCGATGGTACAAAGAAGCGTCCCGTCCGAGGGGTTGGCGACCTCAAGCACCTCGCCCGCCGCCGCAGGCCCCCAGATCCCGCCGATCAGGATCTCCTCCGCCGGAAACCACGTCACGCCATGCCTTGCCATCATCGCCCCCGCACATTGCCGCGCCGAGGAAGTCACAGCGGCGGGGCGGGGTCAAGGAAGGGCCACCACCCCCGGCCGGCGACGGAGGCCTGATAGCGGTCAAGCGCGCCGATCAGCGCCTGACCCGTGGGGCGATCTTCACGCGCGCGGAACTCTGCCCAGACAGCGGCAAAGGGCAGGTCCTTGACCTCCTCGGTCACCGCGCTGTCGCCTTGTCCCTGGCAAAGGTAATCATGCCGACGCCCGGCACCAGATAGACCACCGCGGTCGGGTCGCCTGTCCGTCGTCAGATGATGTGAGACACGAGGGCCAGATCGAGAACGGAGGGCCTGGCTCGGTGTGTTTTCAGTTCATGCCACGTTCTGGCGATGCGAGCCACGCGGCTCTTCTCGACGGTTTCGGCTCTGATCTCCTTTCGCGTTTTCAGGATGGCTTCGGCCCCGCCCGGACAGAGGTCGGCGGGCGCGAGGTCGTGGCCGAAAAGCTGTGCGTCGATGGCCCGCCCGATTTCACCGACCGGGTGGAACGGCGGCTGTTCGAAAGCGACCGCACCGGGCTGCGGCTGATCGACGGTGCCGGGGCGATGATCCGGCTGGACAGCCGCCCCGTTCGCGGCGACAGTGCGCGCGGCCGCGCACCGGCCTCCGGTTGCGACAGATCGCGTCGTGGTTCGCTTGTGAGGGCGCGCGGCGTGGAATTGCGAAGGGTGGAAGATGAGCTTTCTCGGCATAGACCTCGGCACCTCCGGGTTGCGCGCGCTTCTGGTCGATGAGGGCGGAGTCCCGCTTGGCTCGACCGAATGGCATTACACCGCCGCGCATCCGAAATCCGGCTGGTCGGAGCAGGACCCGGCGGACTGGATCGCGGCGCTGGAAGGGGCGGTGGCCAACCTGCGCGCCGCCCATCCCGAATTCGCGCGGCTGAAGGGGATCGGCATCGCCGGGCACATGCATGGCGCGACGCTTCTGGATGCGGCGGACGCGGTGATCCGGCCCTGTATCCTGTGGAACGACACCAGGTCCGAGGCCGAGGCCGCGCGGCTGGATGCCACGGACGGCGTGCGGGCGCTTTCGGGCAATATCGTCTTTCCGGGCTTCACGGCGCCGAAGCTGGAATGGGTCCGGGCGCATGAGCCCGCGCATTTCGCCCGCATCCGCAAGGTGCTTTTGCCCGCCGCCTATCTCAACCTCTACCTGACAGGGGACTATGTGTCCGACATGTCCGACGGTGCAGGGACCTCATGGCTCGATACCGGGCGGCGGGAATGGTCGGATTACCTTCTTGAGCAGGGGCATATG
>DAIOXI010000218.1:0-2900 GCA_036758045.1 Albidovulum sp.
CTGGGTGATCTTGCCAGGGCTGGGCGAGAAGTTCGGCAGCTTTTCGGCGTTGATACGAACCTCGATCGCGTGGCCGTTGATCACCAGATCGTCCTGCGTGAAGGACATCGGCATGCCTTCGGCCACGCGGATCTGTTCGCGCACCAGATCGACGCCAAAGATGCCTTCGGTCACCGGATGTTCGACCTGAAGCCGGGTGTTCATCTCGATGAAATAGAACTTCCCGTCCTCGAACAGGAACTCGATCGTCCCGGCGCCGATATAGTTGATCGCGGCGACCGCGCGGGCGCAGATGCCGCCGATCTCGGCGCGTTGCTCGGGGGTGATGACCGGCCCCGGCGCTTCCTCGAACACCTTCTGGTGGCGGCGTTGCAGCGAACAGTCGCGTTCGCCCAGATGGACCGCATTGCCCTTGCCGTCGCCGAAGACCTGGATCTCGATGTGGCGCGGGCGCTGGAGGTATTTCTCGATATAGACCTCGTCATTGCCGAAGGCGGCCTTGGCCTCGGACCGGGCGGTGCGGAAGGCGATCTCAAGGCCCTCTTCGTCCAGCGCCACCTTCATGCCGCGCCCGCCGCCGCCGCCGGCGGCCTTGATGATGACCGGATAGCCGATCTCCTTCGCGACCGTCTTGGCGGCGGCCATGTCCGGCACCCCGCCGTCGGACCCCGGCACCACCGGGATACCCAGCGATTTCGCGGTTTCCTTGGCGGTGATCTTGTCGCCCATGATGCGGATATGTTCCGCGGTGGGGCCGATGAAGGTGATGCCGTGATCCTCAAGCGCCTGCACGAAACTGGCGTTTTCGGACAGGAAGCCATAGCCGGGATGGATCGCATCGGCGCCGGTAATCTCGCAGGCCGAGATGATGGCGGGGATCGACAGATAGCTTTGCGCCGAGGAGTTCGGCCCGATGCAGACGCTTTCATCGGCCATTCGGACGTGCATGGCGTCGCTGTCGGCCGTGGAATGGACGGCGACCGAGCGGATGCCCATTTCGCGGCAGGCGCGCACGACGCGCAGCGCAATCTCGCCCCGGTTGGCGATCAGGATCTTCTGGAACATGGCCCCCTCACTCGATGATGAGAAGCGGCGCGCCGTATTCAACGGGGCTGCCATCCTCGACGAGGATGCGCTTCACCGTCCCGGCCCTGGGGGCCGGGATGTGGTTCATGGTCTTCATCGCCTCGACGATCAGCACCGTCTGGCCTTCCTTGACCGTCGCGCCGATGCTGACGAAGGGATCGGCGCCGGGTTCGGGCGAAAGGTAAGCGGTGCCGACCATGGGCGAGGTCACGGCGCCGGGGTGGCTCGCCGGATCGGCCGGGGCCGCTGCGGGCGCTGCAGCTGCCGGGGCCGCTGCGGCCGGGGCAGAGGGCGCAGCCGGGGCTGGGGCCGCCGGGGCGGCTGGCGCGGCAACGGGGGCGTATTTCGTGACCTTGACGTTGAGGCTGTCATGGTCGCCATATTCGCGCTTCACGCTCAGTTCGGCGAGGTTGCTCTTGTTCAGAAGCTCGGCCAGAGCCTCGATGAACGCCACGTCGCTGTCATGGTTGATTTTGGTCATTCCGTCCTCGATCGGTTCTTGGATGCCGTCCGTGTTCTTGCTGCGGATCTTGGCCTGTCTTTCCGGCTTATACGCGCTTGGGCTGGATGAGGAAAGGCGCGAAAACGGGCGGTTTGTGTCAGACAGTCCCGGAAAAACGCGGGTTGCCAAATTTACCAGTTGATAAAAAAATGAATCGGAGGCAGCCTTTCCGCAACGAAGAGCCAGGGAGGCGCAATTGACCAATTCACCCCTGACGCCGGGAATCGTGGCGGGCCGTCTGGGCGCCGAGGCGCTGGCGGGAAATTTCGCCGACATCACGCCACGGTTCGACGCGCATGAGGCGCGCGTGGCAGCGGATCGCTGCTATTTCTGCCATGACGCGCCCTGCATGACGGCCTGTCCGACAACGATCGACATCCCCTTGTTCATCCGCCAGATCGCCACCGGCACGCCCGAGGCGGCGGCGAGAACGATCTTTTCGCAAAACATCCTCGGCGGCATGTGCGCCCGCGTCTGCCCGACAGAGCAATTGTGCGAAGAGGTTTGCGTGCGCGAGGTGGCCGAGGGCAAGCCGGTTGAGATCGGCCGCTTGCAGCGCTTCGCAACGGACAGCCTGATGGAGAAGGGCGTGCATCCCTTCACCCGCGCCAAAGCCACGGGCAAGCGCGTTGCGGTCGTGGGCGCGGGGCCAGCGGGCCTTTCGGCCGCGCATCGTCTGGCAATGAAGGGGCATGAGGTGGCGATCTTCGACCCGCGTCCCAAGGCGGGCGGCCTGAACGAATACGGCATCGCCAGCTACAAGGCGCCCGGCGATTTCGCCGCCGATGAGGTGGCGTGGCTGTTGAAGATCGGCGGTATCCGGGTGGAGCATGGCAAGGCGCTGGGGGCGGGGCTTACGCTCGATGGGTTGCGCAAGGATCATGACGCGGTGGTGCTGGCCGTGGGGCTTGCCGGGGTCAATGCCTTGCGGGCCGAGGGCGAGGCGCTGGACAATGTCCTGAACGCCGTCGATTTCATCGCCGGACTGCGGCAGGCGCCGGACAAGGCGGCACTGAGGATTGGCCGCGACGTGGTGGTGATCGGCGGCGGCATGACGGCGATCGACGCGGCGGTGCAGGCGAAACTGCTGGGGGCCGAAAACGTCACCATCGTCTACCGGCGCGGGCAGGAAAGGATGTCGGCCTCGGCGCATGAGCAGGACCACGCGGCCTCGGTCGGGGTGCGCATCCTGCACAATGCCGCGCCGGTGCGGGTCCATGGCAGCGGCGCCGCGCAAGAGGTGGAGTTCGCCTATACCGAGGACGGGCCGGGCGGGCTGACCCTCAAGGGGGAAACCTTCCGGCTGAAGGCC
>DAIOXI010000218.1:2910-4114 GCA_036758045.1 Albidovulum sp.
CAGGTGATGAAGGCCATCGGTCAGGTGCTTGACGGCGCGCCCGAGGGGCTGCGGATCGAGGGCGGCAAGATCGCCGTTACCGGCGCGGGGCGGACCTCGGTCCCCGGCGTCTGGGCGGCGGGCGACTGCGCCGCGGGCGGCGAGGACCTGACGGTGACGGCGGTGGCCGAGGGCCGCGACGCCGCCGAGGACATCCATGCGAGCCTGATGGGCTGAGGGAGGAAGCAATGGCCAACCTGACGACGACCTTCATCGGGATCAAGTCCCCGAACCCGTTCTGGCTTGCCTCCGCGCCGCCCACCGACAAGGAATACAACGTCCGCCGCGCCTATGAGGCCGGTTGGGGGGGCGTGGTGTGGAAGACGCTCGGCGCCGAGGGCCCGCCCGTTGTCAACGTCAACGGCCCCCGCTATGGCGCGATCTGGGGCGCGGACCGGCGGCTTCTGGGGCTGAACAATATCGAGCTTATCACCGACCGCCCGCTTGAGGTGAACCTGCGCGAGATCAAGCAGGTCAAGCGCGACTACCCCGACCGGGCGCTGGTGATTTCGCTGATGGTGCCGTGCGACGAGGAATCGTGGCGCGCGATCCTCAAGGCCATCGAGGATACCGGCGCCGACGGGGTGGAACTGAACTTCGGCTGCCCCCACGGGATGAGCGAGCGCGGCATGGGATCGGCTGTCGGTCAGGTGCCGGAATATATCGAGATGGTGACCCGCTGGGTGAAGCAACACAGCCGGATGCGCTGCATCGTGAAGCTGACGCCCAACATCACCGATATCCGCAAGCCCGCCGAGGCGGCGAAGCGGGGCGGCGCGGATGCCGTGAGCCTCATCAACACGATCAACTCCATCACCTCGGTCAATCTCGACACCTTCAGCCCGGAGCCCTCGATCGACGGCAAGGGCGCCCATGGCGGCTACTGCGGCCCGGCAGTGAAGCCCATCGCGCTGTCGATGGTGTCTGAGATTGCGCGGAACCCGGAAACCCGAGGGCTGCCCATCTCCGGCATCGGCGGCGTGACGACATGGCGCGACGCGGCCGAGTTCATGGCGCTTGGCGCCGGCAACGTGCAGGTCTGCACCGCCGCCATGACCTATGGTTTCAAGGTCGTGCAGGAGATGATTTCGGGCCTGTCGCAATATCTTGACGAACATGAGATGTCGGTCGGGGATCTGGTCGGCCGCGCGGTGCCGAACGTGAC
>DAIOXI010000218.1:4124-4529 GCA_036758045.1 Albidovulum sp.
GCATCAAGTGCGGCCGCTGCTATGCCGCGTGTGAGGATACCAGCCACCAGGCGATCTGGATGCGCGAGGGGCGGGTCTTCGAGGTCGATGATGCCGAATGCGTGGCCTGCAACCTTTGCATCGACGTCTGCCCGGTCGAAAGCTGCATCACCATGCGGCAGCTCGGCAAGGGCGAGGTCGATCCGCGCACCGGCAAGACGGTGGGCGACTATGCGAACTGGACCACCCATCCCAACAACCCGATGGCGCAGGCCGCCGAATAGCCGGGGCTTGCCGCCTTCCCGTCCCTCAGGGCATCCTGCGGGCCGGAGGGTTCGCTCATGCAGGCTCTGAACGTCACACGGTGGCCGGTCTTGTTGCTGTTTCTCGGTGCGGCCGGGGCGGCGATCGTGCTGGCCTTTTCCT
>DAIOXI010000219.1:0-4129 GCA_036758045.1 Albidovulum sp.
TTCGCTTGGAAATCATATTGTTGACTTCACTACGCCCATTACGGAAGCGAACGTGACCGCGTCGCCGCCGATCAATGGCTCATGTGGCAGATGGGCGGGGTCGGGCCGAAGGCCGGTCAGGCGCATCACTTCCTGAAATACGCCCCCGCCCTGACCCCGCCGCAGGACCTGCCCTATGCCAAGGACCGCTACCGGGCCGAGGTGGCGCGGCTTTACGGCGTTCTGGACCGGCAGCTTGCGGCGAACCGCTATGTGGCGGGCGATGCCTACTCCATCGCCGATATGGCGATCTGGGGCTGGGCCTCGCTCTGGGAGGGGCAGGAGCAAACGCTTGACGACAAACCGGCGATGAAGCGCTGGCTGGAAGAGGTCGGCGCCCGCCCCGCCGTCCAACGCGGCCGCGCATTGGCGGCGGAACAGCGATCGAACCTCCAGTCCGACAAGAAAGCGCAGGAGGTGTTGTTCCGCAGGTAGGCGGCCGACCGCCGGTCACCGGGCGGTCCTGCGATCCTCCAGCCGCAACCGCAAGAGCGGCCGGTCCGGTCTGCGCCGGCCGATCTCGGCAAAGCCCCTGGCACGGAATGGCGCCGCGATCCCGTGGTAGAGCGACGGCGCGGGACGTTTGTCCTGCGTCTCGACCGGGCAGGCGTCGAGTGCCCGCGCCCCGTTCGATTTGGCCCAGCCGATGGCGGCGTCGAGGAGACCCGCGAAATAGCCCTTGCGGCGATGTCCCGCCCGCACGACGAAGCAGCTGATCCCCCAGACCTGCGGGTCCGCCGCGTCGCCCGCTTCAAGCGGGGCGGTCAGGCGGCCGGGGTCGTTCCAGACCGGCACATCGGCGCGCGGGCCGACCTGAACCCAGCCGACCGGCAGGCCATCGCCATCATAGCCGACCAGACCCGGCGGCGGGCCAGCCTGCACACGGGCCGCGAACAGCGCCTTGTTGCCGCGCCCGGCATTCCCGCCCACCGCCGCGCGCGGCAGACGCCACCACATGCACCAGCAGCGCCCGCAATCGCCGCGCCCCTCGCCCCCGCCGAAAACCTCGACGAGATCGTCCCAGCGATCAGGGGTCAGGGGATGTGCGACAAGGTTGCCCATGCCCGACTATCGGTCGGGCAAGACGGGCCGTCAATCCGGCGACTGCCCCTTGTCCCGCTCCTCGATCCCGTATGTCTTGAAAAGCCCGCCCTGCGCCATGAAGAACAGAAAGATCGCCGCAGGCAGGCCGAAGGTCTTGAAATTGACCCAGGCCTGATCCGACATGGTGCGCCAGATCGCCTCATTCGCGATGGCAAGGCCAAGGAAGAAAAGCGCAAGCCGCTTGGTCAGCAACATCCAGCCCTCATGCGCCAGCGGCATCACCTCATCAATCGCCAGTGCAAGATAGGATTTGCCGCGCATCAGGCCCCAGCCGAGGACACCCGCAAAGAAAAGGTAGATCATCGTCGGCTTCATCTTGAAGAACCGTTCGTCATTCAGCCAGACCGACAGCCCGCCGAAGACGACGACCAGAAGCAGCGTCACGATCTGCATCGGCGACAGCCGCCCGGTCAGCCGCCAAAGGATCAGCGTGGACACCACCATCAGCTGAACGAAGATCGCCGTGGCGAGGATGAAGCCGTGATATTCGGTCCCGCCATAGGTGAAGGTCGCGTCCTTGAGCCGTACAAACGCAACGAAAAAGGCGATCACCGGACCGAGGTCCAGCGCCATCTTGAGCCAAGGGTTGATCTTCCTGCCCGCCATCTTCACCCCGCGAATTCGACGATCACGGCCCCCGCCGCGATCAAGGACATGAGCGCCAGCCTGCGCGGCCCGACCTTTTCCCCCAGCACGGCCCAGGCGATCAGCGCCGCGAAGACCGTCGAGGTTTCTCGCAGCACCGCCGCCTCGCCCACCTTGTCGAGGCGCGTCGCCAGCATGATGGCGCCAAAGCTGAAATAGGCGACAAAGGCCCCGATGACACCCCGTTTCAGAAGCGGCACAAGCTCGGACGATGGCACCTGGCGCCAGCGGCGGAAGGTATAGACCGGCATGAAGACCCCGTCGATGAAGAAAAACCACGCAAGGAAGGTGAAGGGGTCGGCGGTGGAGCGGATACCATAGGCGTCATAGGTCGTGTAAAGCGCGACGAAGGCCCCGGTGAGGACGGCCAGCATCAGCGCAGGCACCATCGTGTCGCGGTCCACCGTCACTGTCCTGAGGTTATAGACCGCAAGGCCAAGGATCCCCGCGACCAGAACGAAGACGCCTGCCCACTGGCCAGGGGTGAAATGTTCGCCAAAGACCAGCCCCGCGCCGATGACGGCGAAAAGGGGGCCGGTGCCGCGCACCACGGGGTAGACGACCGCATAGGCGCCGCGGCTGTAGGTCGCCGCCTGCGCCAGCTTGTAGCCTGCATGGATCACGAAGGCGCCCGCGAAGATCGGCCACATATGCGGCTCGGGCCATGGCACGACGAACAGCGCAAACGGCATGGCGATCAGCCCGTAACTCGCGTCGATGGCGGCGCGGCTGAGCCAGGGATCGTGGCGGCCCTTCTGAAGCGCGCCGAAAAGCGCGTGCAGGAAGGCGGCCAAAAGCGCCAGCGCCAGCGCCGCGTCCTTGCCTGCCGCCGTCCCTTCGAGGGAAAGGAGCCACTCGCTCATCCCCGCCCCCGGAACTTCGGCGCGGGTCGGGCGTTCACCCTGCCCAAGGGGGAAAGGATCATGGATTTCACCACGGCGCTGGCGCAGGAATTCGCGCCTGAGTTCACCGCGACGCCCTTTGCCATCGTCGTCGTGCGGATGCTGCTGGCGGTCGCTCTCGGCGGCGTCATCGGGCTTGAGCGCGAGGCGAACGGCCCGACGGCGGGCCTCAGGACACATATCCTGATCTCGCTCGCCTCCTGCCTCTTCGCGCTGATCTCGCTGGAACTGATGACGCTGACCGGCCAGGGGGCCGAGACGAAATCCGACCCACTGCGCCTGATCGAGGCGGTGACGGCGGGTGTCGCCTTCCTTGTCGCCGGTTCGATCATCTCATCGGGCGGCAAGGTGCAGGGGCTGACCACGGGCGCGGGCATGTGGCTTGCGGGCGCGGTGGGCCTGTCCTGCGGCGCGGGGCAATTGTCGCTGGCCGTGCTGGCGGCGGGCATCTCCGTGGTGGTCCTCTGGCTCATCCGGCCGCTTTCGCGCCGGATCGGTGGCGACCAGACCTAATCATCGACGCCGACAAGCGCGCGGGCAAAATCCTCGGGGTCGAAGGGCGACAGGTCGTCGATCGTCTCCCCCACCCCGATCGCATGGATCGGCAGGCCGAACCTGTCGGCCAGCGCCACCAGAACACCGCCCTTCGCGGTCCCGTCAAGCTTGGTCATCACAAGACCCGAGACATCGGCGATCTTGCGGAAGATATCGACCTGGGTCAGCGCGTTCTGGCCCGTCGTGGCGTCCAGCACCAGAAGCGTGTTGTGCGGGGCCTCCGGGTCCCTCTTGCGGATGACGCGCACGATCTTGGCCAGTTCCTCCATCAGGTCCTGACGGTTCTGCAAGCGCCCCGCGGTGTCGATCATCAGCAGGTCGGCGCCCTCGGCCTGCGCCTTCGTCATGGCGTCGAAGGCAAGGCTGGCGGGGTCCGATCCTTCCGGCGCGGTCATCACCGGCACCCCGGCGCGGTCGCCCCAGACCTGCAACTGTTCGACGGCGGCGGCGCGGAACGTGTCGCCCGCCGCGATCACCACCTTCTTTCCGGCGGCGCGGAACTGGCTGGCGAGCTTGCCGATGGTGGTGGTCTTGCCTGAGCCGTTGACACCGACGACCAGCACCACCTGCGGGCGCCTGGCATAAAGCGGCATCGGTTTGGCGACCGGCTCCATGATGCGGGCGATCTCGGCGGCGAGGATCTCCTTGATCTCACGCACCGAAAGCTTGCGGCCCATCCGCCCCTCGGCGAGGTTGGCGGCGACGCGCAGCGCCGTATCGACGCCCATATCGGCCTGGATCAGCAGCTCTTCGAGGCTTTCGAGCATCGTGTCGTCAAGGACGCGGCGCACCTCGGCGGGTTTCGTGCCACGCCCGAAGAGGCGGCCGATGAGGCCGGGGCGGGCCCCGGTGCTGCCTGCCGGAATCCCGGCCGGTGCCGCATC
>DAIOXI010000219.1:4139-4522 GCA_036758045.1 Albidovulum sp.
ACCTCGACCGGGGCCGGGGTTGGCTGCGGGTCGGGGATGGGTTCCGGTTCCGGCACGGGCTCGGGTTCCGGCTCCGGCAGCGGTTCAGGTTCCGGCAGAGGCTCCGGTTCGGGCTCCGGCTCGGGCAGCGGCTCCGGTTCCGGCGCGGGCTGCGGTTCCCGCACAGGCTCCGGCAGCGGCGCGGCAGCGGCCTGCGCCTCCTCCACCTCACCGCCCTCGGCGACGATGGCCTCAAGCCCTTCCTCAAGCTTCGAGGAGGATTTGAAAAGCCGGTCCTTGAGTTTCCTGAATAGCGACATGGGCCGTTCCGCCTTCCTTGATCCCCCCTCACCTAGTCAATTTGACCGGGCGATGGAAGGGTCAGACGACCCGCGCCGCCCAGC
>DAIOXI010000220.1:0-604 GCA_036758045.1 Albidovulum sp.
GCCCAGATGAGGGTCGACCAGCACGTCACCGCGGATCTGCGCGAAGAGCATGATCGGTACGATGTTCAGCGAGGACCCGGTCAGCGCGATGGCGGTGGCGACGGCGCCGAAGGCATTGGCGAAGAGAAGCGCGAAGGTGCCAAGGATCGAAGGGAAAAGGATCGGCAGCGCCACCATGCGCCAGTATTGCAGCCCGGTGGCGCCCAGGACCGATGCCGCCTCGCGCCATTCGCGTTTCAGCCCGTCGATGGCGGGTGTGATGATGAGGATCATCAGCGGGATCTGGAAGAACAGATAGGTGATCGTGAGGCCCCAGAAGGACAGGATGTTGAAGCCCATCGCCCGCAGGTTGATGCCGAAATGGGTCTTGAGGATCAGCGTCACAAGGCCAAGCGGCCCGAGTGTCGCGAGAAAGGCGAAGGCCAGCGGCACGCCGGCAAAGTTCGATGCGACGCCGGAAAAGGTCATCAGCGGCGACCGGACGCCCTTGGGCACGCCGCCCAGGATCATCGCCGCCGCCATCAGGAAGCCGACGAGGCAGCCCAAGGCCGAGGAGGCGACAGAGATCTTGATGGAAATCCAGTAGCTTGACAGGATCGAGTCG
>DAIOXI010000220.1:614-4501 GCA_036758045.1 Albidovulum sp.
CGGTGAAAAGCCCGCGCAGGTTGTTCAGCGTGAAGTCGCCTTGCGGGGTCTGGAACGCGCCGACGACGATCTTCATCGTGGGGGCGATCAGGAACAGCACGATGAACGCGGCAAAGGGCAGAAGCCCGATCCATGTCATCGACAGCCGCCTGCGCGGCGCTTGGGGTGGTGTCTGGTCGGTCACGCGCGTTCCGCTTGTCGGGAAGGTGCCGCCCCGGTGCGTGCCGGGGCGGCGGGACGGGGCCGAAAGGCCCCGGTCGGTTTACTGCACGTTGGCGCCGACGACGGCATCCCAGCCGCTGACGACCGCTTCCTTGTTGCCCGCCTGTTCGTCAAGCGTGGGGAAGTAGGCCTTGGCATAGCCTTCGGCCGGGGGCAGGGCGTCAAGCAGATCCTGCGGGATCTTGCCGGCCGCCGACATCGCGTTGAAGCGGGCGGGGTGGCAATAGCCCTTGAGCCAGGCCGTCTGCCCCTCATCCGAATAGAGGTATTCCATCCAGAGCTTCGCGGCGTTCGGATGCGGCGCATGGGCCGAGATGGCCTGAACGTAGACCCCGGCCAGAACGCCGGAGGCCGGGACGACCACCTCGACCGGCGGGTTGCCGTTGAGCGAGTCGCGCCAGGACAGGGCGTTGTAGTCCCAGGCGATGACGATCGGCGTCGCGCCCTGGGCGAGCGTACCGGCCTTGCCGATTACCGGGACGAAATTGCCCGCCTCGTTCATTTGCTTGAAGTAGTCGAGGCCCTTTTCGCCCGCTTCCTTGCCCGGCTGACCGCCCGCGGCCAGACCGGCGGCCAGAACGCCGAGGATTGCCTGATTCGAGGCGCGCGGATCGCCCGCCAGCGCCACCTGCTGCGCGTATTCGGGCTTCAGCAGGTCCGGCCAGTCCATCGGCGTGTTCTCGACGAGGTCCTTGTTCACCATGAAGGACATCACGCCGTAATAGTCGCCGTACCAGTAACCGTCCGCATCCTTGATCGAGTCCGGGATCTCGTCCCAGGTAGCGACCTTGTAGGGCTGGATCAGCCCTTCTTCCTTGGCCTGCGGACCGAAGGACAGGCCGACGTCGATCACGTCCGGCGCCTGCGGGCCGGTATTGCCGACATTGGCGCGGATCGCCTCAAGCTCATCGGCCGACCCCGCGTCGGGGTTCAGTTCGTTCACGGTGATTTCGGGGTATTTCGCCTTGAAACCGGCGATCACGTCGCCATAGCCGCACCAGTTATGCGGCAGCGCGATGGTGGTCAGCATGCCCTCGGCCTTGGCCGCGGCTTCCAGATCGGCCATCGCATCGGCCGACACGATGGAGGTGGACGCCAGAAGCGCAGCCGCCGAAACCGCCAGTGTAAACTTGTTCTTGTACATCTGATTGTCACTCCCCTTGAAGTGGTCACATCCGTTTTGGATACCGGACCGCTTTACGCTGGTCGCATGACAGATTTGCGACGCGCAAACTGATGCCAGCTAAGCCCGGAAATCGCGGGCTGGCAACTGTCTTGTTACAAAAGCGTTACATTACGTAGGGGCAGCATGGTCCAGCCGCCTGCAAAGGTGACGCGGTCACAACCGCAGAGTGCCGCGACCCTGTCCAGCTCTGCCAGAAGCCGTGCCTCGCGTGTTCTCGACTGCGTCACCCCGACCTCCGGCCAGAAGGCAGTGACGTGCAGCGCGCCTTCGGCACGGCGAGCGCGCATGTCGATGCGGCCGATCAGGCGGTCGCCTTCGAGGATCGGGAAGACATAGTAGCCATAGACCCGCTTCGGCTCCGGTACGAAGACCTCGATCCGGTAGCGGAACCCGAAAAGCCGTTCGGCCCGGTTGCGGTCGCGCAGCGCCGGGTCGAAGGGCGACAGGACACGGCAGCGGGAGGAGGGGGCGGGAAGTGCCGCGGCTTCTTCCGGCAATCCCGGAAAGGCGAAGGCGCGGCGCGGGCGGGTGTCGGCGGAGGTGACCTCGATCTCCTCGATCCGGCCATCCGCCAGCGCGCGGGCGCACCAGTCGCGCGCCTCATCGGGACGGATCAAGGCCCGGCGAGTTCCCCCGAAGTCGCGAAGCCCAATCGTGTCAGCGCGGCGGTGCAGGCCCAGTCGATCACCGCGTCTTCATCCGGGACCGGGCAATCGTGCAGGGCGGGCAGGACACGTTCGGTCAGGTCATAGACCTTGGCGAAGTTGCGCCGGTGGCAGACGCAAAGCTGCCCGGTCCGCCAGAGGTATTCCAGCGCGGTCTTGGACGGGTGCCATTCCCACCAGCCGCCCTTGCCGCGTACCTCATCCGTGCCGACCTCCCCCGACCCGACGGGGCCGTCGCGGCGGATATGGGCCAGCACGTCCTCCACCTTGCCGTGAAACGCGGTCCCTTGCCAGTCCGACCAGCGCTGGCGCAGCCGCGCCTGATCGCGGGCGAAGCGGTGCTTCCAGTAGGGAAAGAACGCGGTCGGGATGATCGAGGCGTCATGGCTCCAGTGTTCGAACAGCACCCGGTCGCGTTCCAGAAGCGGGGTAAGGTTGCGGGGCCGGTAGCTTTGCCGCCGCGACCAGAGGATCATGTGATGGGCGCGTTCGACCGTGTTGATGCTGTCCACCTGCACGAAGCCAAGGCGCTGGATGAGGGCCAGAAGATCCGCGCCCCGCGCCGGGCCGGTCGGCGGCTCCAGCAGGGCGTGGCGGTCCAGGAACAGCCGCCGCGCCGCGCGGTTCGAAAGGACGGGCCGCGTCATGCGCCCCAGGTCCGCTCCAGCAGGGCGAACCAGTTTTCATGCCCGAGCTTGCGCAAGAGATCGTCGGTGTAGCCATGGTCGCGCAGCGCCGCGATCAGGTTCGGCAGGCCCGCGGCATCGCCGATCCCGGTGGGGACGGAGGTTCCGTCGAAATCCGAACCGAAGCCGACGCGATCTTCGCCCAGACGCCCGATCAGATAGTCAAGATGGCGCAGAACCGGGTCCCAGCCGGTGATCGTCTCCTGCCGCCCGTCGGGGCGCAGGAAGATATTGCCGAAGTTCAGCCCCACCATGCCGTCGCTGTCACGGATCATGTCCAGTTGCCTGTCGGTCAGGTTGCGCGACAGCGGTGTCACGGCATGGGCGTTGGAATGGGTGGCGACCAGCGGCGCGTCCGAGATCGCCGCGACATCGTCAAAGCCTTTGCCGTTCAGGTGGCTGAGGTCGATCATGATCTTCAGCCGGTTGCATTCGCGGATCAGCCGTTTGCCCGCCTCGGTCAGCCCCGGCCCGGTATCGGGGCCGGAGGGGTAGCGGAAGGGAACGCCATGTCCGAAAAGCGTTGGTCGCGACCAGCCCGGGCCAAGCGAGCGCAGCCCTGCCGCGTGCCAAAGGTGCAGCGCGTCCAGATCCTCGCCAATCGGTTCGGCGCCTTCGAAATGCAGGATGGCGGCGATGCGGCCCGCGGCAACGGTGGCGCGCAGATCGGCCGCACTGCGGCAGATGGTCAGGGTGCCGGTACGCTCCATCCACATCAGATGCCCGATCATCGCGGCGGCGACGGGCTGGGCTGCGGAAAGCGGTACTGGGGCGGGCAGCGGCAGGTCGTAGGGCGGGTTCTCCATCGCCCGGTCCATGTCGATCATCGCCGGTTCGGGGGGCGAGGGGATGTAGACGGCGAAGAAGCCGCCGATCATCCCGCCCGCCTTCATGCGCGGCAGGTCGAGATGGCCCTTGTCCTCGCCCGTCAGCCAGATCTTGTCGCGCTGGCCGGGCGCGCGCAGCAGGCGCAGAAGGAAATCGTTATGGCCGTCGAAAATGCCGATCTGCTCCGTCATGCCCGTCGCTCCCTTCCCCGCGTCGGGGCAGAGTTGCGCGATCGCGGGGGGAGGGCAAGGCCCTTGCGGGACATCGCGGGAAAAGGTGGATCAGGCCGGGGTGCGGTCG
>DAIOXI010000221.1:0-4490 GCA_036758045.1 Albidovulum sp.
TGCCGCGATCCCCGACGCCTCGGACGGGATCATGGTGGCGCGGGGCGATCTTGGGGTGGAACTGCCGGTCCATTCGGTGCCGCCGATCCAGAAGCGCCTTGTGCGCGCCGCGCGGACACAGGCCAAGCCGGTGATCGTCGCGACCCAGATGCTGGAAAGCATGATCGAAAGCCCGATGCCGACGCGGGCCGAGGTCTCGGACGTCGCCACGGCGATCTATGAGGGCGCGGATGCGGTGATGCTCTCGGCCGAAAGCGCGGCCGGCAACTACCCCGTCGCCGCAGTCGAGACGATGGACAATGTCGCCCAGTCGGTCGAAAGCGACCCGACCTATCGCGAGATCATCGAAAGCTCGCGCAAGGTGGACCGCAAGAGCGTGGCCGACGGCATCGTCGCCGCCGCGCGCGAGATCGCCGAGGCGACGGACATCCACGCGATCTGCTGCTTTACCCATTCCGGCACGACCGCGGCCCTTGTCGCACGCGAACGTCCCGCCGTCCCGATCATCGCGCTGTCGCCGATGGAACGCACGGTGCGGCGGCTTTGCCTGCCCTGGGGCGTGCATTGCGTACTGACCACCGAGGTGATCGACCGCTTCAAGATGGCCGTCGTCAACGCGGCGCGGGCGGCACGGGTCTATGGCTTCGCGACCGAAAAGGACCAGATCGTCGTCACCGCGGGCGTCCCCTTCAACGTCACCGGATCGACCAACATCCTGCGCGTGGCGCCCTGCGACGAACGGCTGATCTTCCGCACCGATCCCGAATAGGGGTCGGCAAGGCCGGATACGATCTGGTGGAAGGTGGCCTGGCAGGGGCAGCAGGGTTCGAACCCGCGACCTACGGTTTTGGAGACCGTCGCTCTACCAGCTGAGCTATACCCCTAAGGCCGGACTGTCACCTACGACGCCGCGACGGCGAAATCAAGCGGGGTTTTGCGGCAAGGGCGGACAATGCGCCCCGCCCCGCCGGGGGGCGCGGCCGGCGCCTCAGCCCAGGTAATCGGCATCGGCCACCGGGTCGAGCCAGTCGACCGTCTTGCCGTCCAGCCGTTCGTGGATGGCGATATGGCTCATCCCCGTATCAGGGCCGGCACCGTGCCAGTGCCGTTCGCCGGGTTCGAACCAGACCACATCGCCGGGCCGCAATTCCTCCACCGGGCCGCCGTCGCGCTGTGCGCGGCCAAGGCCGGAGGTGACGATCAGCGTCTGGCCAAGCGGGTGCGTATGCCAGGCGGTGCGCGCGCCGGGTTCGAAGGTCACCAGCGCCGCGGCGGCGCGGGCGGGCTCTGTCGCCTCGGCCAGCGGGTCGATGCGGACGCGACCGGTGAACCACTCTGCCGGTCCTGTGGCGGAAGGGCGGCTGCCGTTGCGGATGATCTTCATCTGTCCTCTCCCCATGTGGTTGCCTCAATATGGGGAAGCACGGCGCAGCGGAAAAGGGCGCCCCGGTCGCCCGGCACGCCCCTTCCCTGTCGTGTATATCAGGCTCAGATCGCCTGCGCGCTCATCTGCCCGGCGATGTAATCGGCCTGACGGATCGCCAGCGCCACGATGGTCAGCGTCGGGTTCTCTGCCGCGCCGGTGGTGAACTGGCTGCCGTCGGACACGAAGAGGTTGGCAATGTCATGGCTTTGGCCATGCTTGTTGACCACGCCGTCCTCGGGCCGTTCGGACATCCGGTTGGTGCCGAGGTTGTGGGTCGAGGGGTAAGGCGGCGTCGGGAAGACGCGGGTTGCCCCCACGGCCTTGTAGATCGCCTCGCCCTGGGCATAGGCGTGGCTGCGCATGGCGATGTCGTTGGCATGGTCGGAGAAATTGACATTCGCCACCGGCAGGCCGAACTGATCCTTCACCTCCGAGAGCGTCACGCGGTTTGTCTCCTGCGGCATATCCTCACCCACGATCCACATGCCTGCCATGTTCTCATAGGCATCGAGCGCGGTGGTGAAGCTGCGCCCCCAGCCGCCGGGGTTGAGGAAGGCCGCCATGAACGGGAGGCCCAGCGACAGCGTCTCAAGCTCATACCCGCCGACGAAGCCGCGCGTGGGGTCGTGGCGCGCCTCATCCCGGACGATCCCGGCCATGGTGGTGCCGCGCCACATCCTCACCGGCTTCTCGAAGGTCGCATAGACCGAGCCGGTCATATGCCGCATGTAGTTGCGCCCGACCTGACCGGAAGAGTTCGCCAGCCCGTCGGGGAACATCGCGGAGGCGGAGTTCAGCAGCAGGCGCGGGCTTTCGAACGAGTTGCCCGCGACGCAGACCACGCGCGCCTTCTGCATCTGAAGGTTGCCGTCCTTGTCGAAATACTCGACCCCCGTCACCTTGCCGCTGTCGTCATGCAGGATGCGCGCCGCATGGGCATGATCGCGCACCTCAAGGTTGCCGGTCGCCTCGCCGCGCGGGATGTCGGTATAGGCCGCGGACCACTTGGCGCCCCATTTGCAACCCTGGAAGCAAAAGCCGGTCTGCTGGCAGGAAACCCGGCCATCATAGTCGACACTGTTGATCGCCATGTTGCCGGTATGTACTTCCTTGTAGCCCAGCGCCAGGGCGCCCGCCTCGAACACCTTGTAGTTGTTGTTGCCGGGCAGGCGCGGGCGCCCGCCGACACCGGCCACGCCCAGCTTGGCCTCCGCCTTGTCGTAGTAAGGCGCCATCTCGGCGGCGTCGATCGGCCAGTCGAGCAGGTTCGCCCCCTCGACCGCGCCATAAGTCGTCAGCGCCTTCCACTCGTGATCCTGGAACCGCAGTGACGCCCCCGCCCAGTGGATCGAAGTGCCGCCTACCGCCTTGACGATCCAGGCCGGAAGGCCGGAAAAGTCCTTTGCCACCCGCCAGTCGCCCGACGTCGTCCGGGGATCGGTCCAGGCAAGCTGCCCGAAGCTTTCCCATTCGTCGTTGATGTAATCCTCGGGCAGATAGCGCCCGCCCGCCTCAAGGGCCACGACCTTGACGCCCTTCTGCGCCAGTTCGTTGGCCAGCACCCCGCCACCGGCGCCGGTACCCACGATGACGACCACCGAGTCGTCGTTCAGATCGAATTTCGCTGCCTCAGCCATGACGTTCCCCCCTCACAGCCAGTCGATGTCGTTGAAGCCGCGGTCGATGTAACCACCCTTGGAGAAGGACTCCCCCTCATAGCCGAAGAGCGGCCAGATCTCCTTCTGGTTATAGAGGCCGGTCACAAGACCGCCGCGCACGGTCTGGAAGAAGGGCGTGTCCTCGATCGCCTGCAACAGCTTCACCCGGTCCTCTTCCCAGCCGACCGAGGCGTAATCGGCAAAGCCCGCCTCCTTCGCCGCAGCGTCGAGCGCGGCGCTGCCTTCGGCGACCATCTGCTTCTTGTCCTCCGCGTCATAGCCCTTGACGGCGGTTACGTAATACTGGTCCACCAGCCGGTCATGCGGGTAGATGTCGCGGGCCATCTGCACCAGCGTCGCCATCTCATGTTCGGTGATCGTGGTCACCTCAAGCGCCCAGGCGGCATCGGGCGCGGCGATGAAGCCCGCCCCCGTGACGCAGAGCGCACCGGCCGCCACCGCGCGCGACAGAAGCGCGCGCCGGGTCAGGCCCGTCTTGTTCAGTCTTTCCATCTTCTCCTCCCTGAAAACGATGGATGGCGACGCTTCAAAGGAAGCGGCCGCCACGCTGGATGACCTCGATCTGGTAACCGTCGGGGTCGGTGATGAAGAAAAACCGCGCGACGAGCGTGTCGCCGTTGCGGAAATCGACAAGCTTGCGGGGACCAAGCCCCTCGGCCTCAAGCCGGGCGTGGAGCGTGTCCACCTCTGCGACCGACACCGCCAGGTGGCCGTAGCCGTCGCCAAGCTCATAGGGTTCGGCCCGGCCCTTGTTGACGGTCAGCTCAAGCTCGAACGTGCTGTCGGCATTCGACAGGTAGATCAGCGTGAAACCGTCGAAATCGAGCCTGTCGGCGACAGAAAGCCCGAAGGCGCGGGAATAGAAATCGACCGATCGCGCCTCATCAAGGACGCGGATCATCGAATGGATCATCTTGGCCATCGGCCCTCCAAATCTGCTTGATCTGGTAAGGTTAGATGACCAATTCAGCGGCGTGGTAGTAGCGGGATACTACAGCGCGATATTCGCCCCGCTATTCGGCCGCAAGCCGCGCGCCCTCTTCCATCTCATACTCGCCAAGGTGGATGGTACAGGCGCAGCGCAGAAGCGAGGTGAAGTTCGGCGCCTCGCCATGAAGCTCAAGCACCTCGGAATGCAGCCGGGAAATGAAGGCGGGCGTCGACAGCCCCTCTTTCGCGGCGATGTCGTCAAGGATGCGCCAGAAGGCGCGTTCGAGCCGGATCGAGGTCGATTGCCCGTTCAGCCGCAGACGGCGGGTTTCGGATGCGTAGCGGGCGGGGTCCTGCCCGGCAAAGATCTGGCACATGGTCCGCTCTCCCCATCGGATGACAGTGCGAGGGGCGATCTTGGACCGCACCCGGCGAATCGTCAATGACGCGGGGAA
>DAIOXI010000222.1:0-4448 GCA_036758045.1 Albidovulum sp.
GCCGCCGCGCCGCGTGACCGGGTGCTGGTGGAGACCGACGCCCCCTACCTCGCCCCGCCGCCCTTCCGGGGCAAGCGCAACGAACCGGCCTATGTCGCCCATACCGCCAAGGTCGGCGCCGGGGTTTACGGGCTAAGCGTCGAGGAATTCGCGGCGCGGACCGAAGAGAATTTCGAACGCCTCTTCACCAAGGCGGCAGGGGGGACGGCCCGGTCATGATCACGATGCGCTTCACGATCCTCGGTTGCGGGTCTTCCGGCGGGGTGCCGCGCATCGGCGATGTGTGGGGCGATTGCGATCCGGCGAACCCGAAGAACCGTCGCAGCCGCTGTTCCATGCTGGTCGAACGGATCAGCCCGCATGGCACGACGCGGGTGCTGATCGACACCTCCCCCGACATGCGCGAGCAGTTATTGAAAACCGGCATCGCGACGCTGGATGCCGTCGCCTATACCCATGCCCATGCCGATCACGTCAACGGCTTGGACGACATCCGCCAGATCGTCTTCAACACCCGCAAGCGGGTGCCGGTCTGGGCCGACGGGGCGACGCAGGACGCGCTGATGGCGCGGTTTTCTTACGCCTTCGTTCAGCCGCAGGGGTCCTCCTACCCGCCGATCTGTGATCTGCACACGATCCGGGGGCCGTTCACCATCCACGGCGCGGGGGGCGACATCACGCTGACGCCCTTCCACGTCCAGCACGGCGATATCGAGGCGCTGGGGTTCCGCATCGGCGCGCTTGCCTACCTGCCCGACGTGCTGACCATCCCCGACGATGCCTGGCCGCATCTGGACGGGCTCGACTGCTTCATCGTCGATGCGCTGCGCCGCACCCCGCACCCGCCGCACGCCCATCTCGACCTTGCGCTGGAATGGATCGCGCGGGTGGCGCCGAAGCGGGCGGTGCTGACCAACATGCATATCGACCTCGATCATGCGACGGTCGAGGCGGAAACCCCCGACCATGTCAGCGCCGCCTATGACGGGATGGTGCTGGACTTCCCGGCGTAAGGCCGCGCGATGCCCGTCCTGCCGCTTGAGACGCTGTTCGAGGTCACCCTGCCGGTCTTCCTCGTCATCGGCTTTGGCTATGCCGCCGTGGCGCTGAAACTGTTCCCCGATGCGGGCGTCGACGGGTTGATGAAGTTCACCCAGCAATTCGCCATCCCCTGCCTTCTGTTCCGCGCGATTTCCACGCTGGACCTTGGCCAGACGTTCCAGTTGCCGCTTTTGCTGTCCTTCTACAGCGGCGCGACGCTGGGCTTCTTCGCCGGACTTTTCGGCGCGCGCTACCTCTTCGGGCGGCCCTGGACGGACAGTGTCGCCATCGGCTTCTGCTGCCTCTTCTCCAACTCCCTCCTCCTCGGCCTGCCGATCACCGAACGGGCCTATGGGTCCGGGGCGCTGGCGCCGAACTATGCGATCATCGCCATGCACTCCCCCTTCTGCTACGCGCTTGGGATCACGGCGATGGAGATCGCGCGCCATACCGGCGACGGGGTGGTCACGACGCTGCGCAACATCTTCAACGCGATGTTCCGCAATGCGCTGGTGATCGCTATCGCGCTTGGCTTCGCCGTGAACCTTTCGGGGGTGGAGACCCCCGCCGTCGCGGCGCAGGCGCTTGACATGATGTCCCGCGCCGCCCTTCCCGCCGCGCTCTTCGGCCTTGGCGGCGTTCTGGTCCGTTACCGGCCCGAAGGGGACAAGCTGACGGTGCTTTACGTCTGCGCCATCGCGCTGATCCTGCATCCGGTGGTGACGTGGTTCATGGGCAAGGGCGTGGGCCTGCCGACCGGTCCCTTCCGCTCTGCCGTCATCACCGGGGCGATGGCGCCGGGGGTCAATGCCTATGTCTTTGCCAACATGTACGGCGTGGGCAAGCGCGTCGCCGCCTCGGCGGTGCTTTACGCGACGGCGCTGTCGGTCCTGACAGTCTCGGTCTGGCTGACGCTTCTGGCGTAGGGCCCCTGTAGATACAAATGCCCTACGCGATCCCTACCGGGTCATCACGCAGTCCCGACGCGCCGTTCCTGGGGTCAGCTCGGGCTCATCCCGCGCAGGCGTTCGGAGCGGCGGCGAAGCAGTTCCAGCGTCACCAGCAGCACGATGGAGAAGGCCACAAGGACCGTCGCCACGGCGAGGATCGTCGGGCTGATCTGTTCGCGCAACCCGATAAACATCTGCCAGGGCAGGGTTTTCTGCTGCGCAGAGCCGACGAACAGCACCACAACGACCTCATCGAAGGAGGTGATGAAGGCAAAGAGCGCGCCAGAGATCACGCCCGGCAGGATCAGCGGCATCTGGACGCGGAAGAAGGTGGTGACCGGCCCCGCCCCCATATTCGCCGCGGCGCGGGTGAGGGATCGGTCAAAGCCCACCAGCGTCGCCGTTACCGTGATGATGACAAAGGGAATTCCCAGCGCCGCATGGGCCAGGACGACGCCCCAGTAGGTGCCTTGAAGCCCCATCCGCGCATAGAAGAAATACATCCCCGCCGCCGAGATGATCAGCGGCACGATCATGGGGGAAATCAGGATCGCCATGATGGCGCGGCGGAAGGGGACATGGCTCTGGCTCAGCCCGATCGCGGCAAGCGTGCCGAAGCTGACCGACAGAAGCGTCGCCACTGGCGCGATGCGCAGCGAGTTGTAGAAGGCGCCGGTCCAGTCGGTATTAGTAAAGAAATCCCGGTAATGCTTCAGCGAATAGCCCTCGGGGTCCAGCGCCAGCATCTTCGGCGTGAAGGTGAAGAAGTTTTCGTCATTGAAGCTGAGCGGGATGACGACAAGGATCGGGGCGATCAGGAAGAAGAAGATCACCCCGCAGATGAAGCGGAAGGTATTGGCCCACAGAACTTCGCGCGGGGTGGCGTAGACCGGAACGCTCGCCCGGTAATCGCCCGAGGCCAGCCAGTAGACGATCCAGCTGAGGACGAGGCCAAGGATGGCGCCGAAGACCAGCCCCGCCACACCCGCGACGAGCGCCCCCGCGACGCCGGTGGCAGCAGCGCCGATCAGCCGTCCCATGCGCCGCTGCGGCACGAAGGAAACAAGGACGTAGGCCAGGAGCCCGGCAAAGACGGCGCCGCCGACGATGCCCAGAAGGGCGTTGCCCTTGGCGTTGCCGACAAGGTAGCCCAGAAGCGCGCCGGCCAGCGCGGTCAGGGGCAGGACAAAGCCGATCAGGCTGGGCTTGCGAAGGGTCGGTGCGAGCGTTGCCATGATCGTTATCCCAGCTTCACGTTATCAATGCCCACGATCTTGTCGTAGACGTAGTAGAGGAGCAGCACCGCCGCCAGAAGGATGGTCCCCAGCGCCGCCGCCAGGCCCCAGTTGAGCGATGTGGAGATGTGGTAGGCGATATAGCGCGAGATGAAGACGCCCTCGGTCCCGCCGACCAGTTCGGGGGTGATGTAGTAGCCAATGGCGAGGATGAAGCAGAGGATCGACCCCGCGCCGATGCCCGGAATGGATTGCGGGAAATAGACCCGCCAGAAGGCCGTCCAGGGTGTCGCGCCCAGCGATTTGGCGGCGCGGACATAGGAGGGCGGCACGGTCTTCATCACCGAGTAAAGCGGCAGGATCATGAAGGGCAGCAGGATGTGCGTCATGGCGACGATCGTGCCGAACTGGTTGTTGATCATCACCAGCCGGTTGCCATCGCTGACCAGCCCGATCCAGACCAGAAGATCGTTGATGACGCCTTGTTGTTGCAGCAGCACCTTCCAGGCCGAGGTCCGCACCAGAAGCGAGGTCCAGAACGGCAAGAGGACGAGGATCATCAGGACGTTCGCCGTCGAGGCGCGCAGGTTCGCCAGAAGCCAGGCCACCGGGTAGCCAAGGAGGATGCAGCAGATCGTGATCGTCATCGACATCCAGAGCGTGCGCCAGAAGAGCTTGAGGTAGATCCGTTCCGACGGCGGGCGGGCCTCGATGCCGTGGGTGGTCTGTTCGAAATCGGCCGCGTTCAGGAAATAGCCCGCAGTATAGGGCGGGCTGTAGGCAGAAATGGTCTGCCAGAGGTCAAGTTTTGACCAGCCGTCGTCGATGGCCAGAAATGCCTTCCTTGCATCAATGGGATCCAGTCCGGCGGCCAGGGCGGCGTTGACCAGCTCCGGTCCCGGCGCGGGCAGCGCCGCGACGGCGGCGGCATCGGGCTGGGCCAGCGTCAGGTCGTCAAGCAGGGCAGAGAAGACGACGGGCCAGAGCTTCGCCTTAGCCACCTCTTTCTTGCCCTCGGCGCGGACGCTTTTGGCAAAGGCTTCATAGGCGCCCGCAGTGCGTGGCAAGGCGGTTTCGGCCTCGGGCGACGCAAAGATCGCCGCCCAGATCGCCGGGTCCTTCCAGCGCGGGTCGATGCCCGCAAAGGTCTTTTCGGCGTCCTTGCCGATCTTGTCGGCGCCGCGCCCAGTAGAGCGGAAAACGGATGATATACCGGGGTTTT
>DAIOXI010000223.1:0-335 GCA_036758045.1 Albidovulum sp.
GACGAGCGAGAAGGAGAGCAGCCCGGCGTAGCGGCGCACCTCTCCCGGCTGGCGCCAAAGGACACGCAGGAAGGCCGCCATGAGGGCAAGCGCCACCAGCACCACCGCCGGACCGATCCAGCCGGGAACGTCGCTGTAAAGCATCGCCGACGATCCGGGCGGCATGATGATCCCCGCCTCCCGCCCCATCACCAGCGCCACCAGCGCGGAGCGGATCGAGGTGTTGACGGGGGCCAGCGAGACCACCGAATTGATCTCCCGCAACAGGTCGAGGAAGGCGACCGTCATGGCCGGGCCGCCGATGCGATAGGTCACCGGAACGGCCTCGATCTCAA
>DAIOXI010000223.1:446-1923 GCA_036758045.1 Albidovulum sp.
GCTTGATCGCGGCGGCAAGGGCCAGCGCCGCACCGGCAAGACCCGGCCTGTCGCGCAGGGTGGCGAAGGCCAGGACGGTCAGGAAGGCGACCGTGATCGTCGGCTGATTGTGCAGGATCGCGATGGTCGCGTGGATCGTCCAGCTGAGCGTGACAAGCCCGATGAGACACCAGAGCGACAGTGGCATCGCCGCCGGACGAAGAAGCCGCCCGGCAAGCCACACCATCGCCGCCAGCATCGGCATCTGGAGCAGAAGCACGGCATTGGCAAAACCCTGCGGGCTGACAAGCGTGGTGACAGGCGCAAGGACCGCAAGCCAGAGCGGCGGGTAGAGATAGGGAAAGGTCAGCTTGTCGGCAATGCCGAGGTCATGCAGCGCGGGCGCCCAGCTTTCCGCGTATGAGGCAGATGCCCCCGGCGCGGCATAGACCAGATCGCCCTGCCCGCTTTGCCACAGATGCCCCGCGACATAGAGCGAGGAAAGATCCTGCGGCCAGCTGTTCCAGCGCGACAGGATCACCAAGACAGTCCAGACGGCAAGCAGCACGAAGGCGATCGCCCTGTCGCGCGCCCTGATCGCCTGCATCAGCCCTGCAATGGCCCCGCCCGTCAAACCCTTACCCCGATTTCTGCTCCGGCACTGGCCGCGCCGCATCGGCAGTTTGCGTGAACAATGTGCGGGAAACATGGCCATTTGGCGATGATGCGGGCGCAATACCCCTTGCTCCGGCATCGCCTCGCGCAGCTGCTCCTGCATTATTGAGGGCGCGGGCCTTTCGAAAGCCGGACAGTCTGGATATATCCCTGACATGCTTGGCCGTATCCTGACATCGCTTTTCACCGAACAGCCCGACCGGCTGCCCGAACCCGATGCGCTGCGCGCGCTTGGCGCGCGTCTGGTCCGCCTTGCCCGCGCGGACGAGAACTACACCGAGGACGAACGCGCCCGCATCGACCGCGTCCTCGCGCGGCGCTACCACCTGTCGCCCTTCGAGGCAGCCAGCGCCCGCGCCGACGCCGAGGAGCTTGAGGCGAACGCCCCCGACACCGTGCGCTTCACCCGCGCGCTGAAAGAGGCCGTCCCCTATGAGGACCGGATGAGCCTGATGGAGGCGCTCTGGTCCGTCGCGCTCTCGGACGGCGAACGCGACCCGCGCGAGGACGCGATGATCCGCGTTACCGCCGACCTGCTTGGCATCAATGACCGCGACCGGGCCATCGCCCGTCAGAATGTGGAGAAAAGCGGGGAATGATCGCCACGCTCGCGATGTATGACTGGCCGGAGGTCCGTGCGGAACACGACCGATTCTGGCAATTGATCCGCGCGGCCATGGCCGATGAGGGGATCGCGGCGCCGCAGGACCTGACGCGGGACGAAAAGCTCTGGGATCTTTGGGAAAGCCCCGACCTGCTCCTGGGCCAGACCTGCGGGATGCCCTACCGGACCCGGCTTCACGGCCAGGTGGAGCTTGTCGGC
>DAIOXI010000223.1:1933-4442 GCA_036758045.1 Albidovulum sp.
GTCTTCGTCACCCGCGCGGATGAGCCGGGGGAGGCTGCGGAACTCATCGACCGCACGCTGGCCTTCAACGGGCAGGACAGCCAGTCGGGCTGGGCCGCGCCGCAAAACCAGATGGCGAAGGCGGGACTGCGCTTCACCCATACCCGCCACACCGGCGCCCATCGCGACAGCGCCCGTGCCGTGGCCGCCGGCAAGGCCGACATCGCCGCCATCGACGCGGTCAGCTGGCGCCTGATCGACGCGCATTATCCCGACCTGTCCGGCGCGCTGCGCGTCATCGGCCATACCGATCCGACGCCGGGGCTGCCGCTCATCACCGCCAAGGGCCGCGATACCGCCCCCCTTGCCCGCGCGGTGGCCGCGGCAATCACCGCGCTGACGGCGGAAGACCGCGCCGCGCTGGGTCTGACCGGCCTAGCCGCGATCCCGGCCAGCGCCTATCTCGCCGTCCCCACCCCACCGCCACCTTCGCAGGATGTGCCGGTCAACTAGTCATTTTGCCGGGGTTTCCGTAACGGAACGCACAAAAAGCGCATTGTAAATTGGCGGAATATCGTCCCTATTCGATCAAACCGGGGATGAAATTCGTGCCAGACCAAACGCAAGACACCGACGTTCCTGTCATTGAGGTCCGCAATCTGCACAAGGCCTATGGCGAGCTTGAGGTGCTGAAAGGCGTCTCTCTCAGCGCGCGCCGGGGTGAGGTGATTTCGCTGATCGGCTCCTCGGGATCGGGCAAATCGACGCTGCTGCGCTGCTGCAACCTGCTTGAGGACAGCCAGCAGGGGGAGATCCTGTTCAAGGGCGAGGCGGTCCACTGGAAGGGCAGCGGTCTGCACCGCCACCCCGCCGACAAGCATCAGGTGATCCGCATCCGCACCAACCTGTCGATGGTGTTCCAGCAGTTCACCCTCTGGTCCCATCAGACGATCCTCCAGAACGTGATGGAAGCGCCGGTAACGGTGCTGCGCCGCGACCGGGATGAGGTCGAGGCGGCGGCGCGCAAATACCTCGACAAGGTCGGGATCGGCGACAAGTGCGATGTCTACCCGGCACAGCTTTCGGGTGGCCAGCAGCAGCGCGCCGCTATCGCTCGGGCGCTCTGCATGGAGCCGACGGCGCTTCTCTTCGACGAACCGACCTCCGCCCTAGACCCCGAGCTTGAGCTGGAGGTGGTCAAGGTCATCAAGGCTCTGGCCGAAGAGGGGCGCACGATGATCATCGTCACGCACGACATGCGCCTTGCCGCCGACGTGTCGGATCATGCAATCTTCCTTCACATGGGCCGGATCGAAGAAGAAGGCCCGCCGGAGCAGGTCTTCGGCCAGCCGAAGACCGAACGGCTGCAACAGTTCCTGAGCGCGACCGTTGCCGCCTGACCCAATCAAAGCAGCTCACCCAAGAAAAACCGGGAGTATCCAATGAAAAAACTGTTGACCGCCGCCGCCCTGCTTGCCCTGACCGCGGGCCTTTCGCAGGCCCAGCCCATCCGCATGGGGACCGAGGGCGCCTATCCTCCGTACAACTTCATCAACGACGCCGGGGAGGTCGACGGGTTCGAGCGCGAGCTGGGCGATGAGCTGTGCAAGCGTGCCGAACTGACCTGCGAATGGGTCACGAACGAATGGGATTCGATCATCCCCAACCTCGTCTCGGGCAACTACGACACCATCATCGCCGGCATGTCGATCACGGACGAGCGTGACAAGGTCATCGACTTTACCCAGAACTACATCCCGCCCGCAGCCTCGGCCTATGCGGCGCTGTCGGCCGATGCCGACCTGAAGGGCGGCGTCGTGGCGGCGCAGACCGCGACGATCCAGGCGGGCTATGTCGCCGAAAGCGGCGCGACGCTTCTCGAATACCCGACGCCCGACGAAACCGTCGCGGCCGTGCGCAACGGCGAGGCCGACGCGGTCTTCGCCGACAAGGACTTCCTGGCCCCGATCGTCGCGGAATCGGGCGGCGAACTGGTCTGGGCCGGTCAGGACGTGCAGATCGGCGGCGGCATCGGTATGGGCGTGCGCGAAAGTGACACCGAGTTGAAGGAAACCTTCAACAAGGCGATCCAGTCGATGAAGGATGACGGGTCGCTGAACGCCATGATCAAGAAGTGGTTCGGCGAAGACGCGCTCGTCTTCTGATCCTGACGGGCGGGGTCCTGGCGCCCCGCCCCTTCCCTTTCAAGCATCCCGCCCATGTTCGCATCCTGCGCCGACCCATCGAGCCTAGAGGGCCTTGGCTGGCTTATGTGCTACCTGACCTCGGGCAAGCACATGCTGTTCTATGCCTCGATCGGCATCGTGCTGCTTTTGCTGCTCATCACCGCGCCGGTGGCGCTGGCTTTCGGCTTTGGCGGCGCGGTGGCGGCGCGGTCGCATGTCCTGCCGCTCAGGTGGTTCGGCAAGGCCTATACCTCGATGGTGCGGGGCGTGCCGGACATCATCTTTTTCCTCTTCGTTCCCATCGCCATGGATCAGGGCCTTGAATGGCTGCGCCACAAGGTGAA
>DAIOXI010000224.1:0-4421 GCA_036758045.1 Albidovulum sp.
ACACCGACCTGATGCGTGCGCTGATCGAGGCGTCCGCCCATGCGACCTCGTCCGACCCCGACGGGCCGGGCAAGGTGCATCACCGCGTCATCGCCGACCACCTGCGATCGACGAGCTTCCTGATCGCCGATGGCGTCATGCCATCGAATGAAGGGCGCGGCTATGTGCTGCGCCGGATCATGCGCCGTGCGATGCGGCACGCGCATATGCTGGGCGCGCAGGACCCGGTGATGTATCGCCTTGTCCCGGCGCTGGTGCGCCAGATGGGTACGGCCTACCCGGAACTGACCCGCGCTGAGCCCCTGATCGAAGAAACGCTGAAGCTGGAGGAAACCCGGTTCAAGCAGACGCTCGACCGGGGCTTGCGGCTGCTGGACGACGAGCTTGGGGGCTTGGGCGAGGGGCAGCCCCTGCCGGGTGCGGCAGCCTTCAAGCTTTACGACACCTATGGCTTCCCGCTTGATCTGACGCAGGATGCGCTGCGCGAGAAGGGGCGTGAGGTGGACGTGCAGGGCTTCGACGCGGCGATGGCTGAACAGAAGGCCAAGGCGCGCGCCGCCTGGGCCGGGTCGGGGGAAACGAAGGACGCCCGGATCTGGTTCGATCTGGCCGAAAAGCACGGGCCGACCGAGTTCCTGGGTTACGATACCGAAACGGCGGAAGGCCAGATCACCGCGCTGGTGCGCGACGGGGCCGAGATCGGCAGCGCGAAGGAAGGCGAGGCGGTGCAGGTCGTCGTCAACCAGACGCCCTTTTATGCCGAAAGCGGCGGTCAGGTCGGCGATACCGGGTTGATCCGCACCGATACCGGCATGGTCCGCGTCAACGACACCAAGAAATCCGGCGGTGTCTTCATCCATATCGGCGAGGTGACCGAGGGGCAGGTCGCGCGCGGCCAGCCCGCGAAGCTTGAGGGCGGCCACAAGCGCCGCAGCGCGATCCGCGCCAACCATTCGGCCACCCACCTGCTGCATGAAGCGTTGCGCCGCGCGCTTGGCGATCACGTCGCGCAGCGCGGCTCGCTGAACGCCGAGGACCGGCTGCGCTTTGACTTCAGCCATTCCAGGGCCATGACGGCCGACGAACTGGCGACAGTCTCCGCCGAGGTCAACGATTTCATCCGCCAGAACACACCCGTGGAGACCCGGATCATGACGCCCGACGATGCCCGCGCGCTGGGGGCGCAGGCGCTTTTCGGCGAGAAATACGGCGACGAGGTGCGCGTCGTGTCGATGGGGATTCTGGCCGGCTCCGGCAAGGGCGCGGCGGGCGATACCTATTCGCTGGAGCTTTGCGGCGGCACCCATGTGGCGCGCACCGGCGATATCGGCGCCTTTGTGCTGCTGGGCGACAGCGCCTCTTCCGCCGGGGTGCGGCGGATCGAGGCGCTGACCGGGCAGGCCGCGCTGGATCACCTGTCCGGCCAGGCCGCGCGGCTGGCAGAGATCGCGGCGGCGCTCAAGGCGCAACCGGCCGAGGTGGTGGAGCGTGTGAAGGCGCTGATCGACGATCGCAAGGCGCTTTCGAACGAAATCGCGCAATTGCGGCGTGAGCTCGCCATGGGCGGCGGCGCGGCGGCGGCCCCCGAGGCGAAAGAGATCGCGGGCGTGAGGTTCATCGCCCAGACGGTGCAAGGCGTGTCAGGCAAGGACCTTCCCGCGCTGGTCGATGAGTTGAAGGCGCGTGTCGGATCGGGCGCGGTGCTGGTCGTCGCGGATACCGGCGGCAAGGCGGCGGTGGCGGCGGGCGTGACGGCGGACCTGACCGGCAGGCTGTCGGCGGTCGATATCGTCAAGGCGGCGGCGGCGGCGCTTGGCGGCAAGGGCGGCGGCGGCAGGCCGGACATGGCGCAGGCGGGCGGCGCGGATCCGTCAAAGGCGGAGGAGGCCATCGAGGCCGCCGAGGCGGTGATCGGAGGAACGGCATGAGCGAGACGAAAACCGCGCTGTGGATTGCCCATGTGAAGGTCATCGACGCCGAGGCCTATGGCAGATACGCGGCCCTCGCGGGCCCTGCGATCGCCAAGCATGGCGGCGTCTTCCTGTCGCGCGGCGGGCGCTATGTGCAGCTTGAGGGCAACGACCGCCCCCGCAATGTCGTCGCGCGCTTCCCCTCGCTTGAGGCGGCGGTGGCCTGCTACAACAGCGCGGAATATCAGGCGGCGCTGGCCCATGCCAAGGGCGCGTCCGAACGCGACCTGATGGTGCTGGAAGAGGGCTGACGCGGCCTTAATGCCCGGTCGTGGCGGGCGGGGTCAGCACGACGATATCGACATCCAGCCCGACGCAGTGGTGGCGCAGCTCCGTTCGCACCGCGCCGAGATTGGGCAGCGGTCCGCTCAGCGCGCGCAACCGTCCGGTGAAGCCGCAGCGCAGCAGCTTGGTCCCCACGTCGAGAATATCGAAGCGCGGCCCGACCAGCGGCGCGAAGACGACCTGCGGGTCGTGGCGCGCGATATAGTCGATATCGACCTCGTCGAAATGCGCCGAAAGCGTGGTGGTTTCGGCCAGATCGGGCAGGGTGGCGGTCATGTCGGCGGGCAGGTCGATCAGAAGAACGCTGTCCGCCCCCGGACCCGCCCCGGCGGACATCCCGGCATCGCTGCGGCCCCGATGGCGCGTTGGCATTGTCGGTCCTTCCGTCCTTTCGGTGGACCCAGCCTTTCCCCCTGAAGGAATGGGTTCTGTCGAACTCTCCTTCCGGTTTAGCGCATCGGGGCGGATCGGAAAAGGCAAAAAGCCCGGATTTACTTTTGCGGGCGCTTCGCCCAGCTTTGCGCGCGCGGGCAATGCGAAGGGCCTTTCCATGACGACCGATATGATTTCCGCCTGTCTTGCCGCCGTTCCAATGCCGCTGGTCCGCATCGACGCCGCACAGCGGGTGGTGACGTCCAACGCTGCCGCCGACGCGCTGTTCGGTATGGCGCTGATCGGGCGCGGCGCAGGGACCTTCCTGCGCCATCCGACCTTTCTGGACGGGTTGGAGCGGTGCCTGCGCGACGGCGAGGGGACCAGCGCGCGGATCACGCTGGTTACCCAATCGGGCGAGACGCATCTGGCCGTGACCATCAACCCCTTCACCGATCCCGCGGGCGGCGCGCCGGGCGCCATCATCGCGTTCGAGGATCAAACCGCGATGGAACAATCCGCCTCCATCCGCCGCGATTTCGTTGCCAATGTCAGCCATGAGCTGCGCACACCGCTGCCCGCGCTTGTCGGTTTCATCGACACGCTGCGCGGCGCCGCGCGCGAGGACCCCGCCGCCCGCGACCGTTTCCTTGCCATCATGGAGCGCGAGGCGGGAAGGATGATCCGGCTGGTGAACGATCTCCTCTCGCTCAGCCGCGTCGAATCAGAGGAGCGCCGCAGGCCCGAGGCGCGGGTCGATCTGGTCGCGCTGATCCGCGCGACCCTTGTGACCCTGCGCGATCAGGCCCGCGCCGCCGGGGTGGCGGTGGATCTGCAAGCGCCGGAAGAGGCGGTCCAGATTCGCGGCGATTCCGACCAACTGACTCAGGTCTGCCAGAACCTTCTGGAAAACGCGCTGAAATACGGCGCGGCGGGGCAGGCGGTGACGATCCGTGTCGGCCTGATCGAGCGTGAGCCGGTCCTGCGCGGCCCGGCGGTCCAGATCGAGTTCATCGACAGGGGCGAGGGAATCGATGCCCTGCACCTGCCGCGCATCACCGAGCGATTCTATCGTGTCGACACCCATCGCAGCCGCGAAAAGGGCGGTACCGGGCTGGGTCTGGCGATCGTCAAACATATCGTCAACCGCCACCGGGGCCGGTTGAAGATCGACAGCGAGCCGGGAAAAGGCAGCAATTTCATCGTCCTTCTGCCCGCCGACTGATCCCGCGCGGGGCAGGGGTATGCGGCCTTGCCCCGGCCGCTGTCGTGAAACTGTTACACGCCTGTCACAAAAGCATGGCCGCGGCAGCCTAGACGGCGGGTCATGGCCGCCGGCGGGGTGGCCGCAACCGACTTGCAGGAGAATGCAATGAAATCCGCGAGATTTGCCGTTTCGGTCATCGCGCTGGTTGCTGCCGCCGGTGCTGCCGAAGCGCGTGACCAGATCCGGATCGCCGGCTCCTCGACGGTGCTGCCCCATGCGACCATCGTCGGCGGGCTTGTTCTGACGCTGATGACGCTGCCGAGGATCATCATTTCCACCCGCGCGGCGCTGAAGGCCGATCCGGCCTTTGTGGAAGGCGCATCCGGTGCGATCATCGTGCTGCTGGTCTTCCTGCTGGTGATGACCGCCGGGGCGATCCTGTTGCGGCGCCTTTTCGAAAGGCGCTGGTAACATGTCGATGGAGGTTTCGACAATGAACGACATGACACGGGTCGCCCCAAGGACCGAGGTCGCGGACGTCAAGATCTCTGCCCGCAAGGCGCAGGTCTATTACGGCGACAACCACG
>DAIOXI010000225.1:0-4419 GCA_036758045.1 Albidovulum sp.
CCATGGCGCCTCAGCTAATCCGCCGCCGCCGGGCCGTCAACGTCCCTGCTTTCATTGTGGTGCAAATACTCCGGGGGAGTCCCGGACCAGGTCCGGGACGGGGGCAGCGCCCCCGCTACTCCGCCGCCTCTTGCGCGGCCTCGATCTCGGCCGCGCGGCCCTCGACCAGTTCGACGATATGGTCGATCATCTGGTCATTAGTCATCATGTGGCTCTGCCGCCCGGCGACATAGACCATGCCGGACCCCGCGCCACCGCCGGTAAAGCCGAAATCGGTCATCAGCGCCTCGCCCGGCCCGTTCACCACGCAGCCGATGATGCTGAGCGACATCGGCGTCTTGATGTGCTCCAGCCGCTTTTCCAGCGCCTCGACCGTCTTGATGACGTCAAAGCCCTGCCGCGCGCAGGTCGGGCAGGAGATGATCTGGACCCCCCGCGTGCGAAGGCCCAGCGATTTCAGGATCTCATACCCGACCTTCACCTCCTCCACCGGATCGGCCGACAGCGACACGCGGATCGTGTCGCCGATCCCGGACCAGAGCAGGTTGCCCAGCCCGATCGCCGATTTCACCGTCCCGGCGACAAGGCCCCCGGCCTCGGTGATCCCCAGATGGATCGGCGCGTCCGTCGCCTCGGCCAGTTGCTGATAGGCGGCGGCGGCGAGGAAGACGTCAGAGGCCTTGCAGGAGATCTTGAATTCGTGAAAATCGTTGTCCTGCAACAGCTTGATATGGTCAAGCCCGCTTTCCACCATCGCATCCGGGCAGGGTTCGCCGTATTTTTCCAGAAGATGCCGTTCCAGCGAACCCGCGTTCACGCCGATGCGGATCGAACAGTTATGGTCCTTGGCCGCGCGCACGACCTCGGCCACCCGTTTCGCGTCGCCGATATTGCCGGGGTTGATGCGCAGGCAGGCGGCGCCCGCCTCGGCCGCCTCGATGGCGCGGCGGTAGTGGAAATGGATATCCGCGACAATCGGCACCGGGCTTTCGGCGACGATCTCGCGCAGCGCGCGGGTGGAGGCCTCATCCGGGGTGGAGATGCGGACGATGTCGGCCCCGGCCCCGGCGGCGCGCTGGACCTGTTCCACCGTCGCCCTGACGTCGGTCGTCAGCGTGTTGGTCATCGTCTGGACCGTGATCGGCGCGGCGCCCCCCACGGGGACATTGCCCACCATGATCTGACGGGACTTGCGGCGCGCAACGTCGCGCCACGGTCGGATGGGGTTGTGAGACATGGGGCTTCCCGCCGCTATTCGCTGTCACGCCCTAGATAGTCGGTGCGGCCCGGCGCGGCAACCGGCGCTATTCCGTCGGGGCCATGGCGCCGGTCATGCCCGCCGCGTCGGCGGTGGCGAATTTCGCCAGATCGGCATCCTGGGTCATGTCGGCGACCGCATAGGCCGTGGTCAGCGCATCGGGCGAGAGCGTGACGTTCTTCGTCACCGATCCGCGCGCCCCCGCCGGGCCGTAGGTCTGGCCGTTCACGGCGAAGTAGAGCGCGCCGGATTCCCCGACGCGCAGCACCGGCGCCTCCTCAAGCTTCGGCAGCGCATAGCGTTCGCCCGCGTCCAGAACCTTTTCAAAGATCGTGGTGCCGTCGGCCGAGGTCACACGCACCCAGGCCGGGCGCACCGCCAGAAGCTCCACCTGCGGCGCATCGGGGGCGACGACCTGAACCGGCGTGTCCCCCAGCGCGAGTTTCACCGCCGCGTTGACGGCATCTTCGGGGTCCGCCTGCGGCACGGCATCGGCCAGCGCGCCCACGGTGCGTGGGTCGATGGCGGCGATGGGACCGTCGCGGGCGACGAGGACGGGAACATCCAGCGCCTCGGGACGGTAGAGGCGGTCGAATGCCTCGGGCTGGGGCGCCTCATCTGTGGCGGGGTGCTGGGCCAGCGCGATCTCCGTCGCCTCGGCCTGGTTCGCGGCCTTGCCACCCGCCGAGGACAGCGGATCAAGTTCCGCCACCACGCCCGGCGCCTGATCGACGGGGGCAAGCTGCACCTTCTGCACCTCGTTCAGGACCGTCCAGCCGCCATAGCCCAGCCCGCCGATCAGGATCAGCAGCACGGCGATGGAACCGATGGCGCCCGGCTGGATGCCCGACCAGACGCTTTCCCCCTGCGGCACGAAGGGCGCCTTGGGATTGGCCAGCGGATCGGCATAGGCGGTCGCCAGAACGCCCACCGATTTCTTCGGGCCGGAGGCGGCGGCGGACATGCCGTGGACGACAGTGAAATTCGCCTCTTCGCAGAAGCGCTGAAAGGCCCATTCCGGGTCCATGCCCAGATAGCGCGCGTAGGACCGGACATAGCCCGCGACGAAACCCGGCGTTTCAAAGGCCGAGACATCACAATTCTCGATCGCGGCGATGTAACTTGCCTTGATCTTCAATTCCCGCTGAACGTCGAGAAGGGATTTGGCCATGGTCGCGCGTTCGCCGCGCATGGTGTCGCCAAGGCGCAATTCGAAATCGTCAAACCCTTTGGGTTTGTTCTCTTCCTGCGTCGAAGGAGGAGTCCTCCGCCCGATCATCCCGCTGCCCCGTACTATCCCCAGACGGCCGACGATTCGTCGCCCTTTGTGCCGTCCTATTGTTCAACTGTTAGCACAGGGCAAGGCCGAATGCGACCGTTCATGCCCTCAGGCAGAGAGTTCAGCACGATTCAGCGCACAGTGCGACCAGAGTTTGTCCATGGCGCGGACAAGATGGTCGATATCGCCCGAAGAATGGACAGGCGAAGGCGTGAAGCGCAGCCGTTCCGTCCCGCGCGGGACGGTCGGGAAGTTGATCGGCTGAACGTAGATCCCGTAATGCTCCAGCAGCATGTCCGAGATCTTCTTGCAATGCACCGGATCGCCGACATGGACCGGCACGATATGGGTGCCATGGTCGATGATCGGCAGGCCAAGCGCCTTCAGTCGCATTTTCAGGATGCGGGCATGTTCCTGCTGCTTGTCGCGCAGGCCCTGATCGGTCTTCAGGTGCCGGACCGAGGCCGCCGCCCCCGCCGCGACCGCGGGCGGGATCGAGGTGGTGAAGATGAAGCCCGGCGCGTAGGACCGGATCGCGTCGCACATCTTGGCGGTCGATGCGATGTAACCGCCCATCACGCCATAGGCCTTGGCCAGCGTCGCGTTGATGATGTCGATGCGGCCCATCAGCCCCAGCTTCTCCGCCACGCCGGCGCCGCGCGGGCCATACATGCCGACGGCATGGACCTCGTCGAGATAGGTCAGCGCGTTGAATTCCTGCGCCAGATCGCAGATCGCTTCCATCGGGCTGATATCGCCATCCATGGAATAGATCGATTCGAAGGCGATCAGCTTCGGCGCCGCCGGATCGTCGGCCTGCAAAAGCTCGCGCAGGTGGGCCACGTCATTGTGGCGGAAGATGCGCTTGGCCCCGCCATTGCGGCGCACGCCTTCGATCATCGAGGCGTGGTTGAGCGCGTCGGAATAGATGATGAGGCCGGGGAACAGCTTCGGCAGCGTCGAAAGCGTGGCATCGTTGGCGATATAGGCCGAGGTGAAGACCAGCGCCGCTTCCTTCCGGTGCAGGTCGGCCAGTTCCGCCTCGAGCCGCTTGTGATAGACCGTGGTGCCGGAGATGTTGCGCGTCCCGCCCGACCCGGCGCCGGTGGCGTCCAGCGCCTCGTGCATCGCCTGCAACACCACCGGGTGCTGGCCCATGCCGAGATAGTCGTTGCCGCACCACACGGTGATTTCCTGCTCCGAGCCATCCGGCCGGGACCAGACCGCCTTCGGAAACTGACCCTTGCGCCGCTCGATGTCGATGAAGGTGCGGTACCGGCCTTCGTCGTGAAGCCGCTGTAGCGCCTGGTCGATCTGTGCGTCGTAATTCATGTCCGTCTCCCGGCCCTTGTTCCTTGCGCTCGGGCTTAGCGCCCCTGTTCGCATTCCACATTGATAAAGGTCAAGTCGCGATCCCGTCAGTGTACAAATTGCCGCCCCCCCGCCCTTTGCGGTCCCCGCCCCCTCTGGACACCACCGGCGGCATCGCTAGGGTTGCCGCGAACCCGCAAGAAGGAGCGCGCCCCATGTCCCTCGACGCCGTCCTGGCCCGTATCGACGACACCCTGCCGCAAGCGATGGAACGGCTTTTCGGGCTGTTGCGCATTCCGTCGATTTCGACCGATCCGGCTTACAGGGAAGACTGCGCAAAGGCCGCCGACTGGCTGGCCAAGGACCTGGAATCGCTGGGTTTCCAGGCATCCGCCCGCAAGACGCCGGGCCATCCGATGGTGGTCGGCCATGCGGGCGGCGCGGGCAGGCATCTGCTCTTTTACGGCCATTACGACGTGCAGCCGGTCGATCCGCTGTCGCAGTGGAAGACCCCGCCCTTCGAACCCGCGATCGAGGAGACGCCCAATGGCCCGGTCATTCGCGGGCGCGG
>DAIOXI010000226.1:0-1806 GCA_036758045.1 Albidovulum sp.
GGCCCCAGCGGGCCGGCGAAGGCGCCGAAGGCGATGCCGTCCAGCGCCGGGCCGCTACCGTCCGAGAGGCCGATCTTCAGGTGGTTTTCACCGACCCGGCGGCACTGGGTGATCGCCATCCCGGCGAAGGCGAAACGCGGGGCGGGGGCGGCCTGGCCGAAAGGGCCGGCGGCCTCGATCCGCTCCAGCAACTCGGGCGTCGCGGCGCGTGGCATCAAGAGCGTGTCGATCCTCAGGTCTCGCGGGCCGGCGGTCCCGGCGCCCTGCCGGGCGAGGAGATCGGCCAGCCGCGCCATCGCCGGTTCGATCCTGTCGCCCTCGACCGTCAGCCCGGCCGCCATCCTGTGCCCGCCGCCCTTCAGCAGGAGCCCCTCACCGGCAAGCCGCTGGATCGCCGCGCCGAGGTCCACCCCCTCGACCGACCGGCCGGAACCCTTGCCGATGCCGCCGTCGAGGCCGATCACGATGGCGGGGCGGTGGGTCGCCTCCTTCAGCCGCGCGGCAACGATGCCGACGACGCCGGGGTGCCAGCCTTCGCCTGCCGCCCAGACCAGCGGCGCGTCCAGCCCGCGTTCTTCGGCCTGCTGAAGGGCCGCGTCGCGCACCCGGTTCTCGATCTCGCGCCGCTCGGCGTTCAGGACCTCAAGCCGCTCGGCCAATGCCACGGCCTCATGCGGGTCGGCGGTCGCCAGCAGCCGCGCGCCAAGGTCGGGTGCGCCGATCCGGCCCCCGGCATTGACGCGGGGCCCCAGGACATAGCCCAGGTGATAGGCCGTCGGTGCCCGGTCCAGCCGCGCCACATCGGCCAGCGCGGCCAGCCCGATCCGCTCGCGCCGCGCCATGATCTTCAGGCCCTGCCGCACCAGCGCCCGGTTGACGCCCACCAGCGGCGCGACATCGGCCACGGTGGCCAGCGCCACGAGGTCCAGCATCGCCATCAGGTCCGGCCCCGCCGCGCCGCCCTCGCGCATCTGCCGGTTCACCTCCACAAGCATCAGGAAGACGACGGCGGCGGCGCAGAGATGGCCCAGATCGCCGCTTTCGTCCTGCCGGTTGGGGTTCACGACCGCAAGGGCGGGAGGCAGTGTTTCGCCCCCGAGGTGGTGGTCGAGGACAAGGACATCCGCCCCCTCGGCCGCTGCGATGGCATCATGGCTGAGCGTGCCGCAATCGACGCAGACGATCAGGTCATGGTCCGCCGCCAGCCCCGCCATCGCCGGGGCATTGGGGCCATAGCCCTCATCAATCCGGTCGGGGATATAAAGCGTGGCGGAAAGCCCCATCTCGCGCAGCCAGGTCAGCAACAGCGCCGCCGAGGCGCCGCCATCGACGTCGTAATCGGCAAAGACCGCGATCCGCTGGCGCGCCCGAACCGCGTCGAGAAACCGCCGCGCCGCGCGTTCCATGTCGCGCAGCCCGCGCGGGTCGGGCAGCAGGTCGCGGATCTGGGGGTCGAGGAAACGCCCGGCCTCTTCTGGTGCCACGCCGCGCGCGGCCAGCAAGCGCGCCAAGGGCAGCGGCAGGCCGGTCTGTTGCGCCATCGCCTCCGACAGCCGCTCTGCCTCGGCCGAAGGCCCGGTCCAGCGGCGCCCGGTCAGCGATGCCTCGACGCCCAGGAATGCGGTCATGGCTGCTCCTCGCTCCGGCCTGCGCCTCTTTCATCGTGGCGCAAATACTCCGGGGGTGGGGGGGCAGGGCGCCCCCCCGGAAGCGGGGAGACAGGGGGAGGGGGGCGGGGAGGGAGAAAAACGCACCCCGCAGGGGGAAAGAAGGAAGAGCGGAGGCGCGGGGGGGGAGGAGAGAGGG
>DAIOXI010000226.1:1816-4419 GCA_036758045.1 Albidovulum sp.
CCCCCCCCCCCCCCCCCCCCCCCCCCAGGTCTCCGGGTCCTCAGCGGATGGGGTTCCTGTAGATCATCCTCCGCACCGAGCCGGTTTTCGACCGCATCAGGATCGTCTCGGTCTCGATGAAATGCGGCTCGCGCTTCACGCCGCGCACGATGGAGCCATTGGTGACCCCGGTCGCGGCGAAGATGACATCGCTCGTCACCATCTCGTCGCGCGCATAGATGCGGTTCAGGTCGGTGATCCCGGCCTTGGCGGCACGGCCGCGCTCGTCGTCGTTGCGAAACATCAGCCGGCCCCACATCTGCCCGCCCATGCATTTCAGGGCCGAGGCCGCCAGCACGCCCTCCGGCGCCCCGCCAGACCCCATATACATGTCGATGCCGGTGATTTCGCTTTCCGCGCAATGGATCACGCCCGCCACGTCGCCGTCGGTAATCAGGCGGATCGCGGCGCCGGTGGCGCGGACCTCTGCCACCATCTCCTCATGCCGGGGGCGTTCGAGGATGCAGACGGTCAGATCGGTCGGCTTGCATCCCTTGGCCCTGGCCAGCGCCTCGATCCGCTCGGTCGGGCTCATCTCAAGGCTGACGACGTTTTCGGGCAGGCCGGGACCGATGGCGAGCTTGTCCATATAGACGTCGGGCGCGTGCAGAAGGGTGCCGCGCGGGGCCATGGCGATCACGGTCAGCGCGTTCGGCATGTCCTTGGCGGTCAGCGTCGTGCCTTCCAGCGGGTCAAGCGCGATGTCCACCTCCGGCCCGTTGCCGCTGCCGACCTGTTCGCCGATGTAAAGCATCGGTGCCTCGTCGCGCTCGCCTTCGCCGATGACCACCGTGCCCTTGATGTCGAGCAGGTTGAGCTGGTCGCGCATCGCGTTGACGGCGGCCTGATCGGCGGCCTTTTCGTCGCCGCGCCCGATCAGGCGGGCAGAGGCATGGGCGGCCGCCTCGCTGACGCGGGCGAGGCCCAGCGACAGCATGCGGTCGTGAAATTCTTGCGTATTGGCCATAACGGGCTCCTCACATCCGGCTTGCGGCCGGAATAACGGGCCAGAGACCGGGCGGCAAGCGGGTTAACGGTACCAGTGCGGACCTCAGACCGCCTCGATCCTGAGCGCCACCGGCTCGCCCATCACGACGCCGGTCGCGGGCAGGCGGGCCAAGGCGTGGTCCACCGCCTCGCGCGTGGTGCGATGGGTCACGATCAGGACCGGGGCCGAGGTGTCGGCATGGCCGTATTGCCGCATCCGGTCGATGGAGATGCCTTCATCGCCCAGAACCGTCGCCACCTTGGCCAGCGCGCCCGGCTTGTCGGCCAGACCCATGCGCAGGTAGTAGGAGGCAGGCGCCGTGGCCCGCGCCGGAACCGGGTCGGCCAGCGCGGTCGCCGCTTGCCCGAAGGTGGAGATACGGCTGCCGCGCGCGATCTCGATCACGTCCGACAGGACCGCGCTCGCGGTCGGGCCTTCGCCCGCGCCGGCGCCCCTGAGGACGATCTGGCCGACGCTGTCGCCCTCGATCACCACCATGTTGGTGCCGCCCTGCAACTGGCCGAGCGGGCTGTCGGCGGGGACAAGGCAGGGCGACATGCGCTGTTCAAGCCCGCGGCCCGTCATCTGCGCGACGCCCAGCAGCTTGATGCGATAGCCCATGTCGGCGGCGCGGCGGATGTCGTCGATGGAGACGCGGCCGATCCCCTCGAGCTCCACCGCGTCGAAGGCGACCTTGGTGCCGAAGGCGATGGAGGCCAGAAGGCTAAGCTTGTGGCCCGCGTCGATGCCGCCGACGTCGAGGTTCGGGTCGGCCTCAAGATAGCCCAGTTGCCGCGCCTCTTCGAAGACGGTGTCATAGGGCAGGCCCGCATCCTCCATCCGCGTCAGGATATAGTTGCAGGTGCCGTTCATCACGCCCATCACGCGGCGGATCTCATTGCCTGCCAGCCCCTCGGTCAGCGCCTTGACCACCGGGATGCCGCCCGCGACGGCGGCCTCGAAGCGGATCACATGGCCCGTGGCCTCGGCCGCTTCGGCCAGCGCCTGACCGTGCAGCGCGAGCATCGCCTTGTTGGCGGTGACCACGTCCTTGCCGGTGGCGATGGCGGCCTTCGTCGCCTTCAGCGCGACACCCTCGGCGCCGCCCATCAGTTCGACGAAGACATCGACGTCATCGCGTCTGGCCAGCGCCACGGCATCCTCTTCCCAGCCATAGCCCGACAGGTCCGCGTCGCGGTTCTTCGTCCGGTCGCGGGCGGAAACGGCGGTGATCGTCACCGGCCGTCCGGCGCGGCGCGCGATCAGCTCGGCATGGCGCTGGATGATCTTCACCGTACCGATGCCAACCGTGCCAAGGCCGGCTACGCCAAGACGCAAGGGGTCGGACATCGGGTTCTCCTCGAAACATCATCGGGCGCGGGGGGCACCGGGGTCTGGCGCGTGTTAGCCGGTTGCGCGGCGGCATGCAACGCGACGGAATGTGCCGGGGGTCAGGCGCCGGGCTGGATCGCCCTCAGCCGGGCGGCGCGGGCGCGAAGGGCGGCGGCATGGCCCGCCGTTGCGGCGGCGGGATCGGCGGCCGGCTCGGCGAAGATGATGTCGAGCCCGATCGGCC
>DAIOXI010000227.1:0-4417 GCA_036758045.1 Albidovulum sp.
CGCGACTCATGGACAATCCGGACAGCCCGCGACAAGGATCGCGGGACACCGGACAGGAGGAGGCGGCAATGACCCCGGAAACGCTGCGCTATGCCACGATCATGCTGGCCGCCGGGATCGGCATTCCGATCCTCGCCGCGCTGAACGCGCAGCTTGGCGGGCGCATCGGCTCCCCCGCCGCCGCAGCCGTGATCCTGTTCGCGGTGGCCTTCCTCGGCTCGGCCCTGGTGATGGTGCTGACCGGCGGGACCGGGGCGCTTGCAGCCGCGCCCGGACAGCCGCCGAACCTTTTCCTCGGCGGGCTTTTCGTGGCTTTCTACGTCCTCTCCGTCACCTGGGTGGCGCCGCGCTTCGGCCTTGGCAATGCGATCACATGCGTATTGCTGGGACAGCTTCTGTCGGCGGCGGTCATCGACCAGTTCGGCCTGAAGGGCGCGCTGGTGCGCGAGGTGACGCCGATGCGGGCGGCGGGTTTGGCCCTGATGGCGATTGGCGTCTTTTTTGCGCAACGCGGCTGAAACGCGCGCGCTTGACGCTGGGTTACGCGCACCCGCGATCTCTAAGTCTGGACAGTGGGTTAGGGGCGTGTAAAGTGCTGCCATCTGTGGCGGCCACCCAAGGCCGCCCGCAACCGGGAGGTACAATATGGATCGTCGTTCTTTCCTTACCAAGGCCGCCATCGGCGGCGGCGCGGCAGCCGCCGCGACCGCGCTTGCCGCGCCGGCCGTGGCGCAGGGCATGCCGAAAGTCACCTGGCGCATGACCTCGTCCTTCCCCAAATCGCTCGACACGATCTATGGCGGGGCCGAGGTCCTGTCGAAGATGGTCAGCGAGGCCACCGACGGCAACTTCAACATCCAGGTCTTCGCGGCTGGTGAGATCGTTCCGGGCGGCGCGCCCGCGCAGGAAGCCGTGACCGACGGCTCGGTCGAGGCCTGCCACACGGTCGGCTATTACAGCTTTGGCAAGGATCCCACCTTCGCGCTGGCCGCGGCGGTGCCCTTCTCGCTGAACGCGCGCGGAACGAACGCCTGGCAGTACCATGGCGGCGGCATCGACCTTTATAACGAATTCATGGCCGGTCATAACATCGTCGCCTATCCCGGCGGCAATACCGGCGTGCAGATGGGCGGCTGGTTCCGTAAGGAAATCAACACGCTCGACGACATGAAGGGCCTGAAGATGCGGGTCGGCGGCTTTGCCGGGCGGGTGATGGAAAAGCTTGGCGTCGTGCCGCAGCAGATCCCCGGCGGCGACATCTATCCGTCGCTGGAAAAAGGCACCATCGACGCGGCCGAATGGGTCGGCCCCTATGATGACCAGAAGCTCGGCTTCTACAAGGTCGCGCCCTATTACTACTATCCCGGTTGGTGGGAAGGCGGCCCGACGGTCCACTTCTTCTTCAACAAGGGCAAGTTCGAGGAACTGCCGGCGGCCTACCAGTCGCTTCTGCGTTCTGCCGCGCAGGCGACCGATGCCGACATGCTTCAGAAATACGACTATCTGAACCCGGCGGCGATCAAGGAACTGGTGGCGAACGGCGCGCAGCTGCGCCCCTTCAGCCAGGAGATCCTCGAAGCCTGCTTCAACGCCGCGACCGAGGTCTATGCCGAGATGGAGGCGACCAACGCCCCCTTCAAGAAGATCTGGGAATCGATCAAGGCATTCCGCAACGACTACTACCTCTGGACCCAGGTGGCGGAATACAACTACGACACCTTCATGATGATCCAGCAGCGCAACGGCAAGCTCTGATCCTCTGAGCGGTCTTGAAACGGAACCCCGCGGGCCGCGACGCCCGCGGGGTCTTTTCTTGCGTGTGTGCCTGTGCTCCGGGACCCTGATGGCGGATCGGCCCCTCAGGCGGCGGCACTTTCCACGCGGTCAAGCGCGGCGCCAATGCGGACCACCCCGTGCAGCTTGCGGCCCAGCGTCAGATAGCCCAGATCGGCGCGCCCGATCAGACCGGCGGGAACCGATGTGGCCGCCGCCAGCGCCTCGGTCAGGGGAACGCCGACCGTATCGGTCAGCACCCGCACCGCCGTTGTCAGGTCAAGATCGGCACCGGCCAGCGTGCCGTCCTGAAGCGTGAGGCGGCCGCCCGCGCGCCGGATCACCCGACCTTCCAGCGCGAAGTCCGTCGCGTCGGTTCCCGCCACCGCCATCGCGTCGCTGACAAGGAAGAGCTTGCCGGGCCCGGTCTTGGCCGCCCATGCGGCGCGCAGCGCCTCCGGGTGAACGTGGATGCCATCCGCGATCACCCCGGCGGACACCGCGCCATCGGCCAGCGCCGCGCCGACCAGTCCGGGTTCGCGATTGCCAAGCTGGCTCATCGCGTTGAAAAGATGGGTGACGCAGCGCGCGCCGGCGGCGATGTAGCGCGCGCAGGTGTCGAAACCCGCATCCGTATGGCCGAGCGAGACGAGCACACCGGCGCGGCAAAGCGCCCGCACCTGCTCCTCCGTCACGCTTTCCGGGGCGAGGGTGATCTTCAGGACCGGCAGGTCCTGCGCCGCCGCCAGCAGAATCTCCAGATCGGCGGCCTCCATGGGCCGGATCAGGGCCGCGTCATGCGCACCCTTGCGCGCCAGCGACAGGTGGGGGCCTTCCAGATGCAGCCCGGCGATGCCGGGGATGCCCTCACGCACTGCCTGACCCACGGCAGCGATGGCGGCGCGGGATTTTTCGGCCGTGTCGGTGATCAGCGTCGGCAGAAGCGCCGCGACGCCAAGCCCGCGATGGGCGCCCGCGATCCGGTGCAGCGTTTCAACCGAGGGCGCGTCGTTCAGCATCACCCCGCCGCCGCCGTTGACCTGCAAATCGACATAGCCGGGTGACAGGATGTCGCCGTTCAGGTCCACGACCGCGCCCGCGCGGCCGATCTCCGCCTCGGCGCCAAGGGCCATCAGCACGCCGTCTTCAAAGCGCGCCGCCAGCCCGCCGCGCAGCGTCGTGCCGTCGAAGACCGGGCCGTTCAGGAAGGTTAGGGTTTGCAGGGTCATACCGTCTCCGTCACCTTGTTCAGATGGCGCGGGCGGTCGGGGTCGATACCGCGCCGCACCGCGACCGCCTCGACCATGCCGTAGAAGGACACGATGGAGGCGACCGGGTCGGTCAGCCAGTGGTCGGTGCGCACATGGGGCAGGCAGGTGGCCCGCGTCACCCGGTCGGTGGTGGCAAAGACGCGGGCGCCCTTGGCGGCCAGTTCGTCCGCCGTCGCGGCCAGCGTCTCCTCCGCCGCGTCGCGGGCGGCGAAGGCGATGGCGGGGAAGCCCTGTTCGACGATGGAGACGGGGCCATGCAGCACCTCGGCCGAAGAATAGCTTTCCGCGTGGATCAGGCAGGTTTCCTTGAATTTCAGCGCCGCCTCGTTCGACACCGCCAGCGACGGCCCGCGCCCGAGCGTGAACAAAGACCGCCCGTCGATCGCATCGGCCGCCGCCGCCCAGTCGCAGCGGGTGGCGTCCTCCAGATGGCGGGGCAGGGCGCGGATCGCCCCCAGAAGGTCGCGGTCGCCGCGGATCGCGGCCAGAAGCCACAGGCCCGCCACCAGCGAGGTGACGAAGGTTTTCGTCGCCGCGACGCTGATCTCTGGCCCCGCATGGATCGGCAGCGTCGCTCCGGCGGCCGCGGCAAGGCGCGAGGCCGGGTTGTTGGTGATCGCCACGGTCAGCGCACCGGAGCGGCCAAGCGCCTCCGTCATGCTGACGATGTCCGGGCTTTGCCCCGATTGCGAAATGGCGATGCAAAGCGCGCCTTCCGCGTTCAGATCGGTGCCGTAGATCGAGGTCACGGACGGCCCGACCGAGGCCATGGGACGGCGCAGCAAAAGCTCACTGGCATATTTCAGGTAGGAACAGGCATGGTCCGACGATCCGCGCGCGACGGAGACAAGGAAGCGCGGGTTCAGGTCGCGGGCCGTGGCGGCGGTGGCGGCGATCTCTGCCGCGCCATGGGTCAAGAGCCGCTCGACGGCGGCCGGAATCTCAAGGATTTCCTGACGCATCAGGGTGAGTTCGGTGGACATGGTCTGGCAGCCTTTCCTTGTCACAGGCGCAGTTCGGCCACGAAGTCGTAGGCGTCGCCGCGATAAAGCGAATGGGTCAGTTCCGCGACCCGTCCGGTCGCGAGATAGGAGGTGCGCGCGATGCTGAGGCCCGCCGCCCCCTCGGCCACGCCCAGAAGTGCTGCCTCGCGCGCCTCGAGGTTGATGGCGGAAATCTTCTGCACCGCCCGGACCGGGCGATTGCCAAGCCGGTCGAGAACCTCGTAAAGCGAGGTCGCGACCTCGATCGGGTTCGGCAGGATGTCGAGCGGCAGCGCCGCGCGTTCCAGCGCCATCGGCCGCCCCCCCGCCTCACGCAGGCGGCTGATGCGGGCGACATTGTCGCCGGCGGCCAGCCCGAAGGCCGCGATT
>DAIOXI010000228.1:0-4411 GCA_036758045.1 Albidovulum sp.
GATAAGTATATACATAAAATCACCCTTGGATAGCCCAAATCTCGGGAAGGGAGCCCCGCCGATGGAAACCACGCTGTTTGCCGAACAGGCGCTTTTGCCGACGGGTTGGGCGCGGGATGTGCGCCTTGCGCTGGCGGGTGGTGTCATTGCGTCGGTTGAGGTGGGGGCGGCCCGGCAGGCCGGCGATATCGCGGGCGGCGCGGTGATCCCCGGCATGGCGAACCTGCACAGCCACGCATTTCAGCGCGCGATGGCGGGTCTGACCGAACGGCGCGGGCCGACGGCGGACAGTTTCTGGACCTGGCGCGAGCTGATGTATCGCTTTGCCCTTGGCCTTGACCCCGACCAGATGCAGGCCGTGGCCGAAATGGCCTATGTGGAGATGCTTGAGGCCGGGTTCACCCGCGTGGGGGAGTTCCACTATCTTCACCATGACCGCGACGGGCGGCCCTATGCGGACCCGGCGGAGATGTCGCTGCGCATCCTCGCCGCGGCCGAGGGAACCGGGATCGCCCTGACCCATCTGCCGGTCTTCTATGCGCATTCCGACTTTGGCGGTGCCGCGCCGGGCGACGGGCAGCGGCGGTTCATCCATGACCTCGACGCTTTCCTGCACCTGACCGAACGGCTTGGCGCGGCCATGACGCGGCCGGTTGACCGGCTGGGGATCGCGCCCCATTCGCTGCGCGCCGCGACGGAAGAGGAGGTGCGCGCGCTTCTCGCCGTCCATCCGGGCTGCCCGGTCCATATCCACGTCGCCGAACAGCTGCGCGAGGTCGAGGAAAGTGTCGCGTATTCCGGCCTTCGCCCGGTCGAGCTGCTGCTGGACCGCATCGGCATCGACGCGCGCTGGTGTCTGATCCACGCCACCCACCTGACCGATGCGGAGCGCCGGGGGATCGCCGCTTCCGGGGCCGTTGCGGGACTTTGCCCGGTGACAGAGGCCAATCTGGGCGATGGCCTTTTCCCCGCGCGCGATTTCCTTTTCGATGGCGGGCGGTTCGGCGTCGGCAGCGACAGCAATGTGGAGATTTCGCTGCGAGAGGAGTTGAAGCTCCTCGAATATGGCCAGCGCCTGTTCTCTCGCGGGCGCAATGTGCTGGCCGAGGGAGAAGGATCGACGGGCGGTGCGCTGCTCCGGCGGGCGCTGTCCGGGGGCGCGCAGGCCCTTGGCGTGCCTGCGCCGAACCTTGTGGCCGGGGCGGCGGCCGATCTGGTGGTGCTGCGTGACCTTGTCGGCCTGCGGGCGGACGGGGGCCGCATCCTCGATCGCTGGATCTTTGGTCCTGACGTCGCGGTCGATCAGGTCTGGGCCGGCGGCGCGCAGGTCGTCGTCGGCGGGCGTCACCGCGACCGTGACCGGATCGCAGCGACCTATGCGAAGGTGCTGGCAGGGCTGGTGGACAGGTAGGGCGTCCGTAGCGAATTCTTAAGAGAATCACCCCTTGGTTGAATTCGGGCCGCATGCAAGTGATTTTTTCCAGATCGGCAACGATCCGCCCAATCCACCCCGGTATCGTTAATTTCAACCATGGGTTGTCTTAAATTTGGCGCATTTGCGGCGGATTTCTGAACCGAATGCGCCTTTTTCCGGACAATTCCGAGGGGGAAACTGGCCCCAGGTAGCGAGTGTGGCCGTAATTCCGACAACTTTCACCCCAACCGGAGGCCCCGAACCATGACCGATCTCGTCGAAAAGGCCCGCATTGGCCGTACCAACGCCCTGAACCACATTTCGTCCGGCAACCGCAATATCTTCCAGTCGTCACGCTCCGCGCCGACGCGCCGCGCGCTGCCTTGTGCCTTCGTGTCGAGCCGCTCGCGGCTTGGCGGTCAGGCGGCGCTGGTCTAGGCCCCCGAAACCGGGGCCAGCCGGACACGATGAAGGGCGCGGGCCGGGGGCACGCGCCCTTTCCCTTTTGCCGGGGTCAGATAGCGGCCCAGTCGTCGAACACCCAGTCACGGCTTGGCGGCACCGGCCGCAGGGGGCGCTTTTTCTCTTGCGGATCGGGTACTTGCAGCGGCGGGCGTGTCATGGCGTTCTCCTTGGCGACAGGCAGAGGGCAGGGGCCATGGACCTCCATTCCAGCGGTGTTTCAGGCCGCTGCCGGGGCTGTGAGATGTCGTGTAACGGGCGGGGCCGATGCTTTGAAATGCGGCCCCGCCCGGTTTCCCTTCGGACCCTTCGAAATGCCTTGCATCAATGGAAATACCATACCGCAGAGCGGCGCCCGGCGCAGGTCGGGAATACCGCCAGTCCGCCGCCCGCCCCCCCCGTCACAAGGTCGCGACAAACGCCGCAATGTCGCGATCCTGCGCCTGACGGAGGTACCCTTGCACCCGGCGCGGTATCATCCATGCGCCGGGCGCAAGGCGGGGCTGTCGAAACGTGGGTGGTAACTATGCGGCAGAGGGCGTACCTCCCCCGGTAACAGAAACCATGCCCGAGGGATGAAAAATGCTTGCAGCACAGCGCCATACCGGCCTGCTCAGCGAATTCGCCCGCGCAGTCTTCAGCATCGGCCGCGTCTTTTCGTCGGCCCTTCCTGGCGAACCGGCCCCGTACTGGACCGATTACCTGCGCGAGACGGATCACAAGAAGCACTGAATTTACAGTCTAACGCCAAGAAGAGGCCCCGAACTTGTTTCTGGGGCCATTTTATTGATTCTGATCTGGTGGAACACTTGAATCACATCTCGCTAAACCTCACATTTTCGTCAAATAGAGCATCGGCCAACGGGAGCTACCATGCGGAAGTCAAAGCTTGCTATCACAACAGCTTTTATGATCGGCCTACCCGGGGCGACGGCTTTTGCAGGTATCTGCGACTATCGGCCTAGTGAGTTGATTGGTGGTGTGGCAACTAGTGCAGTGGCCGCTACTTCGGCTGCGGCCGCAAGCGCCGGGGCGGGCATGCAGGCAGCAGGCTTCTATACCTTGGTGCATTCGACGAGTGGCTTGACTATGCTGGGATCAACCTTCGGGGGTGCATCGGCGGCGGGGACAGTTGGAATAATGGGTGGAACCGGCGGCGCGATCGGAGGAACTGCGTCCGTTGTTATGGCGCCCGCATTTATAGTGGCTGCCGCGGGCGCGGCGGTTGGGGTCTCAGGACTTGAGGGTGTCTGCTATTTTCAAGATGAGCGTATAACTGATTACGGTCAAGTACGAAGAAGGATGCTTGATATCGCATCTCATTCAGATCCTGACTACTTTCAATTTATCGAAGCAGAAAAGCCATCGGGTAAAGCGTTTATCGCGGTAAGGAATGGCGAGGGAAAGTTCGATGCCTATGATGTTGCCAATCTGTACATTGTAAATGGGGTTTTGATGCATCGAGACTGGTTTCTTAATACGGAGATCGGTAACATTGCGTGGCAGGTTTCGACGACGGTCGAAAACTGAAAAAATGTTGGCGAGGACGGGCAGCCACGCCCTGCCATCGGGCTTGATCGCCAAGGGCAATGCGACTATACGCCCCCGGTGGCCCCAAGGGGTCCGAGTCTGAAAATCAAGAAATGCCGTGTGGTCCCATCCGTCGCTGGCGGGGCTTTTCCGGCCAGGAGAGAGCGACATGAAACTGAATGAACTCCGGGACAATCCCGGTGCCGCCAAGAAATCCAAGCGCGTCGCGCGCGGTCCGGGTTCGGGCAAGGGCAAGACCGCCGGGCGCGGTATAAAGGGTCAGAAATCCCGTTCGGGCGTGGCCATCGGCGGGTACGAAGGCGGCCAGATGCCGCTTTACCGGCGCCTGCCGAAGCGTGGCTTCAACAAGCCGAACGCGAAGAAATTCGCCGTCGTGAACCTGGGTCAGCTTCAGGCCTTCGTCGATGCGGGCAAGCTGGACGCCAAGGCCGAGATCACCGAGGACCTGCTGGTCGAATCCGGCGTCGTGCGCCGCAAGCTTGACGGTGTGCGCGTTCTGGCCAAGGGTGAGATCAAGGCGAAGCTGAAGCTTTCCGTCACCGGCGCTTCCAAGGCAGCGGTCGCCGCGGTGGAAAAAGCGGGCGGTGCGCTGACTGTCACGACTGCGTCGGCGGCTGAATAAGATGTTGTGGGCGGTGATCGTGCCGCTTACATAGACCGAAGTTTTCCAACGCCGCCGACCGGAAAACGGTTCGGCGGCGTTGCCCATGAAAGAGACTTGGAATGGCATCTGCTGCAGAGCAAATGGCGGCGAACCTCAGCTGGGGCGCCCTTGGCAAGGCCACCGACCTGCGCCAACGCATCTTCTTCACCCTCGGGCTGCTGATCGTCTATCGCCTTGGCACCTATATCCCGGTGCCTGGCATCGACGCCGACGCGCTGCGCAAGTTCATGGACAATGCGGGTCAGGGCATCACCGGGATGCTCCAGATGTTCACCGGCGGCGCGCTGGGCCGGATGGGGGTCTTCGCGCTGGGCATCATG
>DAIOXI010000229.1:0-3093 GCA_036758045.1 Albidovulum sp.
AACATCGCCTACGAATCCCCCGCCATGGAAGGGATGATCGTCGATGAGGGCGTGATCGTCGAAATCGTCCGCCCCGGCACTGGCGATCCGGTCCCGGAGGGTGAGGTGGGAGAGGTCGTGGTGACGACGCTGAACCCCGACTATCCGCTGATCCGTTTCGCCACCGGCGATCTTTCGGCGGTGATGGCAGGGCAAAGCCCCTGCGGCCGGACCAACTTGCGCATCAAGGGCTGGATGGGTCGCGCCGACCAGACGACCAAGATCAAGGGCATGTTCGTGCGCCCCGAACAGGTCGCCGACCTTGTCGCGCGCCACGCCGAGATCGCCCGCGCCCGCGTCGTCGCCACCCGCGACGGCGAGATGGACGCGATGACGGTGATGATCGAATCCGATTCCGGCGATGCGGCGCCCTATGAAAAGTCGGTGCTGGACGTTCTGAAGCTGCGCGGCAGGGTCCAGATCGTGCCAAAGGGATCGTTGCCCAACGACGGCAAAGTGATCGAGGATCAGCGCGTCTACGACTGAGCCCGGTGCGGGTTCGGGAACCTTCGTGATAGGATAACGTTCCCCTTTGTGGCTAGTCTGACCGGACGGCCAGTGAGGGAGGGTTTGATGCTTCGGAGATCCGTATTTGTCACCGCGCTGATGGCGGCAACACCGCTGGCCGCGCAGGACGCGGCCCTTGTGATCGGGAACGAGAATTACCGGGCGGCGCCCGATATATCCGGCGCCGAAGATGCGCTGGACGCCGCCGACGCGCTTGAGGCGGCGGGGTTCACCCTGCGCAAGGGCGCGGATCTGCCCACCGCCGCGCTGCGCGACCTTCTCAGCGACCATTACGGCGACACGGGCCAGGCCGGGCGCAGCGTGATCCTGCTGTCCGGCAACTTTGCCCATCACGGCACAAGAACCTGGTTCCTGGGGACCGAGGCCAAGGCCCCCGGCCTGACCGAGGCGGACATGGCGGGCCTGTCGCTGGGTACCGTGCTGGAGCTTGCTGCCGAACGTCCCGGCGCGGCAATGGTGCTTCTGGGGACGGAAGACCATCGCATGACGTTGGGGCGCGGGTTGATCGCAGGCATCGGTGCGCTTGACGTGCCGCAGGGCGTGACGGTCATTTCGGGCGACGCGGCGGACATCGCCGCCTTCGCCGCCGACATCCTGACCCGGCCTGGCCAGACCCCGGCCCAACTGGCCGCCCGCGCGGGTGACCTGACCGTGTCGGGCTTTCTGGGCAATGCGGCGCCCTTCCTTGCGGTGACGGACAACGCCCCGGCGGAACCCGCAGCCGGGCAATCCGATCAGGTGGAGCGTGATCTCTGGGCGACGACGCAGGCCATCGACACGGTGCAGGGCTACGAATCCTATCTGCGGCGCTATCCGCAGGGGCTTTTCACCGATGCCGCGCGCCGGGCGATTGCACTGAAGAACGACCCGGCGGCACGGGCGAAGGCGGCGGAAGACGCTCTGCGCCTGACGCGTGATCAGCGGCGGCAGATCCAGCGCGATCTGTCGATCCTCGACATCGACCCGCGTGGGATCGACGGCCTGTTCGGGCGCGGCTCGCGCGCGGCGATCGTAACCTGGCAACAGCGCAACCGCTATGAGGCCACGGGATTTGTCACCGCCGAACAGATCGCCATCCTCGCGGCGCAGGCCGAAAAGCGCGCCGCCGACCTTGAGATCGAGGCCGCCAAGCGCCAGGCGGAGATGGAACGGCAGGACCGGCTTTACTGGGAACAGACCGGCAAGGCGGGCGATGAGGCGGGGCTGCGCGCCTATATCAAGCGCTATCCTGACGGGCTTTTCGCCGAACTGGCGCAGGAACGTCTGGCCGTCTTCGACGAACAGCGCAAGCAAGAGGCCGCCGCCGCCGACCGCGCCGCTTGGGATCAGGCGCTGAAGCTGAACACCGCTGCCGGGTTCCGCGAATATCTCGCCGCCTATCCGAACGGCGCCTTTGTCGAGGACGCCAAGCAGATCCTTGACGACATGGGCGTCTCGGACGCTGCCCGTGCGGCGAAGGCGGGTGAGGATGCGCTGGGCCTGAATGACGGGCTGCGGCGGCTGATCGAACAGCGGCTGGCGGCGCTGAACCTCAAACCCGGCCGGATCGACGGCACCTTCGACAAGGAGACACGGCGCGCGATCCGGCGCTACCAGCAGGCGCGCGGGCTTCCGGTCAGCGGCTATCTCAGCCAGCAGACGGTGGCGCGGCTTCTGGTGGATTCCCTCTGAACGGCTGCCCGGGGACAGCCCGAAAAGACGAAGGCCGCCGGGGCTACCGGCGGCCTTTCGCATGATCTGTCCGCTGGGGTCAGCCCTGACGGGCCTTGAAGCGGCGCTGGGTCTTGTTGATCACATAGACGCGACCCTTGCGGCGCACGACCTGACAGTCGCGGTGACGCAACTTCAGCGAGCGGAGCGAGTTCCTGACCTTCATAGGTCTTCTCCTATTCGCGGCGCGCGTGCGCCATTGAAACAAAATCGCCCCCGAATCGGGGGCGGGTGGTGGGCGGTACTGGGATCGAACCAGTGGCCACTACGATGTCAACGTAGTGCTCTACCGCTGAGCTAACCGCCCGTTCCGTCAACGATTCCGCCGGTTCCAAGGGATTGGAACGCGGCAGGCTCCGCGTCGGTCCCGCGGTCTATAAAAGGAGTCGCATCCGCTTTCAAGGGGTTTCGACTTCGGTCTATTTCCCCTTATAGTTTACGGATTGGAGGACGATTTCATGGCTCCGTTGCCCTATGACCTGACCTTGCCGGACCGGCATCTGACAAGTGTCATCTTTTCGTCCCCGCATAGCGGCCGCGATTACCCGTCCGGTTTCGTCCGCAAAAGCGTTCTGGACGAGCGCACGATCCGGTCGTCCGAAGATGCCTTCGTCGATGACCTGCTGGATTGCGCGCCGTCGCTGGGCGCCCCCCTTCTGGCCGCGCGCTGCCCGCGCGCCTATGTCGACCTGAACCGCGGCCCCGATGAGCTTGACCCGGCGGTGATCGAGGGGCTTCGGCCCGCAGGCTACAACCCGCGGGTGTCATCGGGCCTTGGGGTGATACCGCGTGTCGTTGCGGGCGGCAAGGCGATCT
>DAIOXI010000229.1:3103-4366 GCA_036758045.1 Albidovulum sp.
ATCGCGGCAAGCTGAGCCCGGATGAGGTGATGGGGCGGATTGACGACTGCTGGACGCCCTATCACGATTGCCTCAAGGGTTTGATCGCCAAAAGCCGCGCCGCGTTTGGCGAGGCGATCCTGCTCGACATGCATTCGATGCCGCATGAGGCAGTCGACTCCATCGCCGCCGCCGGGGCGCGGCGGCCGGAGATCATCCTTGGCGACCGTTTCGGCGCTGCCGCCTCCGGTCATGTGATCGACCGGGTGGAGGCCGCGTTCGAGGCGGCGGGCCTGCGCACGCTGCGCAACGCGCCCTTCGCCGGGGCCTATATCGCCCAGCAATACGGCCGCCCCGCCAGTGGCACCCATGTCATCCAGATCGAGATCGACCGCGCGCTTTACATGAATGAGCGTGAGATCCGCCCGAACGGCAATTACAAGGGTTTCAAGAAGCTTCTGGCCGGGATCGTCGCCGAGGTGATCGAGATCGGCCGCCCGGCCGAAATGCTGTCCGCCGCCGAATAGTCAGGGCATCGTCAGCGCAGCGCCCGGCCCTTCACGATCGCATCGGCCCCGAACCGCGCCCGGATCGCATCCGCCGCACGTTCCGCCCCCGCCCGCCGCTTCGCGTCGGGGTCGAGAAGATCGGGCGTCAGGTCGGCGGCGCTGCCGGCCACGATGTCCGACAGGCCGACCCCGATCAGACGATAGGCATCGCGCCCGCCGACATGGGCAAGAAGATCCGCCACCTCTCGATACATGCGGTCCGCCATCTGCGTCGGTTCGCGCAGCGTGTGGCGGCGGGTGATGGTGGTGAAATCGGCGCGCTTCAGCTTCAGCGTCACGGTCCGCCCGGCAAGACCCTTGGCCTTGGCGCGGTCCGTCACCTTTTCCGACAGCCGCCAGACATGGCCATCCAGAAGGTCGCGGTCGGCTATATCCTCATCAAAGGTCGTCTCGGCCGAGATCGACTTCATCGGCTCATTCGGGGTCACGCGCCGGAAATCCTCACCCCGCGCAAGGTGCCAGAGACGGTCGCCGATCTGGCCGAACCGCTGGATCAGGTCCCTGCGGTCCCAGCGGGCGAGGTCGTCGAAGGTGCGGATGCCGGCGGCGTCCAGCTGCGCCTGGCTGGCCGCGCCGACGCCCCAGATCATGCGGACCGGCTTGCCCTTCAGGAACGCCGCCGTATCGGCCCGCCCGATGACCGAAAAGCCGCGCGGCTTGTCGAGGTCGGAGGCGATCTTGGCAAGGAACTTGTTATGCGACAGCCCGACCGAGC
>DAIOXI010000230.1:0-3250 GCA_036758045.1 Albidovulum sp.
GACTTGGAGGGCCGGATCGCCACCGCCTCTGCGACGCCCCGCCGCCGTCGCTGGGGCACCGTCGCGACGAAGGGCCTTTGACCCATGGTCTTCGACGCCTTCCGTGCCCGCCTTGGGTCCGTCATCGGCGGGTTCGACGCCGCACAGTCTCATCGTCGCATGCGCGGATTCCGCGCCACCCGCGCCCATGTGAACACGCTGATCTCGGCCTCGGGCGAGACGATCACCGCCCGGGCGCGCTGGCTCGTCCGCAACAACGGCTATGCCGCGAACGCCGTCGATGCCTTTGCCAACCATGTCGTGGGCGACGGGATCAAGCCCTCGTCGAAAATCGGCGATGCCGCCCGGAAGGAAGAGTTGCAGAAGCTCTGGCTCGCCTGGACCGACGAGGCGGACGCCGAGGGGCTGACCGACTTCTTCGGCCTCCAGCGCCGGGCGGCCCGCGAGGTGTTTCTGGCGGGTGAGGTCTTCCTGCGCATCCGCATGCGGCGGCCGGAAGACGGGCTGACCGTGCCGATGCAGCTGCAGATGCTCCCCTCGGAAATGCTGCCCCAGGACATGACCCGCGTGCTGCCCGGCGCGGGGTCGATCCGTCAGGGCATCGAGTTCGACGGCATCGGTCGGCGCGTCGCCTACCATTTCCTGCGCCGCCACCCGGGCGACATGACCGATCCGGGGCTGGCGGGCGAAACGGTGCGCGTGCCCGCATCCGAGGTGATCCATATCCTCGACCCGGTCGAGGCAGGCCAGTTGCGCGGTGTCTCACGCTTTGCCGCGGCCGTGGTGAAGCTGTTCACCCTCGACCTTTACGACGATGCGGAACTCGAGCGGAAAAAGACCGCGGCAATGTTCGCGATGTTCATCACGTCGCCCGCCCCTGAAACCGCGCTCGATCCAGCAGAAGACGATCTGGAGGTCGAACCCGGCCAGGTTGTGCGCCTTGATCCGGGCGAAGATGTCACCACGCCATCTACCCCGGACTCGGGCAGCACCTACGAACCCTTCCAGTACCGCACGCTCCTGCAGATCGGCGCGGCGCTGGGCGTGCCCTATGGCTACCTGACAGGCGACACGGCGAAGGGGAACTTCTCGAACACCCGGATCGCGCTGGTCGATTTCCGCCGCCGCATCTCGGCCTTCCAGCATTCGGTGATGGTCTACCAGCTATGCCGCGCTGTCTGGATGCGGTGGATGGACATGGCCGTGCTGGCCGGGGCCATCGACTTGCCGGGCTATGCGACCGACCGGCGCGCTTACCTCGCCTGCGACTGGCTTCCCACGAAATGGGACTGGATCGACCCGGCGAAGGACGCCGCGGCCGAGATTCTGCAGATCGAGGCGGGTCTCAAATCCCGCACTCAAGCCATCGCCGAGCGCGGCTACGACGCAGAGCAGGTAGACCGGGAAATCGCCGCCGAACGCAAACGCGAGGCAGAGCTGGGTCTCGACTTCCGGCGGCCGGGGTCCCCGGCGCAGGCGGCAGGCGGCGGCGCGGCGCCGGTCGATGCCGAGGGCCAGCGACAGGACCAGCAGGAGGACAGCAATCCGGAAGAGGATGGCGAGGATCGGGAACCCCGGCCCGCGGAGGAGGGATGATGCACCACACCCAGATCGCCCAGCGCGTCTTCAACACGCCCTTGATGGTCGATCCCGCCAAGGCGCTGGCCTTCCTGACCGGGCTTGGTCCGCGGATCGTTGGGCGGGACATCAGCATCGAGGGGCTAGATATCGCTGCCGAAGATCGGGATGCCGCCAAGCTCCCTGCGCGCGCCTCTCTCTTCGGCGATGATCTTACCAACCGCCAGGCGCGGAATGGTGGCCAGCCCTTCGCTGTGGTGGACGGGATTGCAGTGATCGAGATCGCGGGCACGCTGGTGCATCGCGGCGCCTGGATCGGGCAATCCTCCGGCCTGACATCCTACGAGGGCATCGCCGCCCAGCTTCAGGCGGCGCTCGCCGATCCTGCGGTCCGCGGCATTGCGCTGGATATCGACAGCTTCGGTGGTGAGGTCGCGGGAGCCTTCGATCTGGCTGATCGCCTTCGCGTGGCAAGGGCGCAGAAGCCGGTCCATGCCTTCGTCGCCGATCACGCGCTGTCGGCCGCCTACGCCCTCGCTTCCCAAGCCGACCGGATCATCCTGCCCCGCACCGGCGCCGTCGGCAGCATCGGCGTTGTGGCCATGCACAGCGACATGAGCGGGGCGCTGGACCAGAAGGGCATCGCCGTCACGCTGATCCACGCAGGCACGCGCAAGGTCGATGCGAACCCTTACCAGCCGCTGCCCGAGGCGGTCCGCGAGCGGATCGCGGGCGAGCTGGAAGACCTCCGCCAGCTCTTTGCCGAAACCGTCGCCGAAGGTCGTGGCCGCCGCCTCGACACGCTTCAGGCGCTGGGCACCGAAGCCGCCGTGTTCCGCGGCGAGGCGGCGGTCTTCGTCGGTCTTGCCGACGAGGTGGCCGATCCGGTCACCGCCTTCCGCGCTTTCGCCGCCGCACCCCGCGGCACATTCACCCCCAAAGGAAAGGGCCCGATGATGACCACTGCCCCCGAAGACCATGCGCAGCCTGCGGCCAGCACCCCGCCGGAACCGGCCGCGCCCACGGCAGTTTCACCGCCGCAGACGGCGGCGGTCGCGATGCCACCCGAAGCGATCCGGGCGGAGGCGGCCGAGGTCGCGCAGGTCTGCGCGCAGGCCGCCCGCCTTGGCATTCAGATCGACGCCGCGGATGCGGTCGCCAAGGGCGTGAAACCGGAAGCGCTGCGCGCCAAGGTGCTGGCCGATCTCGCTGCCCGCAGTGATGCCGCAGGCATCATCGCCACCGCCCCGGCGGCGGGCGCGAAGGAAAGCCCCATCGTGGCGGCCGCGAAAAAGTCGGCCGCCGCCTCGCGCTGATACCGGCGCCGACCATTCCTCGCTGCATCATCGCGCGGCGCCCCCCTTCCCCAACATCCCGGAGACTGAACGATGCCCGTCCTGACAGAACCGCCCAGCATGGGCGATATCCTCAAATATGAGGTCAACCCGAACTACACCCGCGAAGTGGTGACGCTGCTCGCGGGCATGCCCTATCCCGTCGGCGCGGTCCTCGGCCGCATCACGGCCAGCGGCAAGTACAAGCTCGCGACCAGCGGCGGCACGGATGGCGCACAGACCGCCTCGGCTGTCCTGCTCTATGCCGTCGATGCTACGCTGGCTGACGCCACCGGAATCGTCGTCGCCCGCGGCCCGGCAATCGTCTCGCGCGCGGA
>DAIOXI010000230.1:3260-4320 GCA_036758045.1 Albidovulum sp.
CGGAGCTCGCCTACGACGCCACCGTCGATGACGCGGCCAAGATCACCACAAAGATCGGCCAGCTGGCCGCCGCAGGCATCATCGCCCGCGACGGCGTCTGATCCCCCTCATTCCCCCGGAGCATCCCCATGACCCTCGTCCGCAATCCCTTCGACGCTGGCGGCTATTCGCTGGCCGAGATGACGCAGGCCATCAACATCCTGCCCAACCTCTACACCCGCCTCGCCCAGATCGGCCTCTTCCGCTTCGAAGGGGTCAGCCAGCGCTCTGTCATCATCGAGCAATACGAAGGCGTCCTCAGCCTCCTGCCCTCCGTTCCCCTCGGCGGCCCCGCTACCGTGGGCACGCGGGAGGGCCGCTCGATGCGCAGCTTCGCGCTGCCGTGGATCCCGCATGACGACGTGATCCTGCCTGCCGACATCCAGGGACAGCCCGCGCTGGGCGGCGCGTTCGATGCGGCCGATCCGCTGGTCGAGGTGATGAACCGCAAGCTGCTGCTGATGCGCCGCAAGCATGCCCAGACGCGGGAATACATGGAGATGAACGCGCTCCGCGGCATTGTGAAAGACGGCGCCGGGACGACCCTCTACAACTACTTCACCGAATTCGGCCTGACGCAGATCTCTGTCGACTTCGTGCTCGGCACCGCGGGCACCAACGTGCAGGGCAAGGTCCGCGAAGTGCTGCGCGCCATCGAAGACAACCTTCTGGGCGAGGCGATGACCAGCGTGCATGCCCTCGTCAGCCGCGAGTTCTTCGACAAGCTGATCGCCCATCCCAAGACCGAGGAAGCCTACAAGTTCTACGCCTCGACCGGCGCCCAGCCCCTGCGCGAGGATGTCCGTCGCAACTTCCCCTTCGGCGGGATCCTCTTCGAGGAATACTCCGGCACGGTGACCCTCTCGACCAAGGCCACCGAACGGCTGGTCCCGGCAAACGAGGGGATCGCCTTCCCCTTGGGCACGATGGACACCTTCACTACCTATGGCGGCCCGGCGAACCTGCTGGAGACCGCCAACACCATCGGCCTGCCGCTCTACGCCCGCCAGCACCTCGACGA
>DAIOXI010000231.1:0-4283 GCA_036758045.1 Albidovulum sp.
ACCTCCTCACGGAAGGCCTTGACCTGGTATGAGGCCAGCGCCGTCGTGGACACCGAGGTGATGTCGCCGCCAAGCCCGGCGAAGTCCTGACCGAAGCGGAACAGCAAGCCGCGATTGGGGTCCGGCCCGCCGATCCGCGTGTCATAGCTGTAATTGTAGCCCACCGCGCTGGTCACCTGCGGGCCAAGCGCGGCCTCGCTTTGCAGCAGCGCCGAGGAACTGGCGCTGACGTTGTAAAGCTCATCGCTCGACCCGGTGTAATGCACGCCCAGCCGACCATATTCGCTGATCGGGAATTCCAGCCCGATCTCGGTCCCGTAACGCTTGGTCGAGTAAAAGGAGTTCTGGTTCTCGGACGTGTTGTACCAGACCTTCCAGCTGAACTTCAGGTCGCGGTCAAGGAAGGCCGGTTCGATGAAGGTAAACCCGCTCGCCTTGTTATCGACCCCGCCGGAGAGGTTGAGGCTGACATATTGCCCGCGGCCGAGGAAGTTCGATTCGCTGAGGCCAACCAGAAGGCCGACGCCGTCCGACACGCTGTAGGTGGCGCCGAAGTTGAGCGAGCCGGTGGGCTTTTCCTCGACATTCACATCGACGATGACCTGATCGCTTGCCGTGCCCTGACGGGCGTTCACATCGGCCTTGCCGAAGAAGTCGAGCGCGCGGATGCGTTCGGCGGCCTGGCGGATCTCGCGCGGGTTGAAGGGGTCGCCCTCCACGGTGCGGAACTGGCGCCGGATGACCTTGTCGAGCGTCGTGGCGTTGCCCTCTATGTCGATCCGTTCGACAAAGACGCGCGGCCCCTTGGTCAGCGCGAAGGTCACGTCAAGCGTCTGGTTTTCCGGGTTGCGCGTGATGCGCGGTTCGACCGCAAGGAAGTTCAGGCCCTGCTTCAGCGCGATGTTTTCCATCCGCGTGATCGTGGTGTCGATCGCGGTCGGCGAATAGGTCACACCCGACCGGATACGGATCGCCTTTTCATACTCCGCCGCATCGACACCGTCATACTCGCTCACGACACGGACGGAGTTGATCTTGTAGCTCAGCCCCTCACGCACGCTGTAGGTGAGGAAGAAGCCTTCGCGGTCGCGGGCATATTCCTGCGCCACGGAAAGGACCTGAAAGTCGATGAAGCCGCGTTCGCGGTAGAAATCGGTCAGCAGTTGCTTGTCGAATTCGATCCGGTCGGCGTTGTAGCTGTCGCGCTGGATGATCGCGCGCAGGAAGCCCGCCTGCTTGCTGGCCAGGACCTGCCGCAAGCGGCGGTCGGAATAGCTGCGGTTGCCGGTGAACGACAGCCGCTCCACCTCGGTGATCTTTCCTTCGCGGATCTCGAAGACGACATCGACGCGGTTGTCGCCCCGGTCGATGACGCGCGGTTCGACCCGCGCCGCCTGACGCCCGGCATCGGCATAGGCCTTGGTGATGGCGGCAGCGTCTGCCTCGATCTGGGCGGCCGAATAGACACGCCGGGCCTGCGATTTCACCACGGCGGCAAGTGCCTCGTCCTTGATCCGGGCGTTGCCTTCGAAATCGACGACGTTGATGGTCGGATTCTCCACCACCTTGATGATGAGCGTCCCGCCCGACGGTACCAGTTCGACGCTGGAAAAGAGGCCCGAGTTGTTCAGCCGCTGATAGGCGTCGTTCAGGCCTGCGCCAGTGATCGCGCTGCCCTTCGCCACCTTGGCGAAATTGGCGATGGTCGCCGGTTCGATGCGATCGTTGCCCTCGACCACGATGTTGTTGAAAACGTAGCTCTGCGCCAGCGCCAGACCGCCCGAAAAGGCGACCGACGCGGCGATCAGACCAACCGCGCCCACACGACGCGCCCCAGCAAGGGAAAACCTGCCTCCGCCGTCCCGTTCCTGCGCCATCACTGCCCTCACCGCCGCTGCTTATAAATTGCCTTGGCAACGTGAGTACCGATAAAGCCGGACCTTGTCAAAAGCCGCGACGCGGCCTTTTTGCAGGGCCGCGTCGTGCAAATTCAAACGTGATTGATTTGCTTCGGTTTCAGCGCATGAAGTCGCTTTGCGGGGCCTGAAGCCGGGCGATCTCCGACCCGATCATCGCACCCCCGGCAAGGCCGACCACGATGGCGAGGGGAATCAGTATGCGGTCGGAGGCCAGCGCCAGCACCAGGGCAACCCCGCGATACCCGTTCTGAATTGCCTGCATCTTCCGCGCCTCCCGCATGTGCCGGTCCGGTCCGGCGTTCCATGACGGTAAGGGGCGAATGTGGCGGCAATGGGGCGGCCCGGCCCCTGCCGGGCGAGCGTTTCCCTATTGGCAAAAAAGATCGTTCGTCAGGCCGAAAAGCATCAATCCAAGAACCAATGCCAGCCCCACCGCCATGGCGACATTCATCACCCGGTCCGGGGGCGGCCGGCCAAAGGCCCATTCATAGGCGTGAAACACCAGATGCCCGCCGTCGAGAACCGGGATCGGGAACAGGTTCACCAGCCCGATGGCGGTGGAAAGCCCCGCGATCAGGCCGATGAAGGCGATCAGTCCCGCCGTCGCGGCGGTCCCCGTCACCTTGGCCATGCCGATCGGCCCGTTGATGTTGCAGGTGGAGATGCTGCCGGCGATCATGCTGCCGATGGCGGTGAAGGTGTTGTCGATCACCCCCCAGGTCGCCATGACGCCACCGGTCAAGGCCTCTGCCGGCCCCGGCATCCGGGTTTCGGGGGTGAAGAAGACGCCGCCCGCGATGCCGATCTGATAGCCGGTCTCGAACCCGCCACCTTCGGCCTCGACCGGCCTTTCGCGCGGCGTCAGAGTGGTGTCGAAGGTGTCGCCATCGCGCCAGACGGTCAGGTCCACCGGCGCGCCCGCACCCTTCTTCACCTCATCGCGCAGGTCGTCGAAACGGGCGAGCCTCCGGCCATTGGCGGCGATGATGACATCGCCCTCCCGCAGCCCGGCATCCTCGGCCGCGCTCAGCGGAAGGACGCTGCCGATCAGGGGCGGGATCAGCGTCGGGCCGGTGACGGTCAGGGTACGGCCGTCGCGGCTGACCTCATAAGGGATCTGGTCGGCATCGGGCAGCGTGTCGGTGACCTTGCCCAACGCCTCGAAATCCGGGGTTGGTGTGCCGTTCACCGACAGGATCACATCGCCCGGCTTCAATTCGTTCACGACCGGCAGCGCGGGCAGTTTCGCGATGCTGGGCGGCTCGGTCACGATGCCGGTGGAAAAGCCAAGTCCCGCGAAGACGACGATGGAGAGAAGGAAGTTGAAGGCAGGGCCGGCAAAGACCGTCGCCGCCCGCGCCCAAAGCGGCGCGCCGTGCAGGGTCTGGCGCCTTTCCTCGTCCGACAGATGCGACATGGTCTGCTCATCGGCCCCGGCGGAGCTGGCATTCGCGTCGCCGAGGAATTTCACATAGCCGCCGAAGGGAAGTGCGGCGAGCTGCCAGCGTGTTCCGCGCTTGTCCATCCGGCTCCACACCGTCGGGCCGAAGCCGATGGAAAAGACCTCGGCCCGGATGCCCGACCAGCGGCCGACGATGTAATGGCCGAATTCGTGGACGAAGACGATGATCGACAGCGCGATGACGAAAGTCACGACGGTGTAAAGAAAACTGCCGAAGCTGACGAGAAGGGCGGGAAATTCCACTGGCGGCGTCCTGTCCGTGTTCAGTTCATAAGGTCTGCGGCGGTGCGGCGCGCCAGCCGGTCGGTGTCCAGAACCATATCGAGGCTGGCGGGCGCTTTGCCAAGCCCCCCGTCCCCCGATAGCCGGTCCAGCACCCGTTCGACCAGCCCCGCCATCTCGGTAAAGCGCAGCCGCCCGGCGATGAAGGCGTCAAGCGCCGCCTCTTTCGCGGCGTTGAAGGCCGCCCCCGCGAGCCCGCCCTCCGCCATCACCTCACGCGCCAGACGCAGCGCGGGATAGCGCGCCTCATCCGGCGCGCGGAAGGTCAGGGCGCCGATCTCCGCCAGGTCCAGCCGCGCCACGGGAAGGTGGGCGCGGTCGGGCCAGTTCAGCGCGTAGCCGATGGCATGGCGCATGTCGGGCGCGCCAAGATGGGCGATCATGCCGCCGTCGCGAAAGCCGACAAGGGCGTGGATCAGGGATTCGGGGTGGATCACGACCCTGATCTGGTCGGGCGCGATACCGAAGAACTCTTTTGTCTCGATGACTTCCAGCGCCTTGTTGAACATCGACGCGCTGTCGATGGTGATCCTTTGTCCCATCGCCCAGTTCGGGTGCGAAGAGGCCTGCTCTACCGTCGCGGATGCCAGCCGATCCAGCGGCCAGTCGCGGAACGCCCC
>DAIOXI010000232.1:0-4280 GCA_036758045.1 Albidovulum sp.
CGGCTCCGTTTCCGGTGAGATCAGGACCGCCAGCATCAGCCCGATCATCGACAGGATCGCGGCCAGCAGGGCGGCCATCCAGCGCGCCGCCATCGGCACATCCTGCGCGATCAGCCAGCGGGCGGTGGCCTGCGGGTCGCGCAGCGTCCGGATCAGGATCGTGGCCGCTGGCCCTGCCATCAGGCGACCCTTCCGAATTCCGCGATCCTCAGCCCGGTCGCCCAGAACATCAGATCGCCAGCAGCTCCCAGAACAGCACCTCGCGGTCCTCGAAATAGCTGCCCCGCCCGCCAAAGGCGCGCAGGACAAGATGCGACAGCGCCGCGAGGCCGTAGAAAAGCGGGATCGCGGCAAGGACGGCAAGGAAGGCCGCCATCATCCGCTGCGCCATCGGCACCTCCGGTTGCAGGAAGGCCGCGCGCGACATGCCCGGCCATTGCGCGATATGGATCACGATCACCGCCGCCAGCAGATAGGCCAGCGCCCGCGCCTCATGCCGTTCGCCGGCCAGAACCTCGCGCATGACCCGGCCGGGCGCGCGATAGGTGGCGATGATCCGATCCGTGACCGCCATCAGCGCCTCCTGCGCGCCAGCCAGTCCTCAATCCGGGCCACGATGTCCCCGGCCAGCCCCTCGTCCTCGATCTCGGCGATGGCATCGGCGACGAAGGACAGAACCAGAAGCGCTGTCGCGTCCTCCTTCGGCACGCCGCGCGAGCGGAGGTAGAAAAGCGCGGTTTCGTCAATCGCCCCGGTGGTGGACCCGTGGGAGCACTGGACATCGTCGGCATAGATCTCAAGCTCCGGCTTGGCGAGGAACTGGCTGTCCTCATCCAGAAGCAGGGACTGGCTGATCTGATAGCCATCGGTCTTCTGCGCGCCGGGCCGGACCAGGATCTTGCCCTGGAAGATGCCCTGCCCGCCGTTCTTCAGCACCTTCTTGAAGACCTGACGGCTTTCGCAGCCGACAGCGCCATGGTCGATGAAAATCGTGTCGTCGTGGTGATAAGGCCCGTCCGCCCCGTCCCCGAGCGCGATCCCGGCGATATGGGCCACCGCCCCGTCGCCCGCGATCCGCAGCACCGCCTCGTTCCGCGTCATCCGGCCATTCGCGGTGAGCGTGAAGGATTTCAGCATCGCGCCTTCGGCGATGCGCGCAAACAGATGGGTGACCATGTGCCGTTCCAGCGCACGGCCCTGCGGGCGCAGGTGATGCAGCCGCGCACCTTCGCCGAGATCAACCTCGGTCACGACGTTCGAGCGCGCGCCGGGCGTTCCGGTTTCCAGAACCGTCAGCTCCGCGCCGGGTTCAAGGCGGATGACGTGATGCAACACCACATCCGCGGTCTCCGAGCTTTGGCGGTAGGAGATATGGAGCGGTTTTTCCGCCTTGCCGGTGACGCGCAGCAGCACGCCATCGGTGGCGGCCGCGGTGTTCAGCGCTGCGAAGGGGCGTTCGACGGGGCTGTGACCCTCGCCCTCAAGGACACCGTAAAGCGCCTTGGCCCAGTGAATGTCGGCGCGGTCGGCCTCGGCCAGGCGCGCAATCTCCACCCCCGCCAGCGCCGGATCGTCCGATGCTTCGGCATCGTAGACGCCATCGACGAAAACCAGACGCACCTTGTCGCGGCCCTCGAAGATCGGCTTGTCGACGCGGAAGGCCGCACCGCCCTGCGGTTCGGGCGCGTTGAACCCCGCCGGATCGGTCCAGCGCCAGTATTCGTCGCGCCGCGTGGGCAGCCCCATCTCCGTCAGCCGCGCCAGCGCCGCCGCGCGGGCGGGCGCGGTAAACCCGGCCTTCGGCGCGTCAAGCGCCGCGATCCGCGCTTCGGTCGCCTCGACCCGCGCGGCCATGTTCCGTTTCGGCGCCGCCATCAGGCCGTCTCCCCCAGAATATCGGAATAGCCTTCCTTCTCGACCTCAAGCGCAAGCTCAGGCCCGCCTGTCTTCACGATACGGCCCGCGGCCATGATGTGAACGACATCGGGCTGGATATGGTCCAGAAGCCGCTGGTAATGGGTGATGACCAGGAAGGCGCGGCCCGCATCGCGCAGCGCGTTCACACCATCCGCCACCAGCTTCATCGCATCGACGTCAAGGCCGGAATCGGTCTCGTCCAGGATGCACATCTTCGGCTCAAGCACCGCCATTTGCAGGATTTCGTTGCGCTTCTTCTCGCCGCCCGAAAACCCCATGTTGACGGGCCGCTTCAGCATGTCGGCGTCGATCTTCAGCGTCCGGGCCTTTTCGCGGACGAGCTTGAGGAAATCGCCCGCGCTGATCTCCTCCTGCCCACGCGCCTTGCGCTGTGCGTTCAGCGCCGTGCGCAGGAAGGTCATGTTGCCGACACCGGGAATCTCCACCGGATACTGGAAGGCGAGGAACAGGCCCGCCGCCGCGCGTTCCTCCGGCTCCATCTCCAGCAGATCGCGACCGTCGAGCGTCGCGCTGCCGCCGGTGACCTCATAGCCGTCGCGCCCGGCCAGCACATAGGACATGGTAGACTTGCCAGACCCGTTCGGCCCCATGATCGCATGGACCTTGCCGGCCTCGACGGTCAGGTCGAGCCCATTGAGGATCTGCTTGTCCTCGTCTTGCAGACGCACCTGAAGGTTCTTGATTTCAAGCATGGTTTTCCCTCGCAAAATGGATCGGGCGGCCTGCGGGCGCATGGCCCGGGCCGCCGGTCGGTCGGTTGGATGGTGGTGTCAGCCGTGCGGCGTGATGCGGAAGTCCTTGCCCTGTTCGGCCATCTGCGCGGCATAGTCCGCCGAGAAGATGTTCGACCAAAGCTCCGGCGCGTTCGATGCCACGGCCGCCTCGCCGTAATGCATCACCACGCAGCCGATCAGCAGGGCGGCGACGCGCTGCCTGCTGAAGAGGTGCAAGAGCGCCATCATCAGCCCCGCCAGCACGAAGGCAAACAGGATCATGCCGCGCGTCTCCAGATCGTAGAACGCCTTCGGCAGCCCTTCGATATGGGACATCTGGAAATAAAGGACGCGGCCCAGCAGCACCGAGGACATGCCGCAGATGAAGGCGATCAAGACCATCATCTTTTCGGCGAATGTGCGCTTGGGTTTTTTCGGCTTGTCGCCGAACTTGCGCTTGTAGGCCTTGTGCGTGGCCTTGCCCAGCACATCGGCATGTTCGAACTGATGGCCGCTCTGGATCCGCTGCAAGCGCGACTGAAATGCCGCTTTCTGATCCACGGTCGCAATCATGTCCACGTCCCGACTGTCTTTGCTTCGGGACAGGTTTTGCACAAGATTTGGGGCGGAAATGCGGACGGGATTCGGGGCATTTCATGACTGCGCGGTCCACATCCTGCCGCAGTTCGCGACGCAGCGTCACAACCATAAGTTGCGCCGCGCAGGCACACCCCATGGCGGCCAAGCCCCGCCCGGACAGCGATATGAAGCCACGCCGCGCCATCCTCAGCCGACCGTCACCGCCGTGCCAGAGGCCGACACCAAGAGCATGTTGTTGATGACCTCATAATCCAGATCGACGCCGACGATGGCATTGGCGCCCAGAGCCGCCGCCCGCTCCTCCATCTCGCGCAGGGCGGTTTCCCGCGCCCGGCCCAGTTCCTGCTCATAGGCGGCGGAGCGGCCCCCGACGATGTCACGGACCGAGGCGAAGAGATCGCGAAAGATATTCGCGCCAAGGATCGCCTCGCCGGTCACGATACCGTGGTAGCGGGCGATCTTCTGGCCTTCGATGGAGGGGGTGGTTGTGACGATCATTCCGGACTTCTCCCAGGGGGTCATGGCGTCATCCGACACTGCCTTCGAGGCTGATCGCGACAAGACTCTGCGCCTCCATGGCGAACTCCATCGGCAGCGCCTGCAACACCTCGCGGCAGAAGCCGTTGACGACCAGCGCCACCGCCTCCTCCTCATCCATCCCGCGCGAGCGGCAGTAGAACAGCTGATCGTCATCCACCTTCGACGTCGTCGCCTCATGCTCGACCCGGCTCGAGTTGTTCTTGACCTCGATGTAAGGCACCGTATGCGCCCCGCATTTGTCGCCGATCAGCAAGCTGTCGCACTGGGTGTAGTTGCGCGAATTCGTGGCCTTCGGGTGCATCGACACGAGGCCGCGATAGGTGTTCTGCGCCTTGCCGGCCGAAATCCCTTTGGAAACAATGCGGGACCGGGTGTTCTTGCCAAGATGGTGCATCTTGGTGCCGGTATCGGCCTGCTGCATGTTGTTGGTGATCGCCACCGAATAGAATTCGCCCTGGCTGCCGTCACCGCGCAGGATGCAGGAGGGGT
>DAIOXI010000233.1:0-3847 GCA_036758045.1 Albidovulum sp.
CCCCCCCCCCCCCCCCCCCCCCCCCCCCCCCCCCCCCCCCCCCCCCCCCGCCTCAGCCCATCGTCCCGCTGGACATGTGGCGCGAAGCGCGTATTCTGCCGGCCGTAAGAGGATTGCCGCAGTGCAGAAACATATGGATTTCAGCGCTTTCACCGAAATAACGCCCACGGCGGCGGTGGATGCCGCGCGCCATGGCTGGCGTGCGAAATGCCTGCAACGGCTGATCCGCCTGAACCTGCCGGTGCCGCCCACGGTCGCGTTGCCGGTCGAAACCGTCCGCGCCATCGCCGCCGGGCAGATGCCCGATACCGAAAAGCTCGCCGCGATCTTCAACGGCAGCCTCGTCACCATCCGCCCCTCGCCGGAGAACCCCGACTGGGGCGGGTCGACCACGGTGCTGAACGTCGGCATGAACGCCGCCAAACACGCCGAGATCGCGAAGGCCCACGGTCAGGCCATGGCCGACGCGATGTATCTGGGCTTTGTCCAGTCCTACGCGATCAATGTTGCCCGCCTCGACCCCGATCTTTTCACCGCCGACCCCTCTCCGCAGGCGCTGCGCGAGGCGCTCGCCGCCTATGAGGACGAGATGGAGGAGGACTTCCCCCAGTCGCCCGCCCGGCAGATGGCCGAGGTGTTGCGCTCGATGGCGCGCGCCTGGGAAGGCACCACCGCCCGGCTTCTGCGCCAGGCGAAGGGCGCGCCCGCCGATGCGGCGCTGGGCCTCATCGTGCAGGAAATGGCGCAGCCCTTCGGGCCGGGCCTGTCGGGGCAGGGGACCATCCAGCTTATCGAAAGCGTGACCGGCGCGCCGCAGGTCACCGGGCGCTTTCGCGGCACCAACCCTGCCAATCGCAAGGCGGAGGAAACGCTTTACCTGGTGAAGGACAAGCGCGGCCATTCGCTGGAAGAGGCCGCGCCCGAGGTTTTCGCCGACCTGCAACGCTACTGCGCCGATTGCCGGACCAAGCTGCGCGAAGAGATGCAGGTCGAATTCGCGCTGGAAAACGGCGCGCTGCGCGTGATCGACGCGGTCCGGGTGCAGCGATCCTCCCGCGCCTCGGTCCGGGTCGCGGTGAAGCTGGCGCAGGACGGCATCATCAGCCGCGATGAGGCGATCCTGCGGGTGGAACCGCGCGCGCTCTCTGAACTCTTGCACTATCAGATCGACCCGCGCCTGCCGCGCGACCGTGTGGCGCGCGGCATCGCCGCCAGCCCCGGCGCGGCCTCGGGCCGGATCGTCTTCACCTCCGCCGCCGCGCAGGCCGGTGCCGCGCGCGACGAACGCTGCATCCTGGTCCGCCGCGAGACCGCGCCCGAGGATATTCGCGGCATGCATGCCGCCGTCGCCGTCCTGACCGAACGCGGCGGCATGACCAGCCACGCCGCCGTGATCGCGCGCGGCCTTGGCCTGCCCTGCATCGTCGGCGCCTCGGAGATCCGCATCAATGCCCGCGACCGCAGCCTGACCACCCGCGACGGCCGCACCTTCCGCGAGGGCGACACGATCACCGTGGACGGCACGAACGGAGAGATCCTCGCAGGTGCGGCCGAGATGCTGGAACCCGCGCTTGACGAATGGTTCCGCACGCTTCTGCACTGGGCCGACAATGTCCGCGACATCGGTGTGCGCGCCAATGCCGACACGCCCGACGACGCCCGCACCGCGCGGATGTTCGAGGCCGAGGGGATTGGTCTTTGCCGTACCGAACACATGTTCTTCGACGAAGACCGCCTGACCGTGATGCGCGAGATGATCTTTGCCGACACGGCCAAGGACCGCAAGGTCGCGCTCGACCGGCTCTTGCCGATGCAGCGCGCCGATTTCATCGCGCTCTTCGACATCATGGCGGGCCTGCCGGTCTGCATCCGCCTTTTCGATCCGCCGCTCCACGAATTCCTGCCGCAGGACCGCGAGGGGATGCGCGAACTGGCCGAGGCGCTGGACCGCCCGCAAAGCGAGGGCATGCGCCGGGTGCAGGCGCTGTCGGAATTCAACCCGATGCTGGGGATGCGCGGGGTCCGCCTGGGCATCACCATGCCCGAAATCTACGAGATGCAGGCCCGCGCGATCTTCGAGGCGACGGTGGATGCCGAACGTCGCGGCATCCATATCGTGCCCGAGATCATGCTGCCCCTCGTCTCTGCCAAGCGCGAGGTGGAGATCATCAAGAACAGCGTCGATGCCATCGCCGCCGCCGTCCATACCGCGACCGGAATCGACTTCGATTACCGCCTTGGCGTCATGGTCGAAACGCCGCGCGCGGCGCTGCGCGCGGGCGAGATCGCGCAACACGCGGCCTTCCTGTCCTTCGGCACGAACGACCTGTCCCAGATGACCTATGGTTTGTCGCGCGACGATGCAGGTCGCTTCATGGGCGATTACGTTCAGAAATCCGTCTTCTCCGAGGACCCGTTCCACGTCCTGGATGAGGAGGGCGTCGGCGAATTTCTGCTTATCGGCAGTGCGCGAGGGCGCAAAACCAACGAAAACCTTACGCTTTCCGTCTGTGGCGAACATGGCGGGAACCCTGAATCGATCGCGTTCTGTCGACAATCCGGCTTTGATTATGTCTCCTGTTCGCCGTTTCGCGTCCCGGTTGCGCGGCTCGCCGCGGCCCAGTTTGCCTTGCGCGATCCGCGCGAGCGTGATGAATCTGCTGGAAAATAAGGCAGTCCTGTGACGCCCGTCGGGGCGAAGGGCAGGGCGTTCTGCGGCATTTCCTCCGCGATTTCTCGGCTCGAATCTGCCCGTATACCGTTGCGTTTCGGTCACAGGTATGGACGGGGCCGGGTATCTCGTCTATGCCCGCCTCGTCAAAGCCTTGGGGGGCTGTGGCTCGACGAAGTAATTCGGGAAAGAACGATGTCAGTGCTGAAGTGCTGGACCGGGGCCGCGTTCGCGGTTCTCGCCCTCGCCGGAGGCGTGCATGCCGATATGACGGTGAGCCAGTCCAACGATCCGACTGCCGCGATCGGCGTGGGGATCACGGACCTTCTCGGTCAGGAAAAGAACGCGCTTGGTCTTGTGTCCTCGGCGCGGATGCAGGCGCTGGTGACGCCGCCCGCGCTGAAGAAGAAGGCGGGCAAGGCGGGTGCCGCCATCGCCTATGACGACGCCTGGCTTGCCGCGCAACCGGCGGCCAAGGGCGGCGAGCAGTTCCAGTGCCTCGCCCAGGCGCTTTACTTCGAGGCGCGCGGCGAAGGTATCGTCGGGCAGGCGGCCGTGGGGGAGGTCATCCTCAACCGCGTCGAAAGCGCCACCTTCCCGTCGACCATCTGCGGTGTCGTGAACCAGTCGAACGGGCGCGGGTGCCAGTTTTCCTACACCTGTGACGGGCGCGCCGACCGTATCCGCGAACCCGCCGCCTGGAGCGAGGCCGGCAAGATCGCCCGCGCGCTGATGGATGGCGCGCCGCGGTCGCTGACCGACGGGGCGACCTATTTCCATACCCCGGCCGTGAAACCCGCCTGGTCGCGCCGTTTTGAACGCACCGCGCGGATCGGCCGCCACATCTTCTACCGCGCCCCGATCCAGTCCGCGATGAACTGATCCCTGCCGGTCCGGGGCTGCCAAATGCCGCGCATGGTCTTTCGGCCTGCGCGGCCTCTCTCTATGATGCGGGCAAAGACGGCGGGGGCATCCATGACCGAAGACATTCGCCGGGCCTTCGCCCATCCCGAGGAACGCGCGGGCCTGGCCACATCGGGGCCGGTTCCCGACCGGATCAGCCTGCGCGACCATATCGCGCTCGCCGATATCGGCGCCTTTCAGCAGGAACGCGGCCACCCGCAGCGCCTGCGCTTCAATGTCGTGGTAGAGCTTCTGCCGCAACCTGCCGTGGCC
>DAIOXI010000233.1:3857-4279 GCA_036758045.1 Albidovulum sp.
GGCCGACAGCGACGATGTCGATGCGATCCTCTCCTATGACCGCATTGCCGAGGCCATCGCGGCCGAGCTTGCGGCCGAGCGGCTGAACCTTCTTGAAACGCTCGCCGAACGCATCGCCCGCCGCATTCTGGCCGAGCCGCAGCCGCTGCGCGTCTTCCTGCGGATCGAAAAGCTTGACCGTGGCCCCGGCGCGCTGGGGGTGGAAATCGTCCGCTCCCGCGCCGATATGGCCAATCTGGACCTGACGCAGACCTCGCCGTCGCCCGTCATCGCCTATTTCGACAACCCGACCATCGACACCGCCGATCTGGCGACCCATCTTGATGCGCTGGCCGCCGGAGACGCGCCGGTCATCATCGCCGTCGGTCAGACCGACCTGATCCGCGCCGTGACCGGCCATGCGCCCACCCAGCGCCGCATCG
>DAIOXI010000234.1:0-4236 GCA_036758045.1 Albidovulum sp.
TGTACGGACGCGACACGGGCATCGCCCAGACCTTCATCGACAGGTCCTTGACGCCTTCCTCTTCCAGCATCTTCTTCGCGGCTTCCGGATCATAGGGATCGTCCACGACCGCGTCGTTGTAGGACCACATGGTCGGCGGGATCGGGTTCTTGGCGATCTTGCCCGAGCCCTGGAAGACGACGTCGATGATCGCCTGCTTGTCCATCGCCATGTTCAGCGCCTTGCGGACCTTCGGATTGTCGAAGGGGGCCTGCTTGGTGTTATAGGCGAGGTAGCCGACGTTCAGGCCTTCCTGTTCCAGCATGTTGATGTCCGGGTCGGCCTTCATCGCCTCGATATCGGCCGGGTTCGGATAGGGCATGACCTGGCATTCGTTCGCCTTCATCTTCTGGTAGCGCACCGAGGCGTCCGGCGTGATGGCGAAGACCAGATCGTCGATCGCGGGCTTGCCTTCCCAGTAGTCGGGGTTGGCCTTGTAGCGGATCACGGCGTCCTTCTGATAGGCGACAAAGCTCCACGGGCCGGTGCCGATCGGCTGCTGGTTCAGCATCTCGGGCGTGCCGGCGGCCAGCATCGCGTCGGCATATTCCTTCGACTGGATCGAGGCGAAGTCCATCGCGAGGTTCGCGATCATCGGCGCCTCGGGACGGTTCAGGACGAACTTGACGGTGTAGTCGTCGACCTTCTCGATGCTTTTCAGCAGGTCCTGCATCGACATGCCGTTGAAATATTCCCAGGTCCCGCCGGAGACCTTGTTATAGGGATTGTCTTCCTTCCACTGGCGCTCGAACGAGAAGATCACGTCATCGGCGTTGAAGTCGCGGGTCGGCGTGAACTTGTCGCTGGAATGGAACTTCACGCCCTTGCGCAGGTGGAATGTGTATTCCAGCCCGTCTTCCGAGGTTTCCCAGCTTTCGGCAAGGCCCGGCTGGACCTCGGTCGTGCCGGTGACGAATTCCACCAGGCGGTTGTAGATCGGGTGCGAGGAGGCGTCGAAGGTGGTGCCGGACGTGTAAAGTGCCGGGTCGAAGCCCTCGGGCGAGCCTTCCGAGCAATAGACCAGCGTCTTCGCCCCGGCCGAACCGGCTGCAAGCGCGGCAAGGACAAGGCCCGTGGCGAGTTGATATCTGAGGTTCATGGTCTTCCTCCGTGTTGGCGGCGCATCGGCCGCTCTGGCTGAAAGTTTCGTTCTTTTGGCTCGATAGATGAGGCTTAGCGCCTTCTTCACGGCCTTCAACCCCGCGCCTCGGGTGACGTCGGGGCCTGCCGCAAGGTCAACTGGTCGTGTCCGCCCCCCGCTTGATCGCGCCACCGGGGGCGGGCATTCCGTGAAAGAGCTCAAGCGTGCCGGTCCACAGGATTCGGGCGGGGGCGCCGCTGTCATTGTACCAGGCATGGGCGCGGTTGCCGCGATAATGCAGGCTGTCGCCGGGGTTCATGCGGAACTCTTCCCCCTCCAGCACCTGCACGACATTGCCTTCGAGGACAAAGACGATCTCCTCCCCCTCATGCTGCATGGTCTCTGACCGAAACCCGTCCGGGACATGAAGGATGAAGGAGGACATCTGACTGCCCGGAAACTCGGCCCCGATGCGTTCGTAGACGATGGACGACCCGTCGATGGAAAAGCGAATCCGCGTGTCGGCCTGGGTCAGCGCATCGGCGGGACGGGGCGTGGAGATGAAGTAGTCGACACCGACGCCAAGCGCCTGCGCGATCTGCGCCAGCGTGCCGAGCGTGGGGGTCGCGTTATCGCGCTCGACCTGGCTGAGATAGCCGACCGACACGCCGGAACGGTCGGACAGGTCCTGCAACGTGATCGACATCTTGCGGCGGCGCGACCGGATCAGCGGGCCGAGCGTCGGCGTCGTTTGTTTCTGCGGCAGGCTCAAGTCAGGCGAATCCCTCTCGACACCGTGAACGTAGCGAGTAAAAAAATTTTTGTCTTGCAGAAATTTGTTCTGCGCTGCGGCGTCAGGGGCGGATGTCGAGGCGGCGCATCTTGTCGGTCAGCGTCCGGCGCGGCAGGCCGAGAAACTCGGCCGCGCGCTCGGTATTGCCCCGGCAGCGGTCCAGTGCCGCGCGGATCTCGCGCGCTTCGAAGGCGGCGAGGCGGTCGGGCAGGGTGGTGCCAAGCGCCTCTTCCGGCGCGGCCTCGGTATCGCCGCCCAGCCCCAGGCCAAGGACGAAACGCTCTGCCGCGCCGCGCAGTTCGCGCGCGTTGCCGGGCCAGGGCTGGCGCACCAGCCGGCCGCGCAGGGCAAAGGAGATCTCCGGCACCGGGCGGCCGTGGCGGCGGGCGGCCTCGGCGGTGAAATGGGCAAACAGCAGGGGAATGTCGCCGGCGATCTCGCTCAGCGGCGGGGTTGTCAGTTCCACCCCCGCGAGGCGGTAGAAAAGGTCGGCGCGGAAGCTGCCGTCATAGGTCATCGCCCGAAGATCGACCTTTGACGTGGCCACCACCCGCAGATTCAGTGGCCGCAGGCGGTGTTCGCCCAGCCGCTCCACCGCGCGTTCCTCAAGCACCCGGAGCATCTTGGCCTGGATCGCGGGGGGCATCGCCTCCACCTCATCCAGCAGCAGGGTGCCGCCGCTGGCGCGTTCGATCTTGCCCGGCCTGTCGGTGGCGGCGCCGGGAAAGGCGCCCGCCGCATGGCCGAACATCTCGATCTCGAAGAGCGCCTCGGGCAGCGCGGCGCAGTTGACGGCGACGAAGGCGTGCTGTCCGCGCGGGCCGCCTGCATGAAGGGCGCGGGCGATCAGCTCCTTGCCGGTGCCGGTTTCGCCCGACACCACCACATCGACGTCCAGCGGTGCCAGCGCCGCGATCTTGTCGCGCAAGGTCGCGATGACGGGGCTGTCGCCCAGGATCATGTCGGCGGGCAGGCGGGATTTCAGGCGGCTCAGCTCCGCCCGCACGGCGCGCGCCCGGACCGTGCGCCCGATCACCAGCAGCAAATGCCCGGCATCATAAGGTTTTTCAAGGAAATCCTCGGCCCCCTCGCGGATCGCGCGCACCGCCTGCGCGACGTCGCCATGGCCGGTCAGAAGGATCACCGGATGGTCGCCGCCGCGCGCCTTCAGTGCCGCGATCAGGCCGAAGCCGTCCATGCCGGGCATCCGCAGATCGGTGATGACGGCGTCCGGGTCGGCGCCGTCCAGCGCCGCCAGCGCCTCGGCCGCCGCGCCGAAGCCTTGCACCGCGAAACCGCCCGCCTCGATCAGGTCGCTGGCGGCGGCGAGGTGGTCGGCGTCGTCATCGACGACGAAGACAAGGCCCTTGGTGGTCATTCCGCGGCCTCGCGGGCCTGGGCGGCGCGGGGCAGGGTGACGGTGACGCGCGTGCCGGTTCCGGGGGCGGAGGCGATGTCGATCCGGCCACCGAATTCGGTCACGATGGCCTGGCTGATGGACAGGCCAAGGCCCAGCCCCTCGCCGCCGATCTTGGTGGAGAAGAAGGGTTCGGTGACGCGTGGCAGGTCCTCGGCCGCGATGCCGCTGCCGCTGTCGGTCACCTCGATTGCCGCGCTGTCGCCTTCGGCCAGCGTCGCGATCGCCACCTGCGCGCCCTCCTGCCCCTCGACCGCGTCCAACGCGTTCAGGAGCAGGTTCAGGCAGACCTGTTCGAGCCGCACCGCCCCCGCCATGACCTGCGGCGCGGGAACGGCGGGGGTGAAGGCGGGCGTCACGCCGGCGGCCTTGGCGCGCGGCGCGACAAGGTCCAGCGCGTTCTGCACCACCTTGTTCAGGTCGATCAGCGTCAGCGTGTTGGTGTCCTTGCGGCTGAAGCTTTTCAGGTGCTTCGTCGTCCGCTGCATTCGCCGGATCAGCGACCGCGCGGTGCCGATGCGCGTGCCGGTCTTCGCGGTGTCGCTGGCGGCCGACAGTTCCGCCGCCGCCAGCGTCGCCTCCATCGCCGCAAGCGGTTGGCTGATCTCATGCACGATGGCCGCCGACATGCGGCCAAGGGCGGCCATCTTCTCGGTATGGATCAGGCTTTCCTGGGCTGCGCGCAGGTCGGCCTCGGTCTTGCGCCGTGCCTCGATCTCATGCGCAAGCTCGCGGGTGCGTTCGGCGACGCGGGCTTCCAGCAGCGCGTTCTGGCGCAGGCGCAGGCGGATCAGCTGGCGGCGCTGGTTGACGATCATCGCAAGCGCCGTGGCCGCGACCGCCGCCAACGCCGCGCCAAGCGCCCAGAGCAGCGCAGCCGCCCGCACCGGCGCGATGGGCGCGGCG
>DAIOXI010000235.1:0-2569 GCA_036758045.1 Albidovulum sp.
CTGGCCTATCTGATCGGCTGCACGGCGGTCTATGCGCTGGTCTTCGCCGCAGCCCTGATGCGTCGCGTCAGCGTGGCAGAGGCGGCGATCGAGGCGCAATGCGGCGTGATCGGCAATACCGGCTTTCTGGGCGTGCCCCTGATGATCGCGCTTCTGGGGCCGATGGCAGCTGGGCCGATGCTGATGGTGCTGACCACCGACCTGGTCGTGTTTTCCAGCCTCATCACGCTCATCATCACCGCCTCTAAGGAAGGGACGCTTGGCTGGGGCATCGTCCGGCGTCTGGCGGTGGGGCTTCTCAAGAACCCGATGATCGCCTCCATGGCCGCCGGGATCGCCTGGTCCGCGATGGGCTGGCCGCTTCCCGCGCCTGCGGTCGATTTCCTGACCCTTCTGGGCGCCGCCGCCACCCCCGCCGCGCTGTTCGCCATCGGGGCCTCGCTTGCCTCGCGCACCGCAGAACGCATGTCGGTGGCGGTCTGGCTGTCCTTCGCCAAGCTTGTCCTGCACCCCGCCGCGGTCGCCTTCGCGGCGCTGGTCCTGATCCCGGTCGACCACCCCGCGGCCGGCGTCATGATCGCGGCGGCTTCGCTGCCGGTCGCGGGCAATGTCTATATGCTCGCCCGCCACTACGGGGTTGCGCCGCAGCGGGTCTCTGCCTCAATCCTCATCTCGACCGCTTTCAGCATCCTGACCGTGACCCTCGTCATCGGCTGGATCGGCACAACCTAGGGAGAACGCCATGCAGACCGTTTCGGAAAACAAGTGCTTCGGCGGCATTCAGGGCGTCTATTCGCACGCCTCCGATGCCTGTGGCTGCGACATGACCTTCGGGCTGTTCCTGCCGGAAGAGGCGCAGGACGGCCCGGTGCCGGTCCTGTGGTACCTTTCCGGCCTGACCTGCACGCATGAGAACGCGATGGTGAAGGCGGGGGCGCAGGCCTGGGCGGCGGACCATGGCGTGGCGCTTGTCTTCCCCGACACCTCGCCCCGCGGCGAGCGCGTCGCGAATGATGAGGCCTACGATCTGGGGCAGGGGGCGGGCTTCTACGTCAACGCGACCGAAAAACCCTGGGCGCCGCATTTCCGCATGTGGGACTATGTGGCCGAGGAACTGCCCCGCATCGTCACCGCCAATTTCGCCGTGGATGAGGGGCGCCAGGCGATCACGGGCCATTCCATGGGCGGCCACGGCGCGCTGACCATGGCGATGCGGCTGCCGGGGCGCTTCCGCTCCGTCTCTGCCTTCGCGCCCATCGCCCATCCGACCCAGTCCGACTGGGGCCGCAAGCAGCTTTCGGCCTATCTTGGCGCGGATGAGGGTGCCTGGGCGCAGCATGACGCGACGCTTCTCATGCGCCGCCTCGGCTTCGACGGGCCGGTCCTGATCGACCAGGGATCGAAGGACCAGTTTCTTGACCTGCTGAAGCCCGAGGCGCTGGCCCAGGCGATGGCGGAACGGCGCCAGAACGCCACCTTCCGCATGCAGCCCGGCTACGATCACAGCTATTTCTTCGTCTCCTCCTTCATCCGCGATCACCTCGCCTTCCACGCCGAGGCGCTTTATAGATGAGCCTTTTTGTCGATGCCGACGCCTGCCCGGTAAAGGACGAATGCCCCCGCGCCGCCGAACGGCTGGGGGTGCGGGTCTTCATCGTCTGCAATGGCGGGCTGCGGCCCTCGACCCATCCGCTCGTCGAAACGGTCTTTGTCCCCGACGGCCCGGATGAGGCTGACAAGTGGATTGCGGAACGCGCCGGGCCGGGCGATGTGGTGGTGACGGGTGACATTCCGCTCGCCGCGAAATGTGTGGCCAGCGGCGCGGCGGTCCTGAAACATGACGGTGAGGCGCTGCCCCCGGCCAATATCGGCAATGTGCTGGCCATGCGCGCCCTGATGGCCGACCTGCGCTCTTCCGATCCGTTCCGGCAGGGCGGCGGTCGCGCCTTCGCCAAGGCCGACCGGGGCCGCTTTTCCGCCGCGCTCGACCGTGCCTTGCGCGCCGCCGTGGCCGCGCGATAGGCTCCGCCCCGGCAGGGCCATGACCACGGCGGCGGCCCCGGGACATCACAACGAGAAGGACGCAGGATGGGTATCGAGATCGTGGGGCCGGAGATCGAGGCAAAGCTCGACTGGATCGCGCTGACAAAGGCGATCGAGGCCGGCCACCGCCTGCCCCGCGCCGAGGTCGCCGACAGCTTCCTGCGCCGCGGTGCCGATACGCTTCTGACCCGCTCAGCCTGGATCGACGGGCTTGGCCTTGCCATAAAGGGCGCGACGATCTTTCCCGACAACCCGAAGAAGGGCATCCCCTCGATCAGCGGCGTCGTGAACCTTCTGAACGGCACCGATGGCAGCCTTGAGGCGCTGGTGGATTTCGTCCTCGTCACGAAATGGAAGACGGCGGGCGACAGCCTTCTGGCCGCCCGCCACCTGGCCCGCAAGGACGCGCGCAGAATCCTGATCGTCGGCGCGGGCGCCGTGGCGCATTCCATGGTGGAAGCCTATCGCGCCATCTTCCCCGATGCCGCCTTCACCGTCTGGGCGCGCAACCCCGACGCCGTCCGCG
>DAIOXI010000235.1:2579-4223 GCA_036758045.1 Albidovulum sp.
CTACAGCCGGCGCCACCCCCGCCGCCGACCTGGAAACCGCCGTGCGCGCGGCCGAAGTCATCGCCACCGCGACCATGGCGACGGCACCGATCCTGAAGGGGGAATGGCTGCAACCGGGGACCCATCTCGACCTGATCGGAGCCTACCGCCCCGACATGCGCGAGGCCGATGACGAGGTGATGCGCCGCGCCCGGATCTTCGTCGATGCCCGCGCCACCACGATCCCGCATATCGGCGAACTCATGCAGCCCATCGCCACGGGCGTGATCGCCGACAGCGACGTGATCGCCGATTTCTACGATCTGCCCTCGGGCAGCTTCCGCCGCGACAGCGATGAGGAAATCACCCTGTGCAAGAACGGCGGCGGCGCCCATCTCGACCTGATGACGGCGCGCTACATCCTCGACGTGTCGCGAACCGCCTGAACTTCTTCGTTGCCGAAATACTCCGGGGGTCCGGGGGCTGGCCCCCGGCCTTTCCGCCCGTCACACCGCCAGCGGCTCCATCGGGCGTTCCCGCACCGGCAGGTGGACGATGGCCGAAAACGCCCCCACGCCGACGCCGATCCACCACACCGCCGTGTAGCTGCCATAGGCGTCGTAAAGCCGCCCGCCCAGCCAGACGCCGACGAAACTGCCGATCTGGTGGCTGAGGAAGACGATCCCGTAAAGCGTCCCCATGTAGCGCAGCCCGTAGATATGCGCGACAAGGCCCGAGGTCAGCGGCACGGTCGCCAGCCACAGCGCCCCCATCGCGACCGAAAAGAGAACCACCGTCGCGGGCGTCATCGGCGTCAGGATGAAGGCCGCGGCAACGATGGTGCGCAGCGCATAGATACCCGCGAGCAGGTATTTCTTCGAATGCCGCTTGCCCAGCCAGCCCGCCGCGATCGACCCCACGATATTCGCCAGCCCGATGAAGGAAATCGCGACCGCCCCCAGCGCCGAGGTCGTGGTGATCCCCAAGAGCGCCAGCGGGCTGCCTGGCGCGATCGGCCCGCACATCTCGGTCACGAAGGCGGGGAAATGCGCAGTGATGAAGCCCAACTGATAGCCGCAGGAGAAAAAGCCAAGGAAGATCAGCGTATAGGACGGATCGCGGAAGGCCTTCATCAGGACCGCACCCATGCTTTCCTCAAGCTCGGCGCGGCTGGCGCGCTGGGGCGCGCGCAGCATCGGCAGGAAGAGGATGGCACAAAGGATGATGCCCGCGAAGATGACAAAGACCGTCTGCCACGGAAACTGCGACAGCAGGATTTCGGCCAAAGGCGCGCCGACGACCTGCCCGGCCGACCCCGCCGCCGTCGCGATCCCCAGCGCGAGCGATCGGTTCTCGTCGCTTGCGGCGCGGCCGACGACGGCAAGGATGACGCCGAACCCGGTCCCGGCGATGCCGAAGCCGACGAGGATTTCCAGCATCTGATGCTGCATCGGCGTCACCGCGCCCGCCGACAGCACAAGCCCTGCCGCATAGCAGAGCGCGCCAAGGATGATGGCCAGCCGGTCGCCCCAGCGTTCCGCGATGGCGCCGAAGACCGGCTGCCCGATGCCCCAGGCCAGGTTCTGGATCGCGATGGCCAGCGAGAACTCCGCCCTCGGCCAGCCGAATTCCTCGGCGATCGGGATCTGGAACACGCCAAAGCTC
>DAIOXI010000236.1:0-1060 GCA_036758045.1 Albidovulum sp.
AGCACGGTCAGCGCCGCAAGAACAAGCTGTCGGACTTCGGCACCCAGCTGCGCGCCAAGCAGAAGCTCAAGGGCTATTACGGCGACCTGACCGAAAAGCAGTTCCGCCGCATCTACGCGGAAGCGGAACGTGTGAAGGGCGACACCGGCGAAAACCTGATCGGCCTGCTGGAGCGCCGTCTCGACGCCGTCGTCTACCGCGCGAAATTCGTGCCGACCGTCTTTGCCGCGCGCCAGTTCGTGAACCACGGCCATGTCACGGTGAACGGCAAGCGGGTGAACATCCCGTCCTACCGCGTCAAGGAAGGCGACGTGATCGCCGTCCGCGACAAGTCCCGCCAGCTTGCCCTCGTGCTTGAGGCCGTGGCCCTGGTCGAGCGTGACGTGCCGGACTATGTGGAGGCCGATCACTCGAAAATGACCGCGACCTTCGTGCGCACGCCCTCGCTGGGCGATGTGCCTTACGCGGTGCAGATGGAACCGCACCTCGTCGTCTAATATTACGCCAAGAACTGATCCTTCGGCAGAGGCAGAAAATCCGGGCCGCCCGCGCAAGCGTGGCGGCCTTTTTCTGCGCCGCCCGCCTGCAATTGCCTCAGTATCGTCACTTTTCTGGCGACAATCCCTGCCAGATCGCGCGCGAAACCCGATTTTTGCGCCGCTGCGCCAAGGCAATTGAAAGGTTCGCGTTGCAGACCCCGTCCGTCGCCCCCCGCTTGCCAGGTTCCAATCCGTCGCTTGTGCGGCGCGCGACGCTTGTCCTGTCGGTCTATCTCGCGGTGATGCTGATGGTGGTCCTGTATCACTTTCTGCACAGCCGGGCAGAGGGGCTGGTCGGCTACGATTTCCGCTATTTCTGGGTCGCGGGCCGGGTCTGGCTTGAGGGCGTGTCGCCCTACGGGACCGACTTTCCCCGCCTGTCCGCAGAAATGATCCCGGATGGTCATGTCCCGCGGATCTGGCCCTATCCGCCGACGCTCTGGCTTCCGACGGCTGTTCCCGCCCTCTTCGCGTTCGAAACGGCCTGGAGGGTCTGGCTGGGGCTGCATGGGGTGGCGATG
>DAIOXI010000236.1:1070-3353 GCA_036758045.1 Albidovulum sp.
CGCCGCCGGCCTGCCCGCGCTGCGCGTATCCCTTGGGGCGGGGCGTGAGTTTACCGTGCCGCGCCCCTTGTTCTTCGCGCTGCATCTGGGGCTTATGGCCTATGGTGAGGCCAACCTGCTTAGCGCGAATAGCGGGCAGATGACCGGTCTTCTCTATCTCGGCGCGGCTGTGATGATGGTCGGGCTCTATCACGGCCGTGACAAGACAGCGATCGTCGGGCTGACGATCCTGCTGATGAAGCCGCATATCGGGGCGGCCGTCGCGCTTGGTCTTCTGATTTCCGGCGCGCGGGGTAGGCGGCTGGTCTTCTGGGCGGCGGTGGCATCGGTCGTCTTGATGCTGCCCGCCCTTGCCATCGCGCCGACGGCGGTTTTCGACTGGCTTCAGGGGCTGACCCGTTATGACGGGGAGAACAGCGCCAATCTGCCCGAAGCGATGACGGGCCTGCGCAACTTGCTATGGGAGTTCGGCGGCCTGACGCTGGGCAATCTTGCCGCCTCGCTGGCGGGCCTGGCCGTGTCGGGCGTGGTCGCGGTCTGGCTTTGCCGGAAGGATCGTTGCGGCGACGCGGCGCTGACGGACGAAGGGCGGCTGATCCGCCTGGCGGCGGCGATGATCCTCGTCGCCCTCGCGGCCGCGCCGCTGCATCTGTATGATTTCGTTCTTCTCGGCGCCGCCCTGCCGCTGCTGCCACTTCGGGCGCCGACACGGGTCTTTGCCGCCCTGATCGCCATCCTCATGCTGACGCGGCCCTGCTATCTTCATGTGCAGGTCACCGGCGATCTGCCCACCCAGATCTTCATCGGCTCCACCTTCGCGACCCTCGGCGCGGCGATCCTTCTGCTGGTCCTCCTCTCGGCCGCCCCTGTGGCCGGGCTGCGTCGGCCCGCGCCCCTCTGACCGGCCCCGCCGCTTCCGTTCTGGCATTCCAATCCCGGCCTCGGTAGAAAACCGGGAATCTGCCGGAGCCACTGCCATGACCGAGTTCATCCGCCCCAAGCCGGGTATCCTTGAGATCGACCTCTATCAGGGCGGTGCCGCGCATGTCGCGGGGCGCAGCGACGCGATCAAGCTGTCGTCGAACGAAAACCCCTTCGGCCCCTCCGACAAGGCCAAGGAGGCGTTCCAGCGCGCGGTTCACAAGCTGCATCGCTACCCCTCGACCGACCACGCTGCGCTGCGTCAGGCGATCGGCGAGGTGCATGGCCTCGACCCGGCGCGGATCATCTGCGGCGTCGGCTCGGATGAGATCATCGGGTTGCTCTGCAACGCCTATGCGGGCCGTGGGGATTAGGTGGTGTTCACCGAACACGGCGTCCTCTTGTACCGCATCTACACGCTGGCCGCCGGTGCGAAGCCCGTTGTGGTGCGCGATCGCGACCGGACCACGGATGTCGATGCGATCCTTGCCGCCTGCACGGCGAAGACAAGGCTGGTCTTCATCGCCAACCCGAACAATCCCACCGGCACGATGATCGGCCGGGCCGAGGTCGAACGGCTGGCCGCCGGGCTGCCGAAACAGGCGATCCTCGTCCTCGACGGGGCCTATGCCGAATATGTCGAGGGCTTCGACGGCGGGGCGGAACTCGCGACCGCGCGGGAAAACGTCTTCATGACGCGGACCTTTTCCAAGATCTACGGGCTGGGTGGCCTCAGGATCGGCTGGGGCTATGGCCCGCAGGCGATCATCGACGTGCTGAACCGCATCAGGGGGCCGTTCAACCTGTCGAATGCACAGCTTGAAACGGCCGAGGCCGCGATGCGCGATCAGGACCACGTCGCCCGCTGCCGGGCCGAGAATGCCCGGATGCGCGCCTGGCTGGCCGAGGCGCTGGCCGAACTTGGCGTGCCGTCGGACACCTCGACGGCGAATTTCATCCTCGCCCGTTTCGCGGATGAGGGCGAGGCGAACGCCTGTGACGACTTCCTGCAAGGTCAGGGCCTGATCGTGCGGCGCGTGGCGGGCTATGGCCTGCCCAACTGCCTGCGCATCACCATCGGGGATGAGGCCTCCTGCCGCCGCGTGGCCCATGCCATCGGCCAGTTCAAGGCCCGCGCATGACCGCCCCGGCCCCGATCTATGACCGCGTCGCCCTGATCGGCCTTGGCCTCATCGCCTCGTCCATGGGGCATGCGATGAAGAAATGGGGGCTGGCGCGCAGCGTCGCGGGCCACGCCCGCACCGCCGAAACCCGCGCCGCGGCCCTTGAACTGGGCTTTTGCGACGAGGTCTTCGAAACTGCCGCCGCGGCCGCGAAGGGCGCCGATCTGGTCGTCCTTGC
>DAIOXI010000236.1:3363-4220 GCA_036758045.1 Albidovulum sp.
GCCGGTTGGCACCATGGGCGCGCTCGCCGCAGAGATCGCCCCGGTCCTGAAACAGGGCGCGACCGTCACCGATGTCGGCTCCGTCAAGCAGGCGGTGATCGAGGCCGTCGCGCCGCATATTCCCAAAGATGTCAACTTCATCCCCGGCCATCCTCTTGCGGGGACTGAACATTCCGGGCCAAGGTCCGGTTTTGCCACGCTTTTCGTGAACAGATGGACCCTCCTCATCCCCGGCGATGCCGCGTCCGAGGCGGTGGCGCGGCTGCGCGCCTATTGGGAAGGCATGGGCGCCTTCGTCGAGGAGATGGACGCGGCCCACCATGACCTCGTCCTTGCCGTGACCAGCCATACGCCGCACCTGATCGCCTATACGATGGTGGGCGTGGCCGACCACCTGCGCCGGGTCACGGAAAGCGAGGTCATCAAGTATTCCGCCGCCGGTTTCCGCGATTTCACCCGGATCGCGGCCTCGGACCCGACGATGTGGCGCGACGTGTTCCTGACCAACCGCGAGGCGACGCTGGACATCCTCGGGCGCTTCACCGAGGAGCTGTTCATGCTGCAACGCGCGATCCGCATGGGCGACGGCGACATGCTGCACGACTATTTCACCCGCACCCGCGCGATCCGGCGCGGCATCATCGAGGCCGGGCAGGATACCGCCGCGCCGGATTTCGGCCGCTCTGCGGCCGGGGCGGGGGAATGAGGCGGGCGCTTTGCGCGCTGGTGCTGGCCCTGATGCCGGGGCTGGCGCTGGCGACGCCGTCGGAAACCTCTCTGCGTCCGATGGCGCGGCTGTCGCAGGGCCGGGCGGTGCAGGGGATCTTGCCGGTCACGCTGCCGATGGCGCCCCCGCC
>DAIOXI010000237.1:0-1355 GCA_036758045.1 Albidovulum sp.
CGCCCCCACCGGCGAATAGGCCAGAAGCGTCACCTTCTCATTCTGCCCTAGCTCTGCCAGGTCGGTGTCGTAAAGCCGGCAAAGCAGCGAATATTCGTTCTGAAGGCTGACGGCGCGCGGCCCTGCCCCCTGATCGGCGAGGCGCAGCCACTGCGCCATGCCCCAGGCGCTTTCGTTCGACAGGCCGAAATGGCGCAGCTTCCCCTCGGCCTGCAAATCGGCCAGCGTTCGCAGGCAGTCTTCCATATTGGCCAGCACCGCCGCCTTGTCCTGCCCCGAAGGGTCATAGCGCCAGTTCTGGCGGAACATGTAGCTGCCCCGGTTCGGCCAGTGGAACTGGTAAAGATCGACGTAATCGGTTCGCAGCCGCCTCAGCGAGGCCTCAAGCGCGCGGCGGATCGAGGCGCCGGTGATCGGTTCCCCGCCCCGCGCCTTGCCGCCCGCGCCGCCGATCTTGGTGGCGATCACCCAATCCGCCCGCCGCCCGCCTTTGGCGATCCAGCGGCCGATGACCTCTTCGGTCCCGCCCACCGTCTCCGCCCGGACCGGGTTGACCGGATACATCTCGGCCGTGTCCATGAAATTGACCCCCGCCGCCCCGGCGCGGTCGATCTGGGCATGCGATTCCGCCTCACCCGTCTGGTTGCCGAAGGTCATCGTCCCAAGGCAGAGGACCGAGACGGACAGGTCCGTCGGCCCAAGTGTCGTGCGTTTCATTCCTGTCCCTTTCGGCTGCGCGGGGCGGACATTAGCGGCTGGGTCCGCACAGGCAAGGGCGGGCGGGTTTTGCCGCACCGGCGCAGATAAACCGCGCCGATGTCGTTTTTCGCTGGTCCCTGCCGCGCGCGCCGCGACATGGTGGCGGGACAAGCCGGACCTGACATGCGCCTTCTGATCTCCTTCGCCGCCCTCTTCCTCTCGGTCGTGCTTTTGCAGCTGGGGACCGGGGGCGTGGCGCCGCTCGACGCGCTGTCGGGGGTGGAGCTTGGCTTTACCACATCGCAGATCGGCACGCTCGGCTCGGCCCATTTCCTGGGCTTCTTCATCGGCTGCTGGTGGGCGCCGCGCCTGATGGGGGCGGTCGGCCATTCGCGCGCCTTCGCGGCCTTCACGGCGGCAGGCACCATCGGCCTGATCGCGCATATGATGATCGTGAACCCGACCGCCTGGGCGCTCTTGCGCCTCCTCTCGGGCGCCTGCGTCGCGGGCTGCTACACGGTGATCGAGGCCTGGCTGAACGCCAAGGTCACGAATGAGACGCGGGGCCGCGCGATGGGCATCTACCGGGTGGTGGACATCTCCGGCTCACTGGCCGCGCAGCTGGTCATCGGCGTGTTGTCCCCTGCCGCCTATTT
>DAIOXI010000237.1:1365-3843 GCA_036758045.1 Albidovulum sp.
GGCCTGCTGCGCGGCGCTTCTGCCGATCACGGTCAGCCGCGTGGAACAGCCCGCGATGCCCGCCGCCCCGCGCCTGCGCCCCGGTCTGGCCTGGCACCGCTCGCCGCTTGGCGCAGCGGGGGTCGTCGTCTCGGGCGTCACCGGCGCGGCCTTTCGCATGGTCGGCCCGATCTACGGCGTCAAGGTGGGGCTGTCCGCCGACACCATCGCGCTGTTTCTTGCCGCCTATGTGCTGGGCGGCGGCGTGGCGCAGTTCCCGCTGGGCTGGCTGGCCGACAAGTTCGACCGGCGCGGCGTACTGATCGGCCTGTCAATGGCCGCCGTCCTTGCCTGTGGCGCGACCGTCCTGATGGCGGATATGGGCCGCGATGGCGTCTTCCTTGCCGCCTTCCTTTTCGGCATGGCGACGATCCCGATCTATTCGCTCTCCGCCGCCCATGCCCATGACTTCGCCGCCAGCGAGGAGCGGGTGGAACTGTCCGCCGCGCTGATGTTCCTCTACGCGGTCGGCGCCATCGCCTCGCCGCTTTTCGCCTCGACCCTGATCCAGCAGTTTGGCGCCTCGGCCATGTTCGCCTTCATCGCGCTGACCCATGCGGCGCTTCTGGCCTTCGGCCTGATCCGCATGCGCGCGCGCCCGGCGCCACGGGCGAAAACGCCCTATATCTACACCCCCCGCACTTCCTTCCTGGTCGGGCGCCTCCTCAAGAAGCAGCGCGACGGCGACACCTAGTCGCCCACACCCAACCCCTCTGGCCCTCACAGCGCCAAGCAGTTAAATCGGCGCAAAGTCCAAGAAAGGTGCGCCGATGGCCCGGATTCTCATCACCTCCGCGATTCCCTATATCAACGGGATCAAGCATCTGGGGAACCTCGTCGGTTCCCAGCTTCCGGCCGATCTTTATGCCCGCTACATGCGCGCGCGCGGCAATGAGGTGATGTTCATCTGCGCCACCGACGAACACGGCACCCCGGCCGAGCTTGCAGCCGCCAAGGCAGGGATGCCGGTCGCCGACTACTGCGCCGAGATGCATGAGGTACAGGCCAATCTCGCCGCCGGGTTCCGCCTGTCCTTCGACCATTTCGGGCGCTCCTCCTCGGGCCGCAACCACCGGCTGACGCAGCATTTCGCCAAGGCGCTGGGGGAAAACGGGCTGATCGGGGAAGTGTCGGAGAAGCAGGTCTTTTCCATCGCCGACAACCGTTTCCTTCCCGACCGCTATATCGAAGGCACCTGCCCCAACTGCGGCTATGACAAGGCCCGTGGCGACCAGTGCGAGAACTGCACCAAGCAGCTGGACCCGACCGACCTCATCAACCCGCGTTCGGCCATCTCCGGCTCGACCGAGCTTGAGGTGAGGGAGACCAAGCACCTCTATCTGAAACAGAAATCGCTCAGGGGCGATCTGGCGCAATGGATCGACGCCAAGACCGACTGGCCGATCCTGACCACCTCCATCGCGAAGAAATGGCTGAACGACGGCGACGGGTTGCAGGATCGCGGCATCACCCGCGACCTCGCCTGGGGCGTGCCCGCGCAATTCGACGGCGCGCCATGGCAGGGCATGGAAGGCAAGGTCTTCTATGTCTGGTTCGACGCACCGATCGAATACATCGCCGCCACCGCCGAATGGGCCGACGCGCATGGATATGCGGATTCTGCATGGGAACGCTGGTGGCGGACCGACAAGGGGGCAGAAGATGTTCGCTATGTGCAATTCATGGGCAAGGACAACGTCCCCTTCCACACCCTGTCCTTCCCCGCCACCATCATGGGAAGCCGCGAGCCGTGGAAGCTGGTCGACTATATCAAGAGCTTCAACTACCTGAACTATGACGGCGGCCAGTTTTCCACCAGCCAGGGCCGTGGCGTCTTCATGGATCAGGCGCTGTCGATCCTGCCCGCCGATTACTGGCGCTGGTGGCTTCTCTCCCACGCGCCGGAAAACGCCGACAGCGAGTTCACCTGGGAAAACTTCCAGACCTCGGTCAACAAGGACCTTGCCGATGTGCTGGGCAACTTCGTCAGCCGGATCACCAAGTTCTGCCGGTCGAAATACGGTGAGGAGGTCCCGGCGGGCGGCGAGACGGGCGAACGCGCCGCGGCCCTGATCGCGGACCTGGAAACCCGTGTGCGCGCCTATGAGGCGCATATGGACGCGATGGAGATCCGCAAGGCCGCGACGGAGTTGCGCACCATCTGGGTCGCGGGCAACGAATACCTGCAATCCGCCGCCCCCTGGACCGTCTTCAAGCAAGACCCCGACCGCGCCGCCGCCATGGTCCGCCTTGGCCTGAACCTGATCCGGCTTTACGCGATCCTGTCCGAACCCTTCATCCCCGACGCCTCGGCCAAGATGCTGCACGCGATGAAATGCGACGACAAGACCTGGCCCGGTTCGGTTGCCGAGGCGCTGGCGGCCCTGCAACCCGGCCACCCGTTCGAAACGCCCGAGGTCCTCTTCGCCAAGATCGCCG
>DAIOXI010000237.1:3957-4206 GCA_036758045.1 Albidovulum sp.
CTCGATCATCTTCAGCGCATGGCTGCCGCAGGCCGGGCAGGCCGGGCCGCGCGGGGCCTCCCCCACGGCCATGACCTGCGCCTTGGGGTCGGATTTCAGACCCAGCCCCTCGCCCTCGATGAAGCCGATGGCGATCATGTGGCGTTCGATCACCCCGCCGATGGCGGCGAGGATCGACGGAATATAGCGCCCCTGCATCCAGGCGCCGCCGCGCGGGTCGAAGACGGCCTTGAGCTCCTCGACCACGAA
>DAIOXI010000238.1:0-1682 GCA_036758045.1 Albidovulum sp.
GACCGTTTCCGGCGCCCAGAAGATGCCCGTGCAGCCCGGCGGCGACGCGTTCGTCGAACAGGACCGGATAGGCGCCTGTCTTCGGCTTGCGCGCGCCCAGACGTTCGACCGCGCGTTGCCCGGCCAGCGCGCCGATGCTCTCGGCGCCTGGCAGATCGTCCTGATAGACGCGGGATTCAGCGGCCCAGTCACGCTCCATCCCCAGCCCCTCTCCCGCCACGGCGACGGCAGAGGTGGCGCGCGAGGTGCGCGTGTAGCCGCCGGAAAAGCCGTTGGTCGCGGCAAGGTGGATCATGCGCCGGGAATAACTTGCCGAGGCCGCCTGACATTGCGCCACGCCCTTGACCGCGAGCGCCGCCGCCTCCGCCTGACGCGCGTCGGCCACCAGTGCCGCGGCCTCGGGCTCCGGGGCCGGGTCGGCAAGGTCGTAGTCCGCAGGCTCCCACCCGGAAATGAGGTCGGCGGGATCGGCAAGGCCGATCGTCGCATCCTCGGGCGCCTCGCGCGCCATTGCGACGGCGCGTTCGGCCATCTCGCCGATGGTCCGTTCGGAAATGTCCGAGGCGGAAACGCAGGCCTGCCGCTGCCCGACAAGGACGCGCAACCCGATCTCGATCCCCTCTGCCCGCTCGGCCTGTTCAAGCTTTCCGGCGCGGACATCGACGCTGATCGCGGCACCGGACACGGCAAGCGCATCGGCGGCATCGGCGCCCGCCTTGCGGGCGGAGTGAAGCAACGCCTCGGTCAACGGGGCAAGGCGATCATCGGTCATGGTCTTTTCCGGCTCGGGATACCGCAAGACAGGTAGTCCGCCTGCCGCCGACGCTCAACCCCCCAATGGGTTTCAGGGGTTCGGAAACCTGTAAAGCAGCTGCCCGTTGACACGGACATCGCCACCCTGATCCGCCTCGATATGCGAGGTCGCGCCATCCGCCCCTTTCGGCACGGTGAAAAGCGCAAGGCCCAGCCGCAGCCCGGTCGCCTGTTCCTGCGACATCAGTTGCATCGCCACCAGCCGGTCAAGAAGCGCGCTCGCGCCGGTGATCTCCACATCCGCCGTCCCGACCGGGCGCGGCTCTGGACCGTCGTTCAGAAACCGCGCCTTGCCCGAACCGGCAAGGTCAACGCCGATGGCGGAAAGCTTCAGCGCGTTCAGCGAGGCGGTTTCGACCTCAACCGGCGGCCGGGCGCTGCGGACCTTCCCGGCGCCAAGCGCCCGCGCGATCAGGCGCAGGGTTCCGGTCAGGTCAAGATGCAGGGACATCGGGTCATGGGGCAGGGTTTGCGACGGATCGGCCATGGCCCAGAGGCCTTCGGAAAAGGTCACCTTGTCAAGTGTCGCGCCCAGCTCGAAGGGCGCGGCGCGGAGCGCGGGCAGCATCGGTCCCGCAAGGGCGATGCGCATCCCGTCAACGCCGATCTCTGCGGGAACCGGCAGGCTTGGCACCTGGATCACCGCCCGCGACGGACCGGAGGCCAGCAGCACCCGGCTGCCATCGGGGGCAACGCGGCTGGCGATCTCCCCCTCTGCCAGCCCGGCTTGAACCGTCGTCACCTCTTTCCGGCCAAGCAGGTCGGCGGCGATGTGGCCCGAGGCGAATTGCAGCCGATACTCGGCGCGAAAACCCGCCGTCAGCATCGCCTCGACCGTGTCGGGCAGGACCCCGGCGGGGGTCTGGATG
>DAIOXI010000238.1:1692-4115 GCA_036758045.1 Albidovulum sp.
CAGCGTAACGCCGTTCAGCGTCCCCCTGGCCTTGAAATCCTGCTGCGCGCCGTCCGGTGTCGCGATGTCGAAGGTGGCGCTGTCAAAGGTGGCGGTCGTGTCCTTGATCGTCACACCCGAGGTCGTCACCCGACTTTGGCCGGCCCCGCCCGCCAGCCGGATCGTGGCCCGCGCGGGCACCTTTCGCCCGATCAGTTTCGGCGCGGAGAGCGCGGCCGTCATCTCCGGCGCGACAAAATCCAACGTCAGGTCGCCCGGCGCGCCCGAGGCGGTCACGCGCAGCCCCGACTGGACAAGGCGAACCTGCGAGGTCGCGCCCTTCACCTTGCCCCGCAGGCTCCAGAACGCGGCGTCGATCTGGTCGGCCAGCGTCAGTTCGACCCTTCCGTCACCGAGGTCACGAAAGCGCATGACGGGGATTTCCACCTGCCCGCCCCAGCTTGCCGCCGCCCAGGACAGCGTCGCGCCATTGACGACCAGCGCGTCGGGCGTCCGGGTCGTGCCTTCGACCTGCGCATCCATGCCCGACTGCGCGTAGCCGTCGCGCATGGTCTGCCACAGATCCTCGGGCGTCAGGTCCGCCCGCGCGGGGATGGCGGCAAGGCCGAGGGCAAGGCCGGTGACGATGCCCAGAACGATCCGCTTCATGGTCCTCCCTTCCCGGCCCCAAGATCGCTGGAACTTGCTCCTTCGATGCTGATAGACCGGAGTGAGCAGCAAAGCCGGGGCGAGGGGCGCATGATCAGGGTGGCACGAAACGAAGACCTGTGGAAGATCACTCTGGATCGGCCGGAAAAGGCCAATTCCCTGACCGGCGCCATGCTGGCCGAGATCCGCGACACGGTGCGCGCGGCGTCGGGCGATGCCAGGGCGCTGATCCTGACCGGCAACGGCAAGGTCTTTTCCGCCGGCGCCGATCTGGACGAGGCGCGCGCGGGCCTTGCGACCTCGCCGCTTTGGGAGGAGCTTTCGGGCGCGCTGGCCGCCGCGCCCTGCCTGACCATCGCGGCGCTGAACGGCACACTTGCGGGCGGGGCCTTCGGCATGGCGCTGGCCTGCGACCTGCGCATCGCGGTCCCCGAGGCGCGGTTCTTCTACCCGGTCATGCGGCTGGGCTTCCTGCCGCAACCCTCCGACCCGGCGCGGATGGCGGCGCTGATCGGCCCGGCGCGGACGAAGATGATCCTGATGGCGGGCCAGAAGATCCCCGCGGATGAGGCGCTGGCCTGGGGGCTGGTGGACCGGATCGTCCCGCAGCCCGACCTTCTGGCGGCCTGCGAGGCGCTGGCGCAGGACGCGCTTGCCGCCGGGCGCGATCATGTCCGCGGCATCAAGGCGCTGATCCCAAGGACGTGAGCCCTGCCCACCACCTTCGCTTGTTGCCCTTGCGGCCGCAGAATATCATGTGCGCGCAACGTGGTGGTTGGACTTTCGATCCCGGTTTCCGTACCGGAAAGCCTTGCGGCATCGCCGGAAACGCGACCGCAAGCGATTGAAAGAAAAGCCGGAAAATTGAGGACGAGATGACGACGTACACGTTTACTGGGTTCAAGGTTCAATACGACTCGCTTGGCAACCCGACCGCCTTCCTGGGCAGCAGCGATCTCTCGCTTGTCTACAATGCCGGTATTCCCGGCGCATTTGTTTACCTTCTGTCGGGAACGCCTGCCCCGAATGAACTTCCGCTCATCATCGAGGACGCGAACACGGCGGCCGAGACCGTGGTCGACGGCGTTTCCCTGAACGTGAACGACTTCGTGGCCGCCGAGGCGGGCGACGAGCTCCGTCTGGGCCAGATCGCCTGGGACGATAGCGGAACCCTGCGGACGACCATCATCATCGAGTTTTTCGACGCCGCGACATCCACCTCCTTTTTCTACGCCATCGGCGGCGACGCCCTTCCGCCGATCACCTCGCTGGCGGAGTTCAACAATTTCGACGCCAACGCCATCGTCTCCGTCGGCACGGCGGCAAGCCCCTACGGGCCGGGCGACAGCATCGACCCGACCGCCAGCCCCTTTGCCACCTCCACCATCGACGACCTGATGCAGGGCAAGGCCGGCTTCGACTATTTCGACGGCGGCACCGGCAATGACACGATCTACGGCAATGCCGGGAACGACAACCTCTATGGCGGCGATGGCAACGATTCCATCTTCGGCGGCGATGACGACGATGTGATCCGGGGCGACGCGGGGAACGACACGCTGGACGGCGGCAACGGGATGGATGAGCTGTCCTACGAAACGGCCGCCACCGGGGTGACGGTCAACCTGGCGACGGGGACGGCAACCAGCGGGCCGACCGATATCGACACCATCAGCGCCTTCGAAAACCTGCGCGGATCGGGTTATGCGGACAGCCTCACCGGCGATGCCGGCGACAACCGCATCCGTGGACTGCGCGGCAATGACACGATCGAC
>DAIOXI010000239.1:0-382 GCA_036758045.1 Albidovulum sp.
GGCCGGGGCGGCGATCGTGCTGGCCTTTTCCTCCTTCAACCTCTTCATGTTCGCGATGGCGAATTTCGCGTTCCTTGAGCGTGAGGGATGGGAGGCGATCCGCCACGGCGCGCTCTGGCAATTGGGGGAACTGGGGGTCAGCGGCGCCATCGCGCTGGCAAGCTGGCTTTGCTTCAAGCTTTTCGAGGGCGAGTTGATAGGGCGCTACCGCAAATGGGCCGACCGCCCGAGGTAGGGCCGCGCCCCGCACCGGCAAGACGGCGGGCGGATATGCGAACTGGACCGCTCCTCCCAACACCCCGATGGCGCAGGCCGCCGAACAGGCTCTTATCTTCTTCGTTGTCGAAATACTCCGGGGGTCCGGGGGCAGCGCCCCCGGCGG
>DAIOXI010000239.1:392-4112 GCA_036758045.1 Albidovulum sp.
CCCCCCCCCCCCCCCGGATCGGCGCGTGAAACGCGCCGATCCTTGCCCGTATCAGGGCGCCAGCAGCTTGCGGAACAGCGTGTCGAGGAAACTGTCGGCCTCGGCATAGGGATCGTGGCCCTCGCCCAGCACCGCGCGGACCTGCACGTCGAAATCGGCGTAATGCTGGGTCAGCGCCCAGATGGAGAAGATCAGGTGATGCGGCGGCAGGTCGGCGATATGGCCCTGCCGCGCCCAGTCCTGCAGGACGGCGGCCTTTTCGTCCACCAGCACCTTCAGATCGCCGGTCAGCGCCGCCATGATACGCGGCGCGCCTTGCAACATCTCATTGGCGAAAAGGCGGCTTTCGCGGGGGTAGAGGCGGCTCATCTCAAGCTTGCGGTGGACATAGGCCATGATCTCCGCCACCGGCTCCCCCTTGGGGTCCAGCGCGCGCAGCGGGTCGAGCCAGGTGTCCAGAAGCCCGGCCAGAAGCGCCTCGTGGATCGCTTCCTTGGAGGCGAAATAGTAAAGCATGTTCGGCTTCGACAGCCCCGCGCGTTCGGCGATCTGGTCCAGCGTCGCGCCGCGAAATCCCTGCGCCGAAAACACCTCGAGCGCGGCGTCGAGAATGGCCTCGCGGTTGCGGCGCTGGATGCGGGTCGCACCCTTGCGGTTGGTGTCACGGATCGTCATCGTTACTCTCCTGCCCTGACCCAGCTATGCGCGTTTCCGACCATCGGGTCAAATCCCGATGCGGGTCAGGCGACCGCGCTTTCCGGCGCGGGGGCGGGTTCGGGCAGGTCCACCGGCCGCTCCACGCCGCAGACCCAGGCGGCGGGCAGGGCCGTCGCGTGAAGCATCAGATAGGCGCGCCTCCCCTCTGCGTTATCGCGGTAGATCCAGCTTTCCCGCTTCCCGGCCCAAAGCCGGGCAAAGCGGCGCATGGGGCGCGGAAAGCGACGGTCGATCTCGCGGCGGCGGCGGGCATCGTCGGCGTCCAGCCCGCGCAGGATATGGGCAGTGACATCGCTGATGGCGCTGATGGCAAAGCCTGCCTGCGACAGCCCGTCGACCAGATGCAGCCGCGCCTCGGCCGGGTGGCGGCGGGGCGGGGTGAAATCGGCCAGAAGGAACGCCCCGCCGGGTTTCAGCACCCGCCGCACCTCGGCGAAGAAGGCGGCGGGATCGGCGTAGCAATGCGCGCTTTCGACATTCACGACGGCATCGAAACTGTCGTCGGGAAAGGTCAGCGCGGTGGCATCCCCCTGACGGAAGCTGAGGCCCGGAACCCCGCCATGGACCTTGCCGCAGAAACGGATGGCGTTATGGGCGATGTCGTAGCCGACTGTTTCGCGCGCGCCGAAATGCCGGTGCAGATGGCGCGCCCCGCCGCCCCGCCCGCTGCCGATGTCCAGCACCCGCAGCCCGGCCAGCGGCACCTGCCCGCCGACGGCGTGGTAAAGCTGAAGCGAATAGCGCTCGAACTCCTCCTGCGGGTTGAGGCGCAGGTTTGCATCCAGCTCGCCGTCCGAATAGCCGTAATTCATGAAATGCAGATCGGTATCGTCGCGCGTGATCCAGCCGATCAGTTCGTAAAGGTATCTGGCGCGTGCGCCGAAAAAGACCTGCGTCTCGCTCAGGCGTTTTTGAAAAGATCGCAACGTCCCTCTGTCCCATTCGTCGTTTCTTTCAAGAGTGGAACCGGCAAGGGGGGCGGTCAACTTGTCTATTTGGCGAAGTCGGGGCGAGTTTCCCTGGCCCCGATCCCGCGCAGGATGATCCCCTTCACGGTCGTCGTCGCCGCCGCCCATTGCGCCGCGTTCAGGGCCGCGCCGCCGTTCAGGGTTTCGATCTGGTGGCCGAAATCGGCATAGTGCTGGGTCGTGGCCCAGAGCATGTAGAGCAGGTGGCGCGGATCGACCGGGTCCATCAGCCCTGCGTCGATCCAGCGCTGGATGGCGCCGATCCGCCCGTCGGTCCAGTCGCGCAGCGTGGTTTCCAGATAGTCCTGGATCACCGGCGCGCCGTGCATGACCTCGCTGGCCCAGACCTTCGAGCCGAAGGGATGGCGTCGCGAGATTTCCATCTTCGCGTCGATATAGGCGCCGATGCCTTCGACCGGGCCGGGGGCGTTGTCGAAACTTTCCGCCGCGTGCAGCCAGATCTCGAAAATCCGCGCCACGACGGTGCGGTAAAGCTCTTCCTTGGTCGCGAAATAGTAATGCAGGTTTGCCTTGGGCAGCCCGGCCATATCGGCGATCAACTGCATCGTGGCCCCGCCATAGCCCGCTTCGGCGAACACTTTTTCGGCAGCCTCAAGGATCAGCCGCTCATTTTCGCGGCGGGTCTGGATGCGTTTGCTCTGGCGCTGGTTCCCGCTCATCGGTCTGGAGTTTTCCGTTGACCCATTGGGCTGGCTGTGATGCTCTCAACCTTGACCATACGGTCAGAAAACGAGTCGGCGCAAGGGGCGCGAAGATCCCGGCGGCCGAGACCGACAGGAGGATAGGATGCCCGCACCCGGAGAGAACCTCAGGATCGACAGCGCACGGCTGTGGGACAGCATCATGGAAATGGCGAAGATCGGCCCCGGCATCGCGGGCGGCAACAACCGCCAGACGCTGACCGATGACGACGCCAAAGGCCGGGCGCTGTTCCAGACTTGGTGCGAGGCGGCGGGCATGAGCATGGGCGTCGACCAGATGGGCAACATGTTCGCGACGCGGGCGGGCGAAGACCCCGACGCGCTGCCGGTCTACATGGGCAGCCACCTCGACACCCAGCCGACGGGCGGGAAATACGACGGCGTTCTGGGCGTGTTGGGCGCGCTTGAGGCCGTGCGCACGATGAACGACCTTGGCATCAGGACGAAACACCCGATCGTCGTCGTCAACTGGACCAATGAGGAAGGCACGCGCTTCGCCCCCGCCATGCTCGCTTCGGGCGTCTTCGCGGGCAAGCACGATCTCGAATGGGCCTATGACCGCGAGGATGCCGAGGGCAAGAAGTTCGGCGACGAGTTGAAGCGCATCGGCTGGGTCGGCGAGGAAAAGGTCGGCGACCGCAAGATGCACGCGCTTTTCGAACTGCATATCGAACAGGGCCCGATCCTTGAGGCCGAGGGCAAGGATATCGGCGTCGTCACCCACGGGCAGGGGCTGCGCTGGATCGAATGCACGGTGACGGGGAAGGAAAGCCATACCGGCTCCACGCCCATGCACATGCGCAAGAATGCCGGGCGGGGCCTCGCGCTGGTCACCGAACTGGTGCATGAGATCGCGATGAAGAACCAGCCGAACGCGGTGGGGGCCATCGGCCATATCGACGTCTATCCCAACTCGCGCAACATCATCCCTGGCCGCGTCGTCTTCACCGTCGACATGCGGACCCATATCCTCGACAAGCTGAACGCCATGGTCGCCGAGTTCGAAGAACGCGCGCCGAAGCTCTGCGCCGATATCGGCGTCGAATTCGAGTGCAAGATCGTCGGCCAGTTCGACCCGCCCGCCTTCAACGAGGACTGCGTGAAGGTCGTCCGCGATGCCGCTGAAAGGCTTGGATATTCTCACATGGACATCGTCTCGGGCGCCGGCCACGACGCCTGCTGGATCAACGACGTCGCGCCAACCGCGATGATCATGTGCCCCTGCGTGGACGGTCTGAGCCACAACGAGGCCGAGGAGATCAGCCCGGAATGGGCGGCAGCCGGGACGGACGTTCTCCTGCATGCCGTGCTGG
>DAIOXI010000240.1:0-2416 GCA_036758045.1 Albidovulum sp.
GGCCTCGGCCACCTTGTGCTGGATCTCGGTCGGGTGCTGGGTCGAGGCGTGCACCACCATGTCGCCGCCTTCCTGCGGCAGCGCCAGCGCGGCCTGGCCTTCGAGATAGAAATGCTCCTGCCCGCCCATGTCGAAGCGCCCTTCGATCACATGCGGCGCGGCGGCGATGGCGGCCCCGGCATCGCCCTTCTCCCAGATCACCGGCCCGCCTTCGAAACGGCTGTCGGCCGCAAGCGCCTGATCGACGGTCAGGATCGCGGGCCGTTCGTGGTAGTCGATCCTGCCCAGCCGCGCCGCCTTGCGCGCCTGAAGATGGCTTTCCGCGATGACAAGAAAGACGGGCTGGCCGACGTAATGCACCACGCCCGTGGCCAGCATCGGCTCATCATGGGCAGAGGGGGAAACATCATTGGCGAAGGGCAGGTCCGCGGCGGTCCAGACCGCGACCACACCCGGCGCGGCGCGCACCGCCGAAAGGTCCATCGACACGATCTCTCCATGCGCGACGGTCGCGAGGCCGAAGGCAAGGTGCAGGGTGTTCGCGGGCAGCGGCACATCGTCGATATAGCGCGCCCGGCCTGAAACGTGCAGCGGGCCGGAATCGTGCGGCAGGGGCTTTGCGACACTCATGGCGTGATCTCCAGAACCGACACCGCCTGACCTTCGCGCTCATGGAAATAGCGGATCAGCAGGTTCCGCGCCGCCGCGAGACGGTAGGTCGCCGAGGCGCGCATATCCGTCATCGGCGTGAAATCCTCCGCAAAGGCGGGCAGGGCGGCGGTCACGCTCTCAAGCGTCCAGTCGCGGCCAACCAGCGCCGCCTCGACGGCCACCGCCCGTTTCGGGATGCCCGCCATGCCGCCGAAGGCGATGCGCGCACTTGCGATCTTGCCACCTTCCACGGTGATGTTGAGGCATCCGCAGACGGCGGAAATGTCCTGATCGAACCTTTTCGACAGCTTATAGCAGGCAAGGCCGGGGGCAGAGGCCGGGATCGTCACCGCCTCCACGAACTCCCCCTTCGCGCGGTCCTGTTTGCCGTAGTCAAGGAAGAAATCCTCAAGCGGTATCTCGCGCCGCGTGTCGGCGTGGCGCAGATGCAGCACCGCGCCCATCGCGATCAGCGCGGGCGGCGTGTCGCCGATGGGCGATCCGTTGGCGATGTTGCCGCCGAGGGTCGCCGCCTGCCGCACCTGTTCCGAGGCGAAGCGGCGCAGCAGTTCGGCAAAGCCAGGATGCGTTCCCGACACCGCCTTGCGCAGCGCCGCGATGGTCACGCCCGCGCCGACGCGCAGCCGGTCGCCGTCCCTTTCGATCTTCTGCAAATCCGCGCAGGCGTGCAGGAAGGCGACCTTGGGCAGATCGCGAAGCTGCTTGGTCACCCAAAGCCCCACATCCGTCGCCCCCGCGATCAGCACCGCGTCCGGATGCGCCGCATACCAAGCTGCCAGTTCGTCCGATGAGCTTGGCGCGAAGGGCGCGGGCCCCGCTTCGGGCAGCGCCTCGGCCATCCAGCCGGGCGCCTCTGTCCCTGCTACCGCCTCCGCCGCGCGCACAATCGGCGCATAGCCGGTGCAGCGGCAGAGGTTGCCCGCCAGATAGTCGTCGTGATCGCTGGCGCCGTTCACCTGCGCCGCCGCCATCGACATGACGAAACCGGGCGTGCAGAAGCCGCACTGGCTGCCGTGATGGTCCACCATCGCCGCCTGAACCGGGTGCATTTCGCCCTTCGGGCCGCTCAGCCCCTCGACCGTGCGCACCGCGCGCCCGTGAAGCTGCGGCAGGAAGAGGATGCAGGCGTTCAGCGCGCGCGTGCCTTCGCCATCCGTCACCATGACGGTACAGGCGCCGCAGTCGCCCTCATTACAGCCTTCCTTTGTGCCGGTCAGGCCGCGCTCCTCGCGCAGCCATTGCAGAAGCGTCCGCGTCGGGTCGTCACCTGACACGCGGAGCGGCGTTCCGTTCAACAGAAACGCGATGTCGTTCATCGAATGAACCCGCCGCCTTCTCCACACATGGCCCTGCACGCCCGCCCGATGCGGCGTAAAGCGGGATCGCGCGCCATCTCCCTTGCTGTATGAAGCGCCAGAAGGCCCCCGCATGGCAAGCGTAACCTTTCAGGCAGGCGCTGAAAGTGTTTCGCAATTGGTACGAAAATGGGCAGTTCTGCGCCGGATGCTACAACCTTGGCTGGTATTGCGCCACAGGTCGCGTAAGATCGGTGCCAAAGGGGTAAACCCTTGCAGGCATAGTACCCGATGCAGATACTCGTCGCTTTCGTCTTTCTGGTCCTGATTGTCGCCCTTGCCGTGCAGGTGGCGGTGTCCGGCGCGTTTCGCAAGCGCGGGGTGCGGCTGGTGGCGAAGCTGCATGAAAGCGCGCTGCCGCGCAAGATCGCCGGGCTGCCGCAGCCGGT
>DAIOXI010000240.1:2426-3777 GCA_036758045.1 Albidovulum sp.
AAAGCGGTGCGAAGCTGCGCATCGCCAGCCTGACCCAGACGGGGGAGCTGCGCGCGAAGCCGGGCGGCCCCTTCGCCAGGATCGCCGCCTGGCAGGCGATCACGCTGGGCGCGCCGGGTTTTGTCTGGCTCGCGCGGCAGGACTGGGGGCCGTTCCCGAAACTGCGCATCCTTGACGCCTATGTCGCGCGTGAAGGGCGGCTTGAGGTGCGGCTTCTGGGCTCCATCCGCGTGGCCGAAGCCTCTGGCCCCGCGCTGACGCTGGGCGAGGCTTACCGCTATCTCGCCGAACTGCCCTGGGCGCCGGATGCGATCCTTGGCAATCCCGACCTCGAATGGCGCCTTGTCGCGCGCAACATCGCCGAGGTGCGGATGGCCACGTCTGCCGGCCCCGCGCGGGTCAGTTTCCGCTTCGACGCGGCGGGGGACATCGTCGAGATGGAGGCGAAGGAGCGTCCCGCGCTCGACCCGGACGGGACCGAACATCGCCGCCCCTGGCGCGCTTACTTCAAGGATTACCGCCGCATCGGCCCGCGCCGCATCCCGGCCTCGGCCGAAGTCGGCTATGTCTACCCCGAAGGCTATGAACCCTATTACCGCCTGAGCGTGACCGACTATCACCTCGCGCCCTGAGCCGCGCACGGGCGGTCCGCCGCCGCAACGGGGCGAAATCGCCACGCCCCGCCTTTCCCCGGCGCCCGCGCTGCGCTACGCCTGTTCCATGGCGACCGCTCCCCGATTCATCCATCTTCGCGTTCATACCGAATATTCGCTTCTGGAAGGGGCGGTGCGGCTGAAGAAGCTGCCCGGCCTTTGCGACAAGATGAACATGCCCGCCATCGCTGTCACCGACACCAACAACATGTTCGCGGGGCTTGAGTTTTCCGTCTCCGCCAAGGGCGCCGGGGTGCAGCCTATCGTCGGCTGCCAGCTCTCGCTTGACCATGATCCCGCGCAGCAGGGCGAAAAGCCGCGCCCGCCCGCGCCCGTCGTCCTTCTGGCGCAGGACGAAGCCGGCTACATGAACCTGATGAAGCTGAACTCCTGCCTCTATCTTCGGGGCGACGGGACGCTGCCGCATGTGACGGTGGATGAGCTTCAGCGCCATGCGGAGGGCCTCATCTGCCTGACGGGCGGGCCGGACGGCCCCATCGGGCGGCTCTTGCAGGCCGGTCAGGTCGCCAGGGCCGAGGCGCTGATGCTGCGGCTGGCCGAGAACCAGATCGCGCTGGAGCCGATCCTGGCGCGGCTGGCGGAGGCCGTGTCCAAGAGCGGCATGGACGAGGGGTCGCAGCAGCAGCTGCGCGCGATCGAGCGCCTGACCCGTCAGAGCCTCGCTCCCGAGCTCACCG
>DAIOXI010000240.1:3787-4064 GCA_036758045.1 Albidovulum sp.
GAGGGCGGGCAGTATACCGAAGCAGAACAGGCAACCGAACGCGGCCATATCGACATGGCCTATGCGATGAACCTGCCCCTTGTGGCGACCAATGACGTCTACTTCCCCAAGCCGGACATGTATGAGGCGCATGACGCGCTGATCTGCATCGCCGAGGGCGCCTATGTCGACCAGCAGGAACCCCGCCGCCGCCTGACGCCGCAGCACTACCTGAAATCGCCCGAGGAGATGGCGGCGCTCTTCGCCGACCTGCCCGAGGCGCTGGAAAACACCGTCG
>DAIOXI010000241.1:0-3608 GCA_036758045.1 Albidovulum sp.
CAATACTGTCAACGCTTCGTCGAGTTGACGAGCCCCGGCGCCTTTCAAACGGTAGCCAACAGCCTGGGGCGTGATGGACAATTGTCGAGCAATTTCTGTCGCGTACGGCTTTTTACTCTGCGTGGCGGGATGTAGGAAATATGCCGCCGCTTCAGCCTGCTCTTTCGTCCATCTCGCAATGCGCTCGTTTATGAGGATGATCGCCGCCTTCTCAGCGCCAGTTAGTTCGGGCTGGTGATGATGGCCGGTTTCGCCTCCCATCATGAATAGTCTTTCGTCGCGGTGCATGGCATCCAGCCCTCGACCGGAAGCTTCGAAGGCCGCTCCAGATGCGTCACGCAGATCATCTGTGCCAAGGCTTGTGACCGGGCCGATGCCGATTGAAATGCGGCTGCCGAGCGCCTCGGCGTCGGCGTGAAGGGCTGCAATCAAAGTGATCGCCCATCTGAGTGCAACTTCCGGCTCTGGGGCCAGCATCTGCCAGCCATCGCCGCGGTGGCGGGTGAAGCGAAAATCAGAATCTGCCCACCCATCCCAGCGAATGCCGCGCGGCAGTGCGCCCGAAAGCAGGTCCATGCTTCGCTGAACACGTTTCTGAGATGCGCGGGTTGAGCCGATCAGATCACCAGAGAGAACCGCGAATATCTTGTCCGAAGTCATGTTGGGTCATCCTTCGGAACAAGCTTGAATGATTTATATTGGGAAATCAAGCCTTATAGCTTGATCTTGAAAATATCAAGCTAAAAAGCTTGCCTACATGAACCCCAGCTCAAGCCGCGCCTCGTCGGACATCATGTCCATGCCCCATTGCGGGTCGAAGGTCATCTCGACGGCGACCTCCTTCACCCCCGGCAGCGGCTCAACCGCGTCTTGGACCCAGCCCGGCATCTCGCCCGCGACCGGGCAGCCGGGGGCGGTCAGGGTCATGATGATATGGACCTCGTTCTCGGCCGATATGTCGATCGTGTAGATCAGGCCCAGATCGAAGATATTGACCGGGATTTCAGGGTCATAGACCGTCCGGCACGCCTCCACGACGCTGTCGTAGAGCGGATGGTCGGTGGTCGATGGCTTGATGAGGGGCGTGCCCTCGATCGGGTCGCTGGTCTCGGCCGTCATCGGGCGTTCGATGTTGTTGTTGACCGATTATATAGGGAATTCGCGGCGGTCCGTAAAGCGGGCGCGTCGAAGTGGCGCGGGGCCATGTTCCCTTCTCCGTTGCCCAATACTCCCGCCGGAGGCAGGGCGGAGCGGCCCGTCCGGGGCCGCGACAGATATCTTGCGGCCGGGAACCGGCCGCGCCGCCGGATCACACCGCTTCCCCTTGGCGGGACGACGCGGTAAAGCGCGCGCCATGACAGACCGTTTCTCCTTCACGCTTCACGCCACCGACGGCAAGGCCCGCACCGGCGCCATCCACACGCCGCGGGGCGAGATCCGCACACCTGCCTTCATGCCGGTCGGCACCGCCGCCACGGTCAAGGCGATGCTGCCCGAAAACGTGCGCGCGACGGGGGCCGACATCCTCCTGGGCAATACCTATCACCTGATGCTGCGCCCGACCGCCGAACGCATCGCGCGGCTGGGCGGGTTGCACCGTTTCATGAACTGGGACCGGCCGATCCTGACCGATTCCGGCGGCTTCCAGGTGATGAGCCTCGCTGACCTGCGCAAGCTGACCGAGGAGGGGGTGCGCTTTTCCTCCCATATCGACGGGTCCAAGCACATGCTGTCGCCCGAACGCAGCATGGAAATCCAGAAGCTTCTCGGCTCCGACATCGTCATGTGTTTCGACGAATGCCCGGCGCTGCCCGCGACGGAAGAGGTGGTGGCACAGTCCATGCGTCTCTCGATGCGTTGGGCGCAACGGTCGCGCGATGCGTTCGGCGACCGGCCGGGGCACGCGCTCTTCGGCATTCAGCAGGGCGGTGTCACCGAAGACCTGCGCGGCGAAAGCGCCGAGGCGCTGAAGGCGATCGGCTTCGATGGCTACGCGGTCGGCGGCTTGGCGGTGGGCGAGGGGCAGGAGGCCATGTTCTCGGTCCTCGACTACGCGCCCGGAATGCTGCCCGCCGACAAGCCGCGCTATCTGATGGGCGTGGGCAAGCCCGATGACATCGTCGGCGCCGTGCAGCGTGGCATCGACATGATGGACTGTGTGCTGCCCTCACGCTCGGGCCGGACCGGGCAGGCCTGGACCCGGCGCGGGCAGGTCAACATCAAGAACGCCCGCCACCAGGACGACCCGCGCCCGCTGGACGAGGCCTGCACCTGCCCGGCCTGCCGCAGCTATTCCCGCGCCTATCTGCACCATGTCTTCCGGGCCGGTGAAATCATCGCCTCCATGCTGCTCACATGGCATAACCTGCATTATTATCAGGAGCTTATGGAAGGGCTGCGGGGCGCGATCCGGGCCGGGACGCTCGACGCCTTCGTGGCGGATTTCCACGCGCAACGGGCGGCGGGCGATATCGCGCCGCTCTGATGGCGCTCAGGACTGGCTGAACAGGATCGAGAGCCGCCTGAGCAGGCTGTCGACCGGGGCGGGCAGGGTGTGGATGCTGAAGGTCAGGTCGTGCAATTCGTCCACCAGCCCGCGGACTCCGTCGGCCTCGGCGTCGGAATATTCGCGGTCGGCGCGCGCCAGGCTGGCGATGCTGCGCGAGCCGCGCGCAAGCGTCGCGACGGTGATCCCGTAGGGCATCCCGTGCGCCGCCGCCTCGGCCAGGATGTCGCGCTGCTGCGGGACCGGCAGGGCGCTCCACCTTGTCCAGCCGGTATTGGCAAGGCCCCAGTGAACGGTCGGGTCGATCAGCAGCAGCCCCCCGCGCGCGTATTGGTCGCGCCAGGCGGCGGGGTAGGTCTGAAGCATGTAGCGCGGCGTCGTGAAGGTCAGGTGCAGCCCGGCCGCAAAACCGGCGCTTCCGGTGCGGTACAGCAATTCGACAAGTTCACCGATCCGCCGCGCGGGCATGCCCCGACCACCGTTAATGACTATTTAGATGACTTTCCCCTGCCGGATTTCCGTGGCATAGGCGCCGGGGCGGTGCAACACGGAGCGCCGTTCGGCATGTTACATTTTTCGCGACTGGGATATTTTGGCGATGGCCGCCTTCGACTGTAAGCAGGAATTCGGACGCCTTGCCCCGGCCGGGTTCTATGCCGCGCTGAGGGTCGGTTTCGTGGTGCCGATGGCCGAGTGCAACACGATGCCGCAGGCCTGGATCGATCGCTATACGCGGATGGGCTATCTGGTGCATGACCCGGTCGTGCGCTGGGTCTATGGCAATACCGGCGCGATCCGCTGGCACGAGATCGTCTTGCCCGATCCGCAGGGCGTGATGCGAGAGGCCGCGCAATACGGCATGCGCTTTGGCGCCGCCGTCAGCTGCGCGCCGCCCGATGAGGGCGGCCATCGCAGCTACGCCACCTTCGCGCGCAGCGACCGGGACTTCACCGACGCGGAGGTGGAGCAGCTTCGCGACCGCTTCACCGCCTTGCACCTTGCGGCGACCCCGCCCGCGAACCTGACGAAGGCCGAGCTTGAGGCGCTGTCGATGATCCGCGACGGGCTGTGGGATGCCTTCAACGGCTATCACATGGGCCAG
>DAIOXI010000241.1:3618-3954 GCA_036758045.1 Albidovulum sp.
CTGGGGCTGGTCACCGTCGCCGCCTCCGACATGGGCGCCATCAAGCAGCGCATCCGCAATGCCAAGGAAAAGTTGAATGCCAAGACCGCCTCGCAGGCGGTGTCCTGCGCCGCGGGTTACGGGCTGATCTGACGCCGGACGAACGGGACGGGGGCGGGAAATCCACCCTTGCGCCGCCCTGCCGCGTAACTATTGTGGCTCGACCGCCCGTTGGCCGGTATGGTTGAAGACCGGCCCCCGACCGCCTAGATAGGCTACCTGAACGCAGATCGCCGATGGTTGCCGATGTCCGGGGCCGGTGCGGTCTGGCTGAACCGAAGGAACGCGAATGACAAA
>DAIOXI010000242.1:0-3872 GCA_036758045.1 Albidovulum sp.
TGATGCCGGATCAATCCGTTCGACACACCCGCCCGCGCCGCCACCGCGCGCGCCGTCGCCGCCGCCACGCCGCCATCGGCGACGCAGTCGATGGTCGCGCGGATCAGATCGGCGCGCCGCTCCTCCTCGGGCGCGCGCCGCCAGGCGCGGTCGGTATCGGGGGTGGAATCGGGCAAGGTCTCCTCCGGGTTGTGGAGTTATTATGCGGGCGCATAATTGCGGGCGCAAGGGGGCGCACATGGTCCCAGTCGCGACAAAGCGAAAGACAGAGGCGAGAATTCTGCCCGAAGGCGAAAAAGCACGTGTCAAGGATCAACTACGCGTTACCATCCGAGTCGGTTTCTACAGAGACGACCTATAACGATCTGAAATGACAATGAAATTATCAGTTGTCTCACCCGCATCACCGTGAGCATCCTATTGAAATATTTGATGTTTGGGGTGGGGTTTGTCTGGCTTTATTGAGCGCTTGTATCGGGCAAGTGATTGTTTTTGCGAGCCGGACCAACTGATTGAAAATCAGTGGGTTGCGCCGCCCCTCCGTGAAGTCTGCCGTACAAGATCGGAAAAGAGCAGTATCTGAAAGGTCGCAATGGCGAAATTCGATTCGCGAATCCAAAAAAGGAAACATGCGACAATGTCCGCGCTGGAACTGATTTTGACCCTGACCGCTCTGCTGATCGCAGCTTTCGTAGCAGTGGGGAAATACAACGGTTGGATGTGATCTGCCTCTCCACATGCAGTCGTGTAGTCGAGGCGACGGTAGTACTTCCGATGGCCCCTGGGAACTCACCTTAAAGTGCCGCAGGTCTCTTGCGGGACCGCATGGGTCCATCAGTGGTTTGCCGACCCCGCTTGCCCTTCTCACCCCCCAATCTTTGACTTCCAAAGCGCTTGCAGAAATGATAGCGGAAACATGAAGCGCGCCGGACGACCGCTGCCCACCTGTCCCGGGGGCGTCCCGGTCCGGCCCCGGACGGAGCCATGACGTGAAAGACATATCCGCCCAACGGCCCGGCAAGGAGGCGTTTCGCGCCGATATCCTGCGCCACCTGACCTATACGCTCGGCAAGGATGCGGGCCATGCCTCGGATTACGACTGGCGCATGGCGCTGTCCTTCGCGATCCGCGACCGGATCGTGGGGCCGTGGTTCGCCTCCACCCGCCGCACCTGGGCCGAAAACCGCAAGCGGGTCTATTACCTGTCGATGGAATTCCTGATCGGCCGCATCCTTGAGGATGCCGCGATCAACCTCGGCCTGCGCGACATGGCGGAGGAGGTGCTGGCCGATCTGGGGCAGGATTTCGCGACGCTGGCGGGGGAGGAGCCGGACGCGGCGCTGGGCAATGGCGGGCTGGGCCGTCTTGCCGCCTGCTACATGGAAAGCATGGCGACGGTGGGCTGCCCGTCCTACGGCTATGGCATCCGCTATGAACACGGTCTGTTCCGCCAGCGCTTCGAAGGCGGCCAGCAGGTCGAGACGGCGGAGGACTGGCTGAACACCCGCAACCCGTGGGAATTCGAGCGGCCCGAAAGCGCCTATACGATCGGCTTCAAGGGCGAGGTCGTCGAAAAGGACGGAAGCGCGCTCTGGACGCCGGGCGAAACCGTCATCGCCTCGGCCTATGACACGCCGGTGGTGGGCTGGCAGGGGCGCTGGGCCAATACGCTGCGCCTTTGGAGCGCGAAACCCACGCAGGCCTTCGACCTTGAGCGTTTCAACCGCGGCGACTACGCGGCGGCGGCAGAGCCGGAGACTCTGGCCCGCACCATCAGCCGGGTACTTTATCCCGAGGACACCACCTATCAGGGCAAGGAACTGCGCCTGAAGCAGGAGTTTTTCCTGACCTCCGCCGCGATCCAGGACATCCTGCGCCGCTATCTGGAAACGCATACCGACCTGACGGCGCTGCCGACCCATGTCGCGATCCAGATGAATGATACCCATCCCGCGCTGGCCGGGCCGGAACTGATCCGGCTTCTGACCGACGCCCACGGGATCGGGTTCGATGCGGCCTTCGACATCGCCCAGGCCTGCCTTGGCTACACCAACCACACCCTTCTGCCCGAGGCGCTGGAACGCTGGTCCACCTGGCTGGTCGGGAACATCCTGCCGCGCCATATGCAGATCATCGAACGCATAGACAGCCTGCACCGCCGCCGCTTCCCCAACCGCCCCCATTACGTCGGCATCGTGAAACATCACGAGGTGCGGATGGGCGAACTGGCCTTCATCTCCGCCCACCGGGTCAACGGCGTTTCGGCACTGCATACCGAACTGGTCAAGGAACGGCTGTTCCCCGAACTGAACAAGCTCCACCCCGGCCGGATCGTGAATGAAACGAACGGCGTCACCCCCCGCCGCTGGCTGCGCATGGCGAACCCGGCGCTGTCGGGGCTGATAACCGAAACGATCGGGGAGGGGTGGGAAGATCACCTTGACCGGCTGAGGGAACTTGAGCCGCATGTGGAGGACAAGGGCTTTCGCGATGCCTTCGCCGCCGCCAAGCGCGCCAACAAGGTGGCGACGGCCAACTGGATCGCGCGGGCGACCGGCATCAGCGTCAGCCCCGACGCGATGTTCGACGTGCAGGTCAAGCGACTGCACGAATACAAGCGCCAGCTTCTGAATATCCTCCAGACCGTCGCGCAATGGCATTTCATCCGGGAAAATCCGAACCTGCCGCATGTGCCAAGGGTGAAGATCTTCGGCGGCAAGGCCGCGCCCGGCTATGTCGTGGCCAAGGAAATCATCCACCTTATCAATGACGTGGCCGCCGTCATCAATAACGACCCGAAGACCGGCGACCTGCTGAAGGTGGTCTATCCGGCCAATTACAACGTCTCCATGGCCGAACGCCTGATCCCGGCGGCGGACCTGTCCGAACAGATATCCACCGCCGGGAAAGAGGCATCAGGCACCGGCAACATGAAGCTGTCGCTGAACGGTGCGCTCACCATCGGGACGCTGGACGGCGCCAATGTGGAGATCCGCGAAAAGGTCGGGGCGGAAAACTTCTTCCTGTTCGGCCTGACGGCGGATGAGGTCGAGGAACGGCGCAAGGACGTCGAACACGCCCGTCACGCGATTCTGGCGAACCAGCCCCTGCAGGATGTCCTTCAGATGATCGCCGAGGGCCGTTTCAGCCCCGGCCAGCGCGACCGTTATCATGGCATCGTCGATCGGATGTGGCATCACGACTATTTCCTCGTCGCCTCTGACTTTGGCTCTTACCATGCCGAACAGGGCGAGGTGGACCGCAGCTACCGCGAGGCGGATGACTGGGCGCGAAAGGCCGCGCTGAACACCGCGCGGATGGGCTTTTTCTCATCCGACCGGGCGATCCGTGGTTACATGGAGGACATCTGGGGCGTCGACTCGGCTCTGTAGAGAGGAGAGGCTATGGCGAAGCGGATCAAGGCGGGGCTGGCGGATGCCGACGCGCGGGCGCTGGCCGAGGGGCGGCATGGCGACCCTTTCGCGGTGCTGGGTCCGCAGGGCGATGTGGTGCGCGTGATCCTGCCGCAGGTCGCGCGGCTCTGGCTGGTGCAGGGCCGGGCAAAGCCGGTGGAAATGGCCCGCCACCCGGCGGCGGGCGAGGTTTTCGAGGGGCCGCTCAAGGCGGGCAGACCCTACATGCTCAGGGCCGAGGCCGAGGATGGCACGGTCTGGGACTTTGACGATCCCTATCGGTTCGGGCCCGTTCTGGGTGAGATGGACGAACACCTGATCGGCGAAGGCAATCACCGCCGGCTCTGGACGAAGCTTGGCGCGCACCTCATGACCCATGAGGGGGCCGGGGGCGTGCATTTCGCGGTCTGGGCACCGTATGCCGTTCGGGTGTCGGTGGTCGGCGATTTCAACGCCTGG
>DAIOXI010000243.1:0-217 GCA_036758045.1 Albidovulum sp.
GCCGAGGCCGCGAACATCACCGCCACGACCAACCCGCGCGGATCAAGGCCCAGCGAATGCCCAAGTTCGATCGCGACCGGGGTGAAGATCACGCCGACCGCGTTGTTCGACACGATCTCGGTCAGGACCATGGCCAGGAGGTAGATCGCCAGCACCACCAGTTGCGGCGGCAGGTTCGCCAGGGCCGGGCTGACCCAGCTGCCCAGCAACCGCGCCG
>DAIOXI010000243.1:291-3838 GCA_036758045.1 Albidovulum sp.
TATGGTCCAGCGCCGCCCCGACCGCGAGCATGGCGAAGATCAGCGCCAGAAGCCGCCCCTCGATGAAGGAAAACGCCTCTTCCGCGTCGATGCAGCGGGTCAGCAGGACGATGGCGACACCGACGATGGAGAGGACGAGGATCGGCGCCACACCCAGCCCCGACAGCGCCACGATGCCCGCCAGCACGCCAAAGGCAATCGGCGCCTTGTTGCGGCGATAGGGCTTCACCGTCGGCTTCGAGACATCGACAAGGTCCATGTCGGCGGCCAGACGCTGAATATCCTCGGGCGCGCCTTCCAGCAGCAGGGTATCACCGACCACCACCACCAGATCGTCCAGCTGGCGGCCGATATTCTGGTTCCGCCGATGCACCGCCAGCGGATAGACGCCGTAACGGCGGCGCAGGCGAAGCTCCCCCAAAGACCGCCCGACCATGCGGCAGCCGGGCGAGATCAGCACCTCCACCGTCTCGGTCTGGACCGAGGACAGCTTGTCCACCAGCCGAACGTCCTGGTTTTCCTGCATGCCCAGGAGTTCCGCCATCTCGGTCCGCAGGACCACCCGGTCACCCGCCTGCAACATCACCGGATCAAGGTCGCGGCGCAGCGAGGCATCGCCGCGCAGCACATCGACCAGCCGCACGCCGGGCCGCTTGAAGAGATCCACATCCAGCGCACGCTGCCCGACCAGCCGCGAATCCTCCGGCAGCGCCACCTCGGTAAAGAATTTCAGCTTGCGCCGGTCGCCCAGGAGCCCCGCCATCGACTGCCGCTCAGGCAACACGCGGCGCCCGACAAGGCCGAGATAGGCAAAGCCCACAAGCACCTGGATCAGGCCCAGGGGCGTGATCTCGAAGATCGAAAAGGGCGCAAGGCCCGCATTGCGCCCGACACCGTCCACCAGAAGGTTGGTCGAGGTGCCGATCAGCGTGATCGTACCGCCAAGGATCGCGGCATAGGACAAGGGAATCAAAAGCTTTGACGGCGAGGTTCCCAGCTTGCGCGCGATCGTCACCATGACCGGGATCATCACCACCACGACCGGCGTGTTGTTCAGAAACGCCGAGGCGAGTGCCACCGATCCGAAGATGATGACCAGCGTCACCGTCGGGCGGTGCCCTGCGCTCGCCTCCGCCGTCCGTGTCAGCCAGTCAAGCGCGCCGGTCCGCACCAGGGCGCCCATGATGAGGAACATCGCCGTGATGGTCCACGGCGCCTGATTGGTCAGCGCCTTCAGCGCATCGTCATAGGGCAGAAGCCCCAGCACAAGGCAGGCCGCCGCCCCGGCGATGGCGATGACCTCGGTCGGGAAGCGTTCCCGCACGAACATCACGAACATCGCGACCACGATCAGGAGCGCGAGGATGGCCTGACCGTCCTGCGACAGGGGAAGGTCGATCATTCAGGATACCTGCCTTTCATCCGCCCCGATCTTAGCCGGGTCGGGATGGGGAACAAGATGCTCCCCGCCGGTGCCGCGCGGGCGCGGCTGGACAAGGAACAAACCGATGAAAACCACGGCGATGGCGGCCCAGACCCAGATCGAATACCGCTCTCCCAGAAGCAGCATCGACCAGACCACCGCCGATCCGGTGACCAGATAGCTGACCTGCGCGCCGAAGACCGCGCCGCCATGGCCGACGATCCAGACATAGCCGGTATAGGCAACGGTATGGACCACCGCGACGCCGATCATCAGCACGTCCAGCGACAGCGCCCCCTGCCCCGGCCAGATCCAGGCTTCGGTCCAGATCGCGGGCGGCAGCGACAGCGGGATGCCCGCCAGCGAGGCCCCGGCCAGAAGCTGCACCGGGTCCAGATCGCCCGCGCCGAACTTGCCCAGCCCCGTCGCCTCGACGGCATAGCAGAACGCCGAGGCCAGCGCGAAGGGCAGGAAGACCAGCGCCGCGCGGTCCGGCAGGCTCGCCTCCGGCACCACGATCAGAAGGATGCCGATCATCCCCGCGACAAGGCCCATCAGCCGGGCAAGGCTGGGCCGTTCGATCCCCGCCGCCAGCGCCAGGGGCAGCGCCATCATCGGGATCAGCGCGAAACAGACCGAGACGAGGCCCGAGGGCAGCCCCTCCTGCGCGATATAGGAGCCGGCATTGGGCAGGATCGTCCCAAAGAGCGCGACAAAGACATAGCGGCCAAGCGCGGCCGGCGTGACGGGCAGACCCCGCCCCTGCACGATCAGCGCGCCCCCCAGAAGCGCCGAACAGACCACGAGTTGCCAGAAGATGATGCCGAAATGCCGGTAGCCGCCATCGACGACGAGTTTCGACATCGGCATGGTGATGCCCCAGACCACGCCCACGGCAATGAGGGCCGCGAAGAGAACGCGGGCCGAAGGCGTCATCAGACACGCGCCTCCTGAAGCCGCCCGCCGATGCGGATCATGCGGACCGCCGTCGCCTTGCCGGTGGCGTCGTCGGTTTCCACATAGACGCCCGACAGCGTCGCCTCGCCATTGGCGGGGGTGAAACGTTCCTTCGCCATGCCGGTCACGAAACGGCGCATCGGTTCAAGCTTTTCCATCCCGATGACGGAGTCATAGTCTCCGCACATGCCTGCATCGGTCAGGTACGCCGTACCGCCCTTCAGGATCATCGCATCGCCCGTCGGCACATGGGTATGGGTGCCGACCACAAGGCTCGCCCGCCCGTCGCACCAATGGCCCATGCCCATCTTCTCGCTCGTCGCCTCGCAATGGACATCGACGATGGCGGCCTGCACGGCGGCACCCAGTGTATGGGCGCGCAACACCTGATCGACGGCGGAAAACGGATCGTCGAAGGGCCGCTTCATGAAGACCTGGCCCAGAACCTGCGCCACCAGAACCTTGCGCCCGCCCGGCGCGGTAAAGACCCGTGCGCCCTTGCCCGGCGCGGTCCTGGCGAAATTCAGCGGCCGGAGGATACGCGGGTCGCTTTCGATAAAGCTTATCATCTCCTTCTGGTCGAAGGCATGATCGCCCAGCGTCAGGCAATCCGCCCCGGCATCGAGAAGCGCCTTGGCATGGGCCGCCGACAGCCCCGCGCCCGAGGTCGCGTTTTCCCCGTTCACGACCACGAAATCGAGGCCAAGATCCGCGCGCAGGCCCGGCAGCCGCGCCGCTACCGCCGCGCGCCCCGCCCGTCCCATCACATCGCCAAGGAAAAGAAGCTTCATGCGCCCTGCGTAGTGTCCCCGCAGCGCCAAGGCCAGCGCGCAGCAGCGCGCGCCGGCGCGGCGCCCCCACCCGCCCCCAACCGCGGAAGACCGCGCAGAATAACCCCAGAGCCGGAATTGAGGCGAATGTGCCGCAGATTCGCCACATTTGCCCCGGTAAGGTCGTAAGGGTTAACGATCTGCGCTAAATTCGTGAATCGTTAAAATGTGATGCACATCTCAGTGGAGGTCCCGATGGGCCGTCTTGCATATCTGGCCTCTGCCTCGGCGCTTTGCCTTGGCCTTGCCGGCGCGGCTTCGGCCACCACCATGACCTTCGACGCCATGCCGGACTATGACACCGTCATGTCGGGCGGCGGCACCGGCAGCCCCTATG
>DAIOXI010000244.1:0-3820 GCA_036758045.1 Albidovulum sp.
TCAGCTATGCCGAGCAGCCGCGCCCCGAGGGCCTCGCGCAGGCCTACATCATCGACACCGGCGACGCGGGCGACAGCGGTGACGCGGCCGAGGCCGATGCCGGCCCGGACTTCGCCACCCTCTACGCCTCGGCCGACGCGGCGAAGGGCGAAAAGGTCTTTTCGAAGTGCAAGGCCTGCCACAAGATCGACGGCACCAACGCCACCGGCCCGCATCTTGACGGCGTCGTCGGCCGCGCGGTCGCCTCGGTCGCCGGATTTGGCTATTCGGACGGGATGAAGGCGCATGGCGGCGACTGGACGCCGGAAGCGCTCGAAGCCTTCCTCGCCAACCCCAAGGGCGTCGTTGCGGGGACCAAGATGTCCTTCGCCGGTCTCCCCAAGGTCGAGGACCGCGCCAACATCATCGCCTATCTGGCGACCCTGGGCGGCTGAACCGGTTCGCCATCGGAGCTTTTGGGGGCCGTCCTTCGGGGCGGCCCTTTGCATGACGCCCCCCTCACGCATTCGCAACTTGAATCCGGCGCGCCTGCCGTTCTAGCTTCGGCAAAGCAGTGCGGGCCTGGGCCGGACCCGCGAAGGGAGTATCTATGCAGGTACAGGATTGCCGCCGCCCGATGGGGCAAAAGGAACCGTCGCGGCGGGTGTTTTTCGCCGCAGCCGCCATGGTCGCGCTGACCCTCGCGACGCTGCAGTGTGCATGGGCGGCCGAGGATGTGACTGTCTCTTACGGCTTTTCCAACTTCGGCGCGCTGAAATACCCCGCCGATTTCGACCATCTCGATTACGTCAACCCCGACGCGCCGAAAGGGGGCGAAATCTCGCTCTGGTCGCAGGGCAGCTTTGACAGCTTCAACCAATATGCCCGTGACGGCGTGCCCGCCGCGCTCAACACCATCGGCAGCGAAAGCATGCTGACCAGCACCGCCGACGACCCGTACGGCGCCTATTGCCTGCTTTGCACCACGCTGGAATATCCCGCCGACCTCTCTTTCGTGACCTTCAACCTGCGCGATGACGTGACCTTTTCCGACGGCACGCCGATGACGGCCGAGGATGTCGCTTTCAGCTTCAACCTGTTCCAGACGCAGGGCATCAGCGAATACCGCCGCATCGTCGAAGGCTTCATCGACAGGGTCGAGGTCGAAACGCCGCACCGGATCACCTTCTACTTCAAGCCCGAAGCCTCGCTCCGCGACCGGGTCGGCGTCGCGGGCGGCACCCCCGTCTTCTCGAAGGCCTGGTTCGAAAAGACCGGCGCGCGGCTCGACAAATCGACGAAAGAGCCGTTCCTGTCCACCGGGCCCTATGTGCTGGACAGCTTCGACTACAACCGCCGCGTGGTCTACAAGCGCAACCCCGATTACTGGGGCAATGATATTCCGCTGAACAAGGGCCGCAACAACTTTGACCGTATCCGGGTGGAATATTACGGCGACAGCGACGCCGCGTTCGAGGGGTTCAAGGCGGGCGAGTACACCTTCCGCAACGAAAGCGACCCGGAGAACTGGGCGACCGGCTATAATTTCGACGCGATCAGGAAGGGTTGGGCCCGGACAGAGACCATCCCCGACGGCAATGTCGGCACCCACCTGTCCTGGGTCTTCAACCTCGACCGGCCGCACTGGCAGGACGCGCGGGTACGTCAGGCGATCGGCATGGCGTTCAACTTCCCCTGGAGCAACCAGACCCTGTTCCACGGGCTTTACAGCCGCCCCGTGTCATTCTGGCCGAACACCGACCTTGCCGCGACCGGCACACCGACCGAGGCCGAGGTGGCGCTGCTGAAACCCTTGGTGGACAAGGGCCTTCTCGACGCCACGATCCTGACCGATGACGCCGCCGCACCGCCCGAAAACGCCGCCGCAACCAACCGCCCCGAACGCGGGAACGCCCGCGCCGCGGCGGCGCTTCTGGAAGAGGCCGGGTGGAAGACCGGGTCCGACGGCATCCGCCGCAACGACAAGGGCGAGGTGCTGAGCCTGACGATCATCCAGTACAACCCCTTCTACGACAAGGTGGTCAATCCCTTCATCGAGAACCTGAAACTGATCGGGGTTCAGGCGAAACTGGAACGGGTCGATACCGCGCAATATGTCGAACGCCGCCGCAAGGGCGATTTCGACCTTGCCAATCAGGCCTTCGACATGAATTTCGAACCCTCGATCGGGCTGGAACAGTGGTTCGGCTCCAAAACCGCCGATGACAGCTCCCGCAACCTGATGCGGCTGCGTGACCCGGCGGTGGATGCGCTGATCGGCGATGTGATCGCGGCCAAGACGGTTGAGGAGCTTACGACCTCGGTCCACGCGCTTGACCGTGCGCTGCGGGCGAAGGCGTTCGACATTCCGCTCTGGTACAACCCGGACAACTGGGTTGCCTATTACGATTTCTACCGCCACCCGGACACGCTGCCACCCTTGCAGGTCGGCCAGCTTGATTTCTGGTGGTACGACGCCGATAAGGCTGCCGAACTGAAGGCCGCAGGCGCCTACAACTAGGCCCGCGCGGCAAGGGGAAAGAGCGGACGGCCCATGGGCGCCTATATCCTGAGACGGCTGCTTTTGATGATCCCGACACTGTTCGGGATCATGCTCATCAACTTCTCGCTGACGCAATTCGTCCCCGGCGGACCGATCGAGCAGATCATCGCCCGGATGGAAGGCCAGGGCGACGTGTTCAAGGGCATTTCCGGCAGCAGCGGCGACAGCAGCCCTTCGGACATGCAGGTGGGCAGCGGCGCGGGCGAAAAGTACATGGGCGCGCGCGGATTGCCGCCCGAATTCATCGCCGATCTGGAAAAGCAGTTCGGCTTTGACAAGCCGCCGGCGGAACGCTTCGCGAAGATGATCGGCGACTATCTGAGGTTCGATTTCGGGGACAGCTATTTCCGCTCGACCTCGGTCGTCAGCCTGATCGTGGACAAGCTGCCGGTCTCGATCTCTCTGGGCCTTTGGTCGACGCTTCTGGCCTACCTGATCTCCATCCCCCTCGGCATCCGCAAGGCGGTGCGGAACGGGTCACGTTTCGACACCTGGACCAGCGGCACGATCATCGTCGGCTATGCCATCCCCGGCTTTCTCTTCGCCGTCCTTCTGATCGTTCTGTTCGCAGGTGGCAGCTATTGGCGCATCTTTCCGCTGCGCGGCCTGACCTCGGATAATTGGGAGACGCTGTCCCTTGTCGGCAAGATCGCCGACTATTTCTGGCACATCACCCTGCCCGTGGTGGCGATGACAATCTCAAGCTTTGCCACGCTGACGCTGCTGACCAAGAACAGCTTTCTGGACGAGATCGGCAAGCAATATGTCCTGACCGCCAAGGCCAAGGGCCTGACCGAAGGCAGGGTGCTTTACGGCCATGTCTTCCGCAACGCGATGCTGATCGTGATCGCGGGCTTTCCGGGGCTGTTCCTGTCGGTCCTGTTCACCGGAAACGTGCTGATCGAGACCATCTTCTCGCTCGATGGCCTCGGGCGGCTTGGGTATGAGGCGGCCGTGGCGCGGGACTATCCCATCGTCTTCGGCACGCTCTACGTCTTCGGCCTTCTCGGCCTGGTGATCCGGCTCCTGTCCGACCTGACCTATGTGCTGGTCGATCCCCGGATCGACTTCGAAAGCCGGGCTGGCTGATGGCGCTTTCCCCCCTCAACCGGCGCCGCTGGCGCAACTTCCGCGCCAATGGCCGCGCCTATTGGTCGCTGTGGATCTTCGGCATCCTCTTCGCGATCTCGCTCTTTGCGGAGTTCGTGGCCAATGACAAACCGATCCTCGTCAGCTATCGCGGCGATCTTTACGTCCCGGTCCTGAAATTCTACCCGG
>DAIOXI010000245.1:0-2053 GCA_036758045.1 Albidovulum sp.
CCAGGAGGGTGCGGGCTATGCGACCGCCGCCGGCGCGCCGACGGCGGGCGATCTGGCCGCCGCCGGGATCGGTCAGGGCCAGTTGGGTCAGCCGGTCGGCGCGCCGCTGAACGCGATGGGGCAGGCGGTGTCGCCCTCCATCCCCGATGTGGCGCCTGCCAATCCGGTCGCGCCCGTGACCGGGGAGACGATCGCGCCCGCCCCGGCGACCAGCCATACCGGCATTTCCGATGAGAACGACTTTGCCGCCGTCGCCTCGCGTGAGACCATCGCCTCGGACAAGGCGCGGATGGAACGGAACCGCGCGCAGTATCAGCAGGTCCAGCCGACCGACCTGCCCGAACGCACGGGCGCGGCCTCGGCCGCCGTCGATCTGGTGCAATACGCCCTGAACGCGCCGAACCGGAAGGGAGAGACGATCTATCCCCGATCCCGCATCGCGATTTCAAGCTCTGAGCGGAACTGCGCCCGCTATGACACGCCCGAGGCCGCGCAGCAGGCCTTCCTGAAGGCTGGCGGGCCGCAGCGCGATCCCAGGAATCTTGATCCCGATGGGGACGGATTTGCCTGCTACTGGGACCCGACGCCGTTCCAGAAGGCGAAGCAATAGGGTGAGGGGGACGGGCGGCAGCCGTTTCCCCTCGCCGAATTTCGGGCCGCGCCGTGATGGCGCGGTGCCGCGCCTGATCGTGATCCACTACACCGCGATGCAAAGTTGCGCCGAGGCGCGGGCGCGGCTTTGCGATCCCCTGGCCGAGGTTTCGGCCCATTGGCTGATCGACACGGACGGGACCGTCGAACAGCTTGTGGATGAGGGCGCGCGCGCCTGGCATGCCGGGGCGGGAGCCTGGGGGGACGTCACCGACGTCAATTCCGCCTCCATCGGCATCGAGCTTGCCAATCCCGGCGACGCCCCTTTCCCCGAGCCTCAGATGGCCGCGCTTGAGGGGCTGCTCGGCGGGATCATGGCGCGCTGGGCCATCCCGCCCGAAGGCGTGATCGGCCATTCCGACATGGCGCCAGGCCGCAAGGGCGACCCCGGCCCGCGCTTCGACTGGCGGCGGCTGGCGCTGCAAGGTCTGTCGGTCTGGCCCGAAACCCATGACGAAGCCGAGGGGGATTTCGCGGATACGGCCCGCCGCTTCGGCTATCCAGACCTTCCCGCCGACCTGCTGTTGCGCGCGTTCCGGCTTCGCTTCCGGCCGCAGGCGGAGGGGCCGGAAGAGGCGGCCGACCGGACGCTCATCACGGATCTCGCGGTTCGCTACCCCGTCACGCGCCCGCCATCAGCCTGACAGCGGCCTCGGCCCCGATCACCTGCGCGTATTTCTGCTCCATGTCGAAAAGGTTCGCCAGATGCGGGCCTTCGGCGCGGTCGCCCACGCAATCGCGGATCACGATCGGGCGAAAATCGTGGCTGATCGCATCCACCACCGTTGCGCGCACGCAGCCACTTGTCGTGGCGCCAGCGATGAAAACCGTGTCGATGCCGCGCGCGGCGAGACGGCCGGCAAGTCCGGTGCCGAAGAAGGCCGAGGCCTGCGTCTTGCGCAGGACGATTTCATCGGGTCTCGGCTCTAGCATTGTTGTGACCTGGCTGGCGGGGGCGTCCTCTGTCAGGTCGGCGAGGCGGGGGACCTTCTCGACCCAGACGCCATGATCCGACCCGTCTTCGGCATAGACGATGCGGGTGAAGAATACCGGCAAACCCACCTGTCGCGCCGCCGTGAGGACCGCGATGGTTCGTTCCGCAGCGTCAAGGCAGTTGCCGCCGCCAAAGATATCCGGATCGAGGAAGCCGTTGACGAAATCCACGACGATCAGTGCCGGGTTGCGTCCCTGCGCGATCTCCTGCCCGAAGCCCTGCTTTGTATAAACGGATGGTGTTTCCATGCAATTGTCCCCCGCGCCAGACTAACACCGCTCTGCCACGGAACAAACGCCCGGCTTGACCGTCACAAGCGCGGGGACTATCTGCAAGCCCGCGCGGATGGCCGGATGACCGCGGGTCCTTCGGGGCGCGAGGAAAGTCCGGCCTCCATGAAGCTGCGGT
>DAIOXI010000245.1:2063-3034 GCA_036758045.1 Albidovulum sp.
CGGTGCCGGGTAACGCCCGGCCGGGGCAACCCGAGGGAAAGCGCCACAGAGAAGAGACTACCCCGGACCTGTCCGGGGAAAAGGTGAAACGGTGGGGTAAGAGCCCACCGCGGGACTGGCAACAGGACCGGCACGGCAAGCCCCACCGGGAGCAATGCCAAATAGGGACCTCGCGCGGGGTCCGGTCTGCGCGCAGGCGCAGGGACCGCCCGCAGGGACGCTTCAGCCCGAGAGGTCCGGGTTGGCAGCTTGATCCCGCCGGTAACGGCGGGGCGAGAGGAATGGTCATCGACCCCCGGATCAAGGTCCGGGGGGAACAGAATCCGGCTTACAGGCCGTCCGCGCATGTTTCCGCCCGTTTCCGTAGCTTTGCGGGCCGAAGGCCATTCTTTGCATGCGCGTCGCAAATCCCGCGTTATGATTGACGGAATGTCATCTCAGGAGGTCCGACATGAGTTTCGTCAAGACGCTGGCCACGCTGGCCATCGGTTTCGCCGCCGCCAAGGGCTTTGACAAGTACCGCAAGATGGGCGGCATGGACGGCTTGCAGGACGCGCTGCGCAAGTCGGGTGAACCGGGTGGCATCGGCGACCAGCTTGGCCAGTTGGCCGAAAAGATGGGCATGCCGGGCGGGGCCGAGGCCGTGCGCGACATGATGGGCAAGTTCGGCACCCAGGCCGCGCAGGCGACCGAGGCGGGGCAGGCCGGTCTTGGCAGCCTGATTTCCGCGATGACCGCGACGGCGGCGGCGGGCAGCAAGACCATGACCGACATGATGGGGGCGATGATGGGCGGCACGCCCGCCAACGCCATGATGGAGGAAAACGCCCGCCTGATGATCAGCGCCATGATCCAGGCCGCCAAGGCGGATGGCGAGATCGACGCGGAGGAACGCAAGAAGATCCTCGACCACCTGACCGACGCCAGCGACGAAGAGATCGCCTTTGTCGAGGCGGAGCTGGACAAGCCGG
>DAIOXI010000245.1:3044-3812 GCA_036758045.1 Albidovulum sp.
CGCGCGGGCGCGTGGTGTGCCGGTGCTGGTCGACGGCAGTCAGGCGGCGGTGCATATGCCGGTCGATGTCGCGGCGCTGGCCTCGGCGACCGGGGACGCGATGAAGGCGCAGGTCTATGCCTCGGCCCGGATGGCGATCCAGGTCGATACGCCGCAAGAGAACGCCTATCTGAACCAGCTTGCCGCCGCCTTGGGGCTAAGCGACGAGACCCGCGCGCGGATTGATCAGGGCATGGCCTGACAAGGCCCCGCCGGGCGCGGAATTTCGGCGCCCGGCACCGGTTTTGCGGTTGACTCCGCAGGGCGCCCGGTTAAAAGGCGGGCTTCAAGGATTTCGCGGGTGGCCGAGGCCGTCCGGCAAGTGGAGAACGACAATGGCGAAGCCGACGACGATCAAGATCCGTCTGAACTCGACGGCGGGCACCGGGCACTTCTATGTGACCAAGAAGAACGCCCGCACCATGACCGAAAAGATGGTCGTGCGGAAGTACGACCCGGTCAAGCGCGAGCATGTCGAATACAAGGAAGGCAAGATCAAGTAAGATCTGCCTGTCCGATGGAACAGGGCCGCGCCTCCGGGCGCGGCTTTTTTCGTTTGCGGCGGCGGAGGCGGTCGCTGGGGCCGGTAAGATGGGCTTGCCGCGCCATGGGTCACGGCCGCGCCAAACAACGTGGCGTTCAGGTCTTGATCCGCGGGAAGAAGTGGCAGCCCGTAGGGGAGTCGAACCCCTCTTTTCAGGTTGAAAACCTGACGTCCTAACCGATAGA
>DAIOXI010000246.1:0-2867 GCA_036758045.1 Albidovulum sp.
ATCGGCGGCGCCGCATTGACCGGCGGGCGCGGCACGGTGCGCGGCACGATGCTGGGCGCTTTCGTGATCGGCTTTCTGTCGGACGGCCTCGTCATCATCGGGGTGTCGTCCTACTGGCAGACCGTCTTTACCGGCGCGGTGATCGTGCTGGCCGTCCTGATGAACTCCATCCAGTACGGGGGCCGCGCGCGCAAGGGCTGACCCCGAGAGAGCTTCTCCGCCCGGTGCCGCAAAGGCTTCATCGCGCCGGGCGGAAAGATTGCCCCGAAAGGCAAGACATCCACCAACCCAAGGGAGAGATACCAATGCTGAAGATGACGCGCCGGGCGCTGATGGCCGCTGTGGCCACCATGCCCCTGATGGCCTACGCGGCCAATGCCGAGGGCCTGATTTCCATCATCGTGACCGATCCGGCGAACCCCTACTGGTTCACCGAAGGCGAAGTCGCCAAGAAGACCGCCGAGGACCTGGGCTATAGCGCCAATGTCGCGGCCCACAAGGGCGACACCAACGTCGAAAGCCAGCTGATCGACACCGCCATCACCAACAAGTCGGCGGCGATCATCCTTGACCCTGCCAATGCCGATGGTTCCATCGGCGCGGTCAAGAAGGCCGTCGATGCGGGCATCCCGGTGTTCCTCGTCAATGCCGAGATCAACCAGGAAGGTCTGGCCAAGGCGCAGCTTGTGTCCAACAACGCCCAAGGTGCCGCGCTCGGCGCCGAGCAGTGGGTGGCCGATGTGGGTGAGGCGGGGAACTATGTCGAACTGTTTGGCAACCCGGCCGACAACAACGCCGCGACCCGTTCGAACGGCTATGAGACGGTCATCACCCAGTATCCGGACCTGGTGAAGGTCGGCAAGGAAGTGGCGAACTGGGATCGCACCCAGGGCTATCAGAAGATGCAGTCTCTGCTTCAGGCGAACCCCGACATCATCGGCGTGATCTCGGGCAATGACGAGATGGCGCTGGGCGCGATCGCGGCGCTGAAAGAGGCCGGCAAGCTTGACCAGGTGAAGGTCGGTGGCTTCGACGGCTCGCCCGATGCGGTCGAGGCCGTGAAGGCCGGCGAGATGCAGTATACCGTGCTTCAGCCGGTCGCGGTCTTTTCCGCCGAGGCGGTCCGGCAGGCCGACAATTTCATCAAGACCGGCGAAACCGGCGCGGCCACGGAAAAGCAGCTTTTCGACTGCCTTCTCATCACGAAGGACAATGTCGACAAGTACGCCGCTGCCTTCACCCTGTCCGAATGATCCACACAAACGGGCGCGCGCCACGGTGCGCGCCCGTCCCTTCGCGAAGATTTCCTTTCGCAATGGCCCCCATGCTCGCTATCTGGGACAAGGAGACGCGACATGACCCAGAGCCCGCCAAAGACCGATCCCATGCCTGACACCCTGCCGGGTTCCGACCTGCCCAGCGACAGCCGTCAGGCCCGCCAGATCGCCCGCCGCCACCTGATCGCCGAGGCGGTGATGGCCGAGGGAACGATGCGGATCGAGGATCTGGTGGAGCGCTTCGGCATCAGCCTGATGACCGCGCATCGCGATCTGGACGACCTCGCCAGCCGGGGGCTGTTGCGCAAGACCCGTGGCATCGTCTCCGCCGCGCCGACCAGCCTGATCGAATCGAGCGAGGCCTATCGCGACGTCCGTCAGGCCAGTGAGAAATCCGCCATCGCCGCCGCGGCCGTGCGTTATCTTGATCCGGGCCAGGCGGTGTTCTTCGACGATTCCACCACCGTCGCCCGCATGGTGCCTTACCTCGCCGCCAAGGTGCCGCTGACGGCGGCCACCTATTCGCTGACGCTGATGGCGGCGCTGAAGGACATCCGCGACCTGACGCTTCTGGGGATCGGGGGGCAGTATCATGCCTGGTGCAACGCCTTCCTCGGCCCCGTCACGGCGGCCGAGATCCGGCGGCTGCGCACCGACATCGCGTTCCTGTCGCCCTCGGCCATCGTGGACGGGATGATCTTTCATCAGTCGCCCGATACCGCCGAGGCCAAGCGCGCGATGGCCGATTGCGCCGCGCGGCGTATCCTTCTGGCGGACCATACGAAATTCGAACGCCGCGCGCTGCATGTGATGGGGCCGCTCGACGCCTTCGACACCGTGATCGTGGATGCCGCGACGCCCGCGCGGAGCATCGACGACATGCGCGCGCTGGGGGTTGAGGTGGTCGTGGCCGCGCCGGTCGGCGCGGGCTGAACCGGGGGAAGGATGGCGCTGCTTCTGGGCATCGACAACGGATCGACCGTCACCAAGGCGGTGCTGTTCGACGAGGCCGGGCGCGTGGTCGCGCTGGCCCGGCGGCGGGTGGCGACGCTGATGCCGCGCCCGCGCCATGTGGAACGCGACATGGCCGCGCTTTGGTCCGCGACGGCGGAGGCGGTCGCAGAGGTCATCGCGCTCTCCGGGCGCCCGGCTGGGCAGATTGCCGCCGTTGCCACCACCGCCCACGGGGACGGTTTGTACCTGCTCGACCGGCAGGCGCGGCCGCTTGGCCCCGGTATCCTGTCGCTTGACAGTCGCGCGGGCGACGTCGCGGCGGCGTGGGAGGGGGACGGGACCGCCCGTCGCGCGCTGGAGCGGACCGGGCAGATGCCCCATGCCTCGGCCCCGTCGGCGATCCTGGCCTGGATCCGCGACAACGACCCCGACCGTTTCGCCCGGATCGGCCATGTCATCGCCTGCAAGGACTGGCTTCGCCTCTGCCTGACCGGCAGCATCGGCACCGACCTGACCGAGGCGAGCACCGCCTTTACCGACGTGCGGACCCAAGCCTACGCCGATGACATCCTGCCGATCTTCGGCCTTGGCGCGCTGGCCGATGCGCTGCCACAGGTGGCACTGCCCGATGAGGTC
>DAIOXI010000246.1:2877-3660 GCA_036758045.1 Albidovulum sp.
CATTGCCGTTGGTGGTCGTGGCCCTTGTCACGCCGGTGGCGGCGCGGCTTACGGGGCTTTTGCCCGGCACGCCGGTGGTGGCGGGGCTGCATGACGTGACCGCCTCGGCCCTCGGGATCGGGGGCTATGGGCGCGGTGTGGTCGCCATCGTCGCGGGGACCTATTCGATCAACGAAACCGTGTCTGACGCGCCTTCGGTCGACCGGCGCTGGTTCTGTCGCAACGGGCTGGCGCGGGGGGAGTGGAACAACATGTCGATCTCCCCCGCCTCGACCGCCAATTACGACTGGTTTCTGGATCAGCTTTGCGCGACCGATCGCGCGCGCGCCGAGGCAGAGGGCGGGTCGATTCACGAAACACTGGAGCCGGAGTTGAGGGAGGCGCTGGCGCGGCCCTCTTCGGTGCTGTTCCACCCCTATCTTTACGGCTCCCCCCACGGGGCCACCGCCAGCGCGGGGGTCTTCGGCCTGCATGGCTGGCACGGGCGCGGCGACATGCTGCGCGCCGTGGTCGAGGGGATCGCCTTCAATCACCGCGTCCATGTCGATGCGCTGCGGAGCGGCTTCGCGCGGGAGGAGGCGCGGCTGACCGGGGGCATATCGCGCAATCCGACCGTGGCGCAGGTCTTTGGCGATGCGCTGGGCCTGCCCGTCACCGTGACCGCGACCGAGGAGGCCGCGGCATGGGGGGCGGCGCTTTGTGCCGGATCGGGTGTGGGGATATTTGCCTCTCCGCGTCACGATCCGCGCGACATGGCCGCGATCTCTACCCTCTACCGGCCCG
>DAIOXI010000247.1:0-2168 GCA_036758045.1 Albidovulum sp.
CCTATGCCTTTCCCATCGTCTCGCGCTTCATCGCGGTCGATACGGCCAATGCGGCGCGATCCACGGCGGACCCACAGGTCTTTGCCGCCAATGCGGTGGTGTTCCAGCGCTGGCAATCCGAAAAACGCATCCCGCAGGCCTTTGATTGCGGGGCGGGCGCGCGAGCCGACCTGATGGACGGCGCGGCGCTGTCTACCGACGGGATACTGAAAGGGGCCGAATGGCTGACGGAAGCGGACGATCCGCTGGTCCGGGCCGCTTGCAGTGGAGGGTAGGATGGTAGAGCCGAAGCTGAGACATCGTGTGCTGATCGTCGAGGATGAGGACAACATCGCGCTGGCGCTCGACTATGTCCTGACGCGCGAAGGCTATGCCCATGAACGCATCGCCAACGGGGCAGAGGCGGTCCCGAAGATCCGCGACAGCGCGCCCGATCTCGTGTTGCTGGACGTCATGCTGCCCGAGGTGTCGGGCTATGAGATATGTCAGACGGTGCGCATGGATCCGGCGCTGAAGGATGTGAAGATCCTGATGATGACGGCGCGCGGATCGACCATGGAACGGCGCAAGGGTCTGGCGCTGGGTGCGGACGGGTTCATCGCCAAACCATTCGAGCTTAAGGAACTGCGCGAAGAGGTGCGCCGGTTGCTCGACACCGGGGCCGGAGAGGGGGCCGGAGGGGCGGACGGCGATGCTTGAAAGGCTGAGCCTGCGTCTGCGTATCTTCCTGTTCTTTGCGGCGCTGGCCCTTGGCGGGGTCGCCGCCATCGTCGCGGGGCTCTGGTTTGGGTATCGCAAGATCGCCGATCCCGCATTGCTGAACGGCTTCATCCTTGCCGGCAGCGTGGCCTCTTTCGCCATCCTCGGGCTTGTGACCTGGGTCTGGTATCTCTTCGACGAAAACGTCGCCCGCGCCATCGGGCGGATTTCGGCGGGGCTGCGCGCGCAGGCCCATGCCGAAGGCGCCGGGGCGCTGGACCTTGCGCCCGGCCGCTATCTTGGCGACCTCGCCCCCGCCGCCGGGGCGGTGGCGGAAAACCTCACCGTCACCCGCAGCGCGCTGGCCCAGGCGGGGGAACGCGAAACCCGGCGGCTGGCGGAAGAAAAGGCGCGGCTTGAGGCGCTGTTGTCCGACGTGCCGGTGGGGGTGCTGCTCTGTTCAGGGCGCCACCAGATGGTGTTCTACAACGGTCAGGCCGCCGGTCTTCTGGGCGCGGATGCCGAGATCGGGCTGGACCGGCCGGTCTTTTCCTACCTGCGCGAGGCGCCGCTGCGCCACGCCTATGACCGGCTTCTGGCCTCGGGCGATCCCGACGCGGTGTCCGATCTGATGGTCGCCACGCTGGACGGCGCGCGGCTGTTCTCCGGCCGGATGCGTCTGGTGGAGGAGGCGGGCGAAAGCGGCACCGGCTATGTGCTGACGCTGCGCGACATCACCGCCGACATGAACGCCCATGCCGGGCGCGAACGGCTGCTGGACGAAATCTTCGACCGCATCCGCCGCCCGGCCGCCAGCCTTCAGACCGTGATCGGCGTCATGGCGGGCGAGGACGGGGAGAAGAGCCCCGCGCTCGACGCCGCCCTGATCGAAGAGGTGGGGACCCTTGCCCGCGCCATCAATGAGCTTGGCGGGCGCTACGATGCCGCCCGCGCCGGTTGGTGGCCGATGCCCATGACGCGCAGCGCCGATCTTCTCGACGGCGTCCGCGCGCGGATGGAGACGGCGGGGCTTGCCGTCGTGACCGAGGGCAGCGGGCTTCTCTTGCGCTGTAACGGGTTTGAGATCCTCGCCCTCCTCTCCGGTCTGGCCGTGCGGATGGCCGGGGAGAACGGCGCCCGCGACTTCGCTGTTTCCGTGGTTGAGGACGGGCCGGGCGCGATGATCGAACTCGTCTGGACCGGCCCTTCGAGCAATCTCGTCGCGACCCGCAAGACAGAGCAGGCTCTGCTGCAGGTCATCGACGCCGCGCAGACTCGACTCTTCATGACCAGCTTCGTCGCCTACGACGTCGCTTCGATCATGAAGGCGTTGGAACGCGCGGTGAAGCGCGCCGTCACCGTCTCCATGCTGCTGGAAGCGGGCACCCAGCACGGCGGCAACATCAGTTTCGATGTGAACGGGAAGATGAAGGCAGCGCTTCCGCCGGCCCGCATCTATACCTGGGCAC
>DAIOXI010000247.1:2178-3603 GCA_036758045.1 Albidovulum sp.
GGAAAGCTGGCTGGCCGAACCGCTGGAGCGGTCCGGCGACGACACCACGGGCCGGGCGGTGCTGGCCAGCCATGCGACCGAATGCTGGCCCGAACCGCGCGCCGGGGGGCGGGCCGCGATCTGCCTGCCGCTGCGCGAGGCGCGGGTGGCCTCGCGCCGGCCCGAACCGCTGATGCGCCGGGTCGTCTATGACTTTGACCTGCTCTTCAAACCCACCGCGACCGCGCTGGCCGAGGCGCGTCTTGATGACCTTGCCTATGTCGTCTTCGACACCGAGACGACCGGCCTTCTGCCGCAGGAGGGCGATGAGATCGTGCAGATCGCCGCGCTGCGGCTGGTGAACGGCCGCCGAGTGGAGGGGGAGGTTTTCGACACGCTCGTCGATCCCGGCCGCAGCATCCCGCCCAAGGCGACGGAGGTTCACGGGATTTCCGAGGCGATGGTCGCGGGCGCGCCCGACGTCCCGACGGCGCTGCGCCGCTTTCACGGCTTTGCCAGCGGCTCGGTCCTGATCGCCCATAACGCGCCCTTCGACATGGAATTCCTGCGCCGCCGCGAGGGGGAGTTGGGGATGACCTTCGACAACCCCATCCTCGACACCGTGCTTCTGTCGGCGGTGGTCTATGGCAAGACCGAAAGCCACAGCCTTGACGCGCTGACCCACCGGCTTGGCATCACCATCCCGGAAGAGGCACGCCACACCGCGCTGGGCGACACGATCGCGACGGCCGAGGCGTTTCAGAAGCTGTTGCCGATGCTGAAGGCCAAGGGCCTTCTGACCTTCGGCGACGTGCTGACCGAGGTGCGCAAGCACGGGCGGCTGTTGAAGGACCTGAACGCCTGAGGGCTCAGCCCAGACTGCGCAGCAGTGCCACCGACGGCTCCCCCGTCGCCGCCATGCCGCGGCTGGACTGATAGGCGCGGATCGCGTCGCGCGTCTTTGGTCCGATCACCCCGTCGCTGCCGCCGGTATCGAAGCCGCGCGCCGTCAGGCCCCTTTGCAGCGCGACGCGGTCGGCCTTGGTCAGCCCGTTGGCATCGGGCGGAAAGCTTGCCTGCAACGGCCCCGCGCCGCCGATCCGGTCGGCCAGCAGCCCGACGCCAAGCGCGTAGCTGTCGGAGTTGTTATAGCGCTTGATGGCGTCGAAATTGCCGGTGACGGCAAAGCTCGGCCCGCCCGCCTGTGGCTGGATCAGCCGCCCCGTGACGCCCGATCCGGCAAGGCCGCCCCAGGTCAGGCCGCGCGCCCAGCCGCTCTTGGCAAGGTAATTGGCGGTCGAGGCCAGCGCATCGGTCGGGTCATCGCCCCAGATGTCGCGCCGCCCGTCGCCGGTGAAATCGACGGCATAGGCCTGATAGGTGGTCGGGATGAACTGGGTATGGCCCATCGCCCCGGCCCAGCTTCCGGTCAGGTTCGCGGGCGTC
>DAIOXI010000248.1:0-3501 GCA_036758045.1 Albidovulum sp.
TCGGGGAAGGCGGAGGCGAAAACCATCAGCTTTTTCGGCACGCAGCCCCGGATCACGCAGGTGCCGCCCATGCGGTATTCCTCGGCCAGCCCGACCTTAGCGCCATAGTCCCCCGCCGCGATCCGCGCCGCCCGCACGCCGCCCGAACCGCCGCCGATGACGAAAAGATCGTAGTCAAAGGTCATGCGCCCGTCCTTCCCGAAAATGGAGCCCAAGGGTTAACGGTCCGCGCCGGGCCGGGCAAGCCGGGGGCGCGGCGTTCACCCCAGATCGCCGAACACGTTTTCCGGCGCGGCGAAGTCGATGCGGTCCTCTTGGCTGCTGCCGGAGGCGATGTCGCGGATCTCCACCCGGCCGTCGCCATGGCCGATCACGACGCGGTCGCAGATGTCGATGAACAGTCCGTTCTCCACCACGCCCGGCACCTGGTTCAGCACCAGCGCCAGTTGCCGCGCATTGCCGATGCGCCCCAGATGCAGGTCAAGGATGCGGTTGCCCTCATCGCTCGTGAACGGCAAATCGCCCTTCATGCGCAGCGTCACCTCGCGCCCCAGAACGTCGAGCGCGACCAGCATCTCCTCGATCAGCGCCTTGGAGGTCTGCCAGCCGAAGGGGACCACCTCGACCGGCAGGGGGAAGGCGCCGAGATGGGCGACCTCCTTGGCCGCGTCGGCGATGACGATCACCTGGTCCGAGGCGGTCGCGACGATCTTTTCGCGCAGATGCGCCCCGCCGCCCCCCTTGATGAGGTTCAGGTCGGGGTCGAATTCATCGGTCCCGTCGATGGTCAGGTCCAGCCAGCGCGCCTCTTCCAGCGTGACGACGGTGATCCCTTCGGCGCGCGCCAGCGCCGCCGTGCGATCCGAGGTCGGGACGCCGGTGATCTTCAGCCCCTCCTCCCGCACCCGCTGGCCCAGACAGCGCACCATCCAGGCGGCGGTGGAACCGGACCCGAGCCCCACGCGCATGCCCCCTTCGACGAAATCGACCGCGCGGCGGGCGGCGGCGAATTTCGCCTTCTCGATCGGGGACAGCTCCGGGGACATGGCTCACTCCATTGCGGTTCGGGTCAGGTTATACGCAAGATATGGACCGGGCGCGAGGGTGATTTCGGTCCGGCCGCGGCCTGACGCCCGCCCCAGCCCCGATAGCCGCGCGGTTTCAGCGGCAAAGCGTCGTTTTCCGCCGTCGCCACCGGGCGCGAGGCGCGTTAATCTGGCCATCGGAAACGGATGCGCGCCATGTATGTACTGCACTATGCCCCCGATAACGCCTCTCTCATCGTGCGCCTCGCGCTCGAAGACATGCGGCCGCCCTATCGCACGGTGCTGGTCGATCGCGCGCGGCGCGAGCAGGATGGCGCGGCCTATCGGCGGCTGAACCCCGCCGGGCTGATCCCGGCGCTGGAAACCCCCGCCGGGCCGATGTCGGAAACCGGGGCAATCCTGCTGTGGCTGGCGGAGGAACATGGGGCGCTGGCCCCGGCCCCCGGCGCACCCGAACGCGGGCAGTTCCTGCGCTGGCTGTTCTTCACCGCCAACACGCTTCACGCCGATATCCGGCTGTTCTTCTACCCCGAGCGCCATGCCGGGACCGGCGCCGATGTAGGGGCCTTCACCGATGCCACGCAGGCCCGCATCCTGCGGATGGCTGGACCTGACCGCCTTCCCCGCCCTGCACACGCTCGCCGCCGCGCATGAGATCCGACCCGCCGCGCGGAACGCCGCCCTTGCCGAAGGGCTGGGCGACACCATATTCACCAACCCCGGATACGCCTGCCCGCCCGAGGGCAGCGCGACCTGAAAGGACGCCCATGTTCCTCTCCGTCTTCGACATCTTCAAGGTGGGCGTCGGCCCGTCCTCGTCCCATACGATGGGGCCGATGGTGGCCGGGGGGCGGTTCCTTGACCTGTTGCGCGCCTCGCCCTTCCATCCGAAGGGGCTGCGCGCCTCGCTTCACGGCTCGCTCGCCTTTACCGGCAAGGGCCATGCGACCGACCGGGCGACGATCCTCGGCCTCGCCGGGTTCCTGCCCGACAGCTATGACCACGACAAGGCCGAGGCCGCGCTGGCCGCGATTGCCGGGACCGGCACCGTCACCCCGCCCGAGATGCCGACGCTGAGCTTCCGGCCCGAGACCGACCTGATCTTCGACTACGGTCATCCGCTGGAGGGCCATGCCAATGGCATGATCCTGATGGCGACCGACGCGCAGGGCGACGTGATCCTGCAAGAGACCTATTATTCCATCGGCGGCGGTTTCGTCCTGACCGAGGCGGAGTTGCAGAACGCAGGCAGCGTCGCCGCCAGGCCCTCGGGCTGCCCCTACCCGTTCCAGACCGCTACGGAGATGCTCGAAATGGCCGCGGCCGCCGGCAAGTCCATCGCCGAGATGAAGCGCGCGAACGAGTTGCATTTCCGCTCGGCGAAAGAGCTCGACGACGGCATGGCGCGGCTCTGGCAGGTGATGAACGACTGCATCGAACGGGGCCTTTCCACCGACGGCATCCTGCCCGGCGGGCTGAAGGTGCGCCGCCGCGCCAGGGGCATCCATGTGGCGCTTGAGGCCGAGCGCGGGCTGAACCTGACCGCGCCGCATACGATCAACGACTGGATGAGCGTCTACGCCATGGCGGTGAACGAGGAAAACGCCGCCGGCGGGCAGGTCGTCACCGCGCCCACCAATGGCGCGGCGGGCGTGGTGCCGGCGGTGATCCGCTACTGGCTGGATCACGTTCCGGGCGCGGCCCCGTCGCGGGTGGGGGAATTCCTGCTGACCGCCGCCGCCATAGGCGGGATCGTGAAGACCAACGCCTCGATCTCGGGCGCCGAATGCGGCTGCCAGGCCGAGGTCGGGTCGGCCGCGGCCATGGCGGCGGCCGGGCTTTGCGCGGTGATGGGCGGGACGCCCGAACAGGTCGAAAACGCGGCCGAGATCGCGCTGGAACACCACCTCGGCATGACATGCGACCCGGTGAAGGGGCTGGTGCAGGTACCCTGTATCGAGCGGAACGGTCTGGGCGCGATCAAGGCGGTTTCGGCGGCAAGCCTTGCGCTGAGGGGCGACGGCAAGCATTTCGTGCCGCTCGATTCCGCGATCGAGACGATGCGCCAGACCGGCCATGACATGCATGAGAAGTACAAGGAAACCTCGCTCGGCGGGCTGGCGGTCAACGTCCCGAACTGCTGAGGGCAAGGCCGGGAGGGCGCTGCCCTCCCGGACCCACCCGGAGTATTTGGAAACAGAAGAAGCACCGGTGTCGGTTTTGGAATGGACGCCAGTCCGGTCGCGGGATAGCCGGGGCGGATGAACCAGAGTGACCGCATATTGCCCGGCGTCGCGATGATGATCGCCTTCTGTACGCTGGCGCCGCTGATCGACGTGTTTTCCAAACTCGCCGCGCAGGAGGTGCCGGTGGGGGTGGTGGTGCTGGGCCGGGGGCTGGTGCAGGCGGTGCTGATGGCGCCGGTGATGGTTGTGATGGGGCTGTCGCTGAGGAT
>DAIOXI010000249.1:0-3485 GCA_036758045.1 Albidovulum sp.
TCCGCCGAACATGCCGCCGCTCTGATCCTGCGGGCTGCGTCGGCCGCCCAGAACCTCGCCCATCAGGTCCTCAAGCCCGCCGCCCTGGGTCCGGCCGGGCGAATGCGTACCGCCAAACGTCCCGCCGCTACCAGCGGAGCCAGAGGCTTTCTTGCCCATCATGCTGCTGACGCCCTTGGCGACCGCGACGCCGATCGCGACCTTGGCCAGCGTTCCCATCAAACTCATTCTCAATACCCCCGGTTTTCCTGTTCCAGTCCAAAGCCTACAGATCGGGTCCACCGCCGATAGGGGGAAATTTGGCGTCTCGCCCTCAATCCCGCTCCACCGACAGCCAGACGCCGCCTTCGGGCCGCAGCGTCAGGATCAGGACCGGGCGCGGATCGCGGCCCGGTACGCGGGTGAAACGAAAGCGCGCGAGAAGCGAGGCCAGGATGATCACCGCCTCCTGCAACGCGAAAGAGGCGCCGATGCAGATGCGCGGCCCGCCGCCGAAGGGCAGATAGGCAAAGCGGTCATGGCTGGCCTCCCCGGCGAAACGGTCCGGGTCGAAGCGGTGCGGATCGGGCCAAAGAAGGTGGTTCCGGTGCAGCGCATAGATCGGCAGCATGACCGTGTCGCCGGGCAGGACCTCGCGCCCGCAAAGCTTGTCCTTCGCCCTTGCCGTGCGCGACAGGAAGGCGGCGGGCGGATACAGGCGCAGCGCCTCATCGACGAGCCGGCGGCAGAAGGGCAGGGCGGGCAGGTCCGCGACGGTTGCCGCCCGGTCGCCAAGCGCCGCCTTCGCCTCGTCCCGCGCGCGGTCCTGAAGGGCGGGATCGAAGCCGCAGAGATAAAGCGCCCAGGCCAGCGACAGCGCCGTCGTCTCATGCCCCGCAACGATGAAGGTCAGCAGATTGTCGCGCAGTTCCGCGGTCGACATGCGGCGCTGCGTTTCCGGGTCCTCGCCATCCAGCAGCAGGTCGAGAAGGTCAGGAATGCCGTGGTCGGGGGCGCCGCGTCGATCCTCGATGGCCTGATCCGCCATCGCCTTCATCGCCCGCATCGTCGATCCGGTGACAAGGCGCGAGGGGCGGGGGATCCAGGACGGAGCGCCGACGATGTCCAGGAAGGACACCCGCGCGGTGCTTTCGATGTAGCTGTTGATGGCGTGATGCACCGCCTCGCGGTCAAAGGCGCGGCCGCCGGCGAAGGTCACGTCCGAGATGACCTGGAAGGTTGTCGTCACCATCTCGTCAAAGACATTCACCGCGCGGCCCCTGGCGCGGCCGATCCGTTCGGCGGCGATCTCGGCCGCGGCCGTCATCACAGGGCCAAGCGCCTGCACGTTGCGCGGCGAAAAGGCCGGGGCGGCGGCGCGTCTTTGCCAGTGCCAATGCGCCCCTTCGGCGATGAACAGGCTGTCGCCGATGGCGGGGCGCAGGATCATCTTGGTGACGTCGGATTTCGGATAATCCTCGACCCGGTCCTTCAGGATGTGCCGCAGCGCGCCGGGGTCCATGACCATGTGCCAGCGCTTGACGGTGCGGCCCGAGACGATGGGCTGGTGCAGCGCGATTTCTGGGATCAGTTCAAGGACGTTCTGACGGCCGGTCTGGAAACTGCCCCAGACGCCCATCGGCCTGGTGACCAGCGGAACCCGGACCGGAAACCCGGTCTCTGCCCCCGGCGCGATCATGTCCATGAAACGCTCCTTTCGCCGGTCAATATAGGCACGCAGCCGCGTGCGGCCAAGCCTATCCGATTGCCCGGCCCGCCGCGACGGGCTATTGCTGGGGGAATGACCGATGGGGGATTCATGAAACTCGTCCGACTGTTCGCGGCCCTGACGGGGCTTGTCGTTCTCGCCGCCTGCGCGAATAACGACCTTTCCGGTCCGCCGAAGGATTTCGGCGATTTCAGCCTGGGCTACAATATCGTCGTGGCGAAGAACGCCAAGCCGGTCGGCCCCTCGCGCCAGGCGACGCCCGCCGAATGGGAAGAGGCGATCAAGACCGCCATCGCCGCGCGGTTCGACCGCTATCAGGGCGAAAAGCTTTACCATATCGGCATCGGCGTGGATGCCTATGCGCTGGCCGTGCCGGGCATTCCCATCGTCCTCAGCCCGAAATCGGTGCTGGCGATCACCGTCAACATCTGGGACGACAGCGCCCAGCGCACCGTCAATGCCGAACCCAAGACCTTCACCGTCTTCGAGGGGTTGTCGGGATCGACCGTTGTCGGCTCCGGCCTGACCCGCAGCCGCGAGGAGCAGATGAAGGCGCTGTCGGAAAACGCCGCGCGGCTCATCAACGACTGGCTGGTGGAGAACAAGGCCTGGTTCACGCCCGAGGCTGTCGCCGCGCGGGCGGCCGTGACCGCCGCCGAGGGGCCGGAGAAGGTGGCACCGCCAAAGGCTGCCGCGACGACCGCCCCCGCGACACCCGCCGCGGCCAACTGACGCTTGATTTTTCGGCCTCCAGCCAATAGGTAGCGCGCGATGTTGACACGGGGGCCGCGCCGGCCCCCCCGAGCATGAGGCGCCCGCGATATGGCAAAGGCAAAGTTTGAACGGACGAAACCGCACGTGAACATCGGGACCATTGGTCACGTTGACCACGGCAAGACGACGCTGACGGCTGCGATCACGAAATATTTTGGTGATTTCAAGGCCTATGACCAGATCGACGCGGCGCCGGAAGAGAAGGCGCGGGGGATCACGATCTCGACCGCGCATGTGGAATACGAGACGCCGACGCGCCACTATGCCCATGTCGACTGCCCCGGCCACGCGGACTACGTCAAGAACATGATCACGGGTGCGGCGCAGATGGACGGCGCGATCCTGGTGGTGAACGCGGCCGACGGCCCGATGCCGCAGACGCGTGAGCATATCCTTCTCGGCCGTCAGGTCGGCATTCCCTACATGGTCGTCTACCTGAACAAGGTCGATCAGGTGGATGACGAGGAGCTTCTGGAGCTCGTGGAGATGGAAGTGCGTGAGCTTCTGTCCTCCTACGACTATCCGGGCGACGACATTCCGATCGTCAAGGGCTCGGCGCTGGCCGCTCTGGAAGGCCGCGACGCGGAGATCGGCGAGAACTCGATCAGGGCGCTGATGGAAGCGGTGGACAGCTACATCCCGACGCCGCAGCGCGCCGTGGACCAGCCGTTCCTGATGCCGATCGAGGACGTGTTCTCGATCTCGGGCCGCGGCACGGTTGTGACCGGCCGGGTCGAGCGTGGCGTGATCAATGTCGGCGACGAGATCGAGATCGTCGGCATCCGCGACACCAAGAAGACGGTCTGCACGGGCGTCGAGATGTTCCGCAAGCTCTTGGACCGTGGTGAGGCGGGCGACAACATCGGCGCGCTTCTGCGCGGTGTGGACCGTGACGGCGTGGAGCGTGGGCAGGTCCTGGCCAAGCCGGGTTCGGTGACCCCGCACACCCAGTTCGAGGCCGAGGCCTATATCCTGACCAAGGAAGAGGGCGGCCGCCACACGC
>DAIOXI010000250.1:0-1733 GCA_036758045.1 Albidovulum sp.
CACCTGACCCCGATCGCATCCCCGACCCGCGCCATTCGCGCTTTGCCTTCCGCGCCGCGCCGTCCTAGGCTGCGGGAAAGACTGGCAAAGCGTGGGAAGAGGGCGCCGGGTGACTGATGGGAAGGGATACAAGCTCGACGAGCAGATCGGCTTCAAGCTGCGCGTGGCCAACCAGAAGCATCTGGAGATCTTCGCCCATGAGATGCCCGACCTGACCCCGCGCCAGTTCGCCGTTCTGGCCAAGCTGACCGAAGTCGGGGCGCTGTCGCAGAATCACCTCGGCCGCGAGGTGGCGATGGACGCCGCGACCACCAAGGGCGTGATCGAGCGGCTGCTCCGCAAGGGCTATGTCCGCGCCAAGCGACCGCCGTCGGCTTGAGATTTCGCTGACGCCCGAAGGCGAGGCCACCGCCCGCAGCGCGATAGAGGTCGCGCGCAAGGTCTCCGCCCGCACACAGCGCAACCTGACGGCGCGCGAGGCAAAACGCCTGCGCGACCTGTTGGACAAGCTGTGAGGGGTCAGGAGTGGTGCGGTCGAGAAGACTCGAACTTCCACGGGGGTTAGCCCACAGCGACCTCAACGCTGCGCGTCTACCAATTCCGCCACGACCGCACCGGGCCCGAAGGATACCCTCGGGCGAGGTGGGCGCTTCTTAGCCAAAGCCTTCGGCGATGTGAAGGGGGATTTTCGGCCCGGCCGCAAAAAGACGCGCCGACCGGAACGGCGGCCGCCCCCTGGGGGCGGCCTGCCCTTGTCAGGCGGCCATCACTCGGCGGTGCCGGTCGCCACGTCACCGGCGGGCGCGGGCACCTGGAAGGTCGGCAGCGCGGCCTTGACCGGGGGGGCCGCGACCTCGTCGTCACGCCCGGTGATGGCATAGGCGGCCTTGCGCACCAGCGCCATGCGCTCCGGCTGACCCGGCGCGAAGATCGGGGTCGCGCCCTTCTCGGCGGCGCCGATGGCCATGCCGTACCAGTCGAAGGCCAGGTCGGCGCGCTGCGTCGCGCCAAAGCCCTGCGACAGGTGATGGCCCAGAAGCTCACCATAGCCCGCCTCGCCCAACGCGGTCAGGATCAGGGCAGAGCCGACGGCCACGTCCATGTTATCCTGCGTATAGCCGACCGAAAGGCAGATCTTCGCCGTCGCGGCCAGTTGCGCGGGCGGCATGCCGGTGGAAAGCGCGAAGTTGCGGGTTTCCGCCAGCACATCGGTGGCCGGTTGCAGCGACAGCGCCGCCACCTCGGCCTTCATCGCCGGGGCGAAGCCTGCGCATTGCTCGGCGATCTGGGCCGGTGTGGTGCCGGGGACCTGAGCGGCCATCTCCTCACCCGTGGCGATGGCATAGCTGCGGGCCAGGCAGAACTGTTCGCCCAGCGCCGCCGACGGGTCGGTCATGTTGGCCACCGTCGTGTAGCCGCCATTCGTCGTCGTCATCATCGCGACCTTGTTGCAGGTCGAGGCGAGCGAGGCCTGCCCTGTCCCCGCGTTGCCGAGGAAGGTCGGCAGGCCGCCATTGGCGGGTTCCGCCGCCGGGGCGGTCGCGGCGATGACCGGGGCCGCCCCGGGCGCGAGCGCGGCGGGCGGCTCAGCGACCAGCGCCATCTGGCCCTGCTGCGGGACCGCCGGAACGGTGATGCCCGCCGCCTCGTCCCGCCAGGTCACCAGAAGGCCGCGCAGACCCATCGGGTTCGCCGCCGCCTGCTGCATCGTCACCGCCCCGCCCGCGATGGCG
>DAIOXI010000250.1:1791-3438 GCA_036758045.1 Albidovulum sp.
ATGAGGTGGGAGCGTTCGTATTCCGTCAACTGCCCCGTCGGCGTGTAGCCAAGCGTCAGCTGATAGTCGGAGATCCCGGCCCGCGACTGGCGCCCCAGCACCCCGTCCGGCGTTCCGACCGGATAGCCGAAATAGTTCAGCGCCACCTGCACCTCGCGGTTGGCCTCGCGCTGCGCGCTGGTCAAGCCGGTGCGGGTGGTGGTGCGGCGGACCGTCGTGCGCTTGTTCTTGTTGGCCTCGTTCACGATGATGCCCCCGATGATGCCCCCGACGACCCCGCCGACCAGCCCGTCGGCATCCGCCATCGCGGGCGCCGTCTGGCCGAGGACCAGCGCGGCCACCACGCAGCCTTTCGCAAGTGATTGTTTCCTCATCGACCTATTCCTTCCCTCGTTATAAGTTCCGGCGCCCGCGAACGGGACGCCGGCCGGCAAATCGCGGCATTCCAATGTCACAAATGTGGCCGAGGACCGGGATTCGGGCAATCACGCATTTGCGAAATCATCGTTTTCAACGGGTTAACGCTGCGATGTTCGCCTTGCGGTAGAACGCGCGGTTCATCTGCGCCACAGGGGCGATCTTGCGGTCGCCGGCGCGGTTCATCTGGGCGACGGGCACGGGCGGGCGCGGGCCGTGATAGCTGGCGCGGTTCATCTGCGCATGTGGCACGGGCGCGGCGCTTTCGGCGGCCATCAGGAACGAGGCGAGAAGCAGGCCCGAGCAAAGCGCGATCGACATCGACGCGATCTTGTAGGCGGACATGCCGAAATCTCCAAAAGGGGTATGGCGCGACCGGCGGACCGGCGGCGCGGGATGAAAAACGGGTCGTCTGAATGGCCGCGATGATGCGCCCGGCGGGGCGGCCGCGCCAGTCGGGAATTCCAGCCCCTCCCTTTGCAGACAGGCCCCCTTCCCGGTGGCCCCCCTTCCATGCCGCGCCCCGGACCGCTATGTCGGACGCGGGAGCAAAGAAGGGACCCCGCCCGTGGTTGAATGGACCCACCTGCCCGGCCTGTCGGATTATGAGGCCACGCTGGCCGCGATGGAGGCGCGCGTGGCGGCGATTTCGGCAGGCACCGCGGATGAGGCGGTCTGGCTTCTCGAACACCCGCCGCTTTACACCGCCGGGACCTCGGCGCGACCGCAGGACCTGACCGATCCCGACCGCTTCCCGGTCTTCAGCGCCGGGCGCGGCGGGCAATACACCTATCACGGGCCGGGGCAGCGCGTGGCCTATGTGATGCTGGACCTCAACCGGCGCGGCCGCGACGTGCGACGCTTTGTCGCGCGGCTGGAAAGCTGGATCATCGCCGCGCTGGCGGAGTTCAACGTGACCGGCGAAATCCGCGACGGACGGGTCGGCGTCTGGGTGCGCCGCCCCGACAAGGCCCCTCTGCCCGACGGCTCGCTGCGCGAGGACAAGATCGCTGCCATTGGCATAAAGTTGCGCCGATGGGTCAGCTTTCATGGGGTTGCGGTGAATCTCGACCCCGATCTGGACCATTTCGGGGGCATCGTTCCCTGCGGCATCCGCGACCATGGCGTCACCAGCCTGGTCGACCTTGGCCTGCCGGTGACGATGGACGATCTGGACCTGGCGCTGCGGCGCGGCTTCGACACCGCCTTCGCCGACGCCTGAGCGCGGGG
>DAIOXI010000251.1:0-3393 GCA_036758045.1 Albidovulum sp.
GCGGATATGCGCTCCTTGCGGAAAGACCAGCACATCCCCGGCCCCGACCGCGCGGCCCGGCTTGGCCATCCGCGCGCCGTTCAGCCGCAACCGCCCGCCCGACACAACCCCGGCGGCAAGGCCGCGGGTCTTGAAGAACCGCGCCTGCCAGAGCCATTTGTCGATGCGGATGCGATCCTCGGCCAATCCGCCCTCAAATCTTGTCGCGCAGCCCCATCAGCGCGGCGGCAAAGGGGTTGTCGGGGTCGATGCGGTCCTTCTTCGGTGGCCGCGCCTCATTCCCGCGCGCGCCCTTGTCGTCGCGCGTGCCGCCCGGCTTTCCGCCATGCTTGCCACCCGGCCTGCCGCCGCGCGGCTTGCCCTCGCGCCGCTCGCCACCGCCGCCCGGCGCGCCTTCGGGGCGCCGGTTGCGCTGCGGGCGTTCACCACGCGGGGCGCGGGGTTTGGGCGCCCAGGTGAAGGTGTAGAAGACCTCCATCTCCGTCACGGTCTGAAGCGCTGCCTCATCCTCGGTGATCGGGTTGGCAGCCTGCCCCTCCCCGGCCGGCTGGGCCACGGCCTCGGTGCGGACCTTCTCGCGCTCGCCCTTCTCGCCCTTGTAGCCAAGCCCCTCCATGAGGCCCGCGAACTGCTCAAGCGTCATTCCGGTGATCGACAGCATGTCGGGATTGGCCTCGAACCCCGCGCGGCTGTCCTGCGTGCGCAGCAGGTCGGCCAGACGATCCAGCATGTCGATACGGATCGCGCGCGCGCCTGCCGGATGATAGCCCGACAGCGTGTAATACCCCTTCGGCACGCCCTCGATGTTCGGCACGGTCACAAGACCCGGCGGCGGGCTCTCGGGGAACTCGTCCAGCCCCTCATGCAGCGACCACAGCACCAGCCGCAGCCGCGTCGGCGCGGGTTTCAGCAGCGCGGGCTGGAAGATCGTGTATTGCCCGAAACGCACGCCATGCTTGCGCAAAGTGCCCCGCATGTCCTGATCCAGCGCCTTGACCTCATCGGCGACGCCATCGCGCGGCAGGACGCCCATCGCCTCGACCAGACGGAAGGCGAAACCGCGCGCCAGCCCGGTCAGCGTCTCGTCCCGCTGCATGTTCAAAAGCGGCTCGAACAGGGTCGCGACCTTGCGGTCTATGAAATGCTGCAAGCGGCGGCGGACCTTTTCGGCCACGTCGAACCCGGCCTCTTCATCCACGAAGGCCTCGACCTGCGGGCGCATCTGGTCGGAGCCCTTCACCAGCTTGCCAATGGCGGACGATCCCCACATGAGGCCGCCCTGCTCGGTGAAATCAAGCTCGGTATCGGGCGCGTTATAGAAACGGTCGGCGCGCAGATGGAATTCGGGGCGCAGCGCCTCATAGGCCGCCTGCTTCAGCGTCTTCGCCTCATCGGGCGAGGCCGATCCGTCCTGATGGAAGCGGAACCCTTCGAGACGGCCGACGAACTCGCCCTCAACCGTCACTTCGCCCTTGTCGTTCACCTCGGCCACGAGGCCCTCCTTCTGCTTGAGCCGGCGAAGCAGAACAGATGTCCGCCGGTCCACAAATCTCTGCGTCAGGGCGCTGTGCAATGCGTCCGACAGGCGATCTTCTACCGCGCGAGTCTCGCCACGCCAATGACTTTCGTCGGCGACCCAGCCGGAACGCTGCGCGACATAGGTCCAGGTGCGAATATAGGCGAGACGCCGGGACAAGGCGTCGATATCGCCCGAGGGTTTGTCGATCCGGCGGATTTGCGCCGCCAGCCAGTCGGCGGGGACATGGCCGGGGTCCTGAAGAAAGCCGAAGATGCGGTGCAGAAGGTTCGCGTGTTCCTGCGCCGAGATGCCCTGAAAGTCGGGGATGCGGCAGACGTCCCAGAGAAGCCGCAGGTCCTTCGGCGCCCGCGCCCGGTCGCGGATCGCGGGCAGGTCGGCCAGCATCTTCAGCCCGCGCAGATCGTCCGCCTCGCGCCCGCGCATAAGCCATTCGTCCCTGGGCGATGCCTCAAGCGAACCGATCAGCCGGTCGAGCGTGCCGAAATCAAGCGCGGAGGACCGCCAGTTGAGCCGCGGGATGGGGCTGAAGCGGTGATCCTCGATGGCGCGGATCACCTCATCGGCCAGCGGCCCGGCCTCGCCCGTCACGCCGAAGGTGCCGGGCGCCATGTGCCGCCCTGCCCGGCCCGCGATCTGCGCCAGCTCATGCGGGAAAAGCTGCCGCATCCGCCAGCCGTCAAATTTCGCCGTGGCCGAAAAGGCGACATGGTTGATGTCGAGGTTCAGCCCCATCCCGATGGCATCGGTCGCGACCAGGTAATCGACATCGCCATTCTGATACATCGCCACCTGGGCATTGCGGGTGCGGGGGGACAGCGCGCCCATCACCACCGCGGCGCCGCCCATAAGGCGGCGGAACAGTTACGCCATCGCATAGACATTTTAAACAGAAAACCCGACGATGGCCGCCCGCGCGGGCATCCGGCTTAGCTTTTTCGAACCTGAGTAGCTCAGCTCCGAAAACCTCTCCCGCCGCAGGAACTGGACCTTCGGGACCAGCGCGGCAATCGCGCCGCGCATCGTGTCGGCACCCAGGAACATGGTTTCCAGCAGCCCGCGCGCGTTCAGGAGCCGGTCGGTGAAGACATGCCCCCGCTCGGGATCGGCGCATAGCTGGATCTCGTCCACCGCCAGAAAATCGCAGCCGATATCGGTCGGCATCGCCTCGACCGTGCAGATCCAGTATTGCGCGCGCTCGCCGACGATCCGTTCCTCGCCCGTCACCAGTGCGGCGACAGACGGCCCGCGCGCGGCGACGACGCGGTCATAGACCTCGCGCGCCAGAAGCCGCAACGGCAGGCCGATGACGCCGGTCCTGTGCGACAGCATCCGGTCGATGGCATGATGGGTCTTGCCGGTATTCGTCGGCCCGAGGACCGCCGTGATCCTCGTCTCGGCCGCCATGGCGCTCTCCTAGATCTCCACGCCCTCGGCGTCCTTCTCCAGACGCTCAAGCGCCAGCCTGACATTGTCCTGAAGCGGATTCAAGGCCAGCGCGGCGCGATAGGCCTTCATCGCGTCCTCGGGCGCGCCCGATTCCTCAAGGATCGTGCCAAGCCCGGTCAGCGCCGCGAAATGATGCGGGTTGAGGTCGAGGACATGGCGCAGATCGGCCAGCGAGGGGCCGTAAAGCCCGGCGCGGTAATAGGCCATGGCGCGGGCATACCAGCCCTCGGCGAAGTCCGGCGCATGGTCGGTCAGCGCGGTCAGGTGTTCAATGGCTGCCATCGTATCGCCCGCCTCTATCGCCTCGCGCCCGCGCTTCAGCAGCAGGTCCATGGTGGGGGAGCCGGATTTCGACCATTCGCGCAGGATATCCGCTTCGGCCCGGTCCCAATGCGGGTTCTCGGGGT
>DAIOXI010000252.1:0-3382 GCA_036758045.1 Albidovulum sp.
GCAAGTCGAACGCGGCCAAGGGCGACCTCTGGGCGCCATGCCCCTTCCATCAGGAAAAGACGGCGTCCTTCCACGTCGACGACCGCAAGGGCTATTACTACTGCTTCGGCTGCCATGCGAAGGGTGATGCGATTTCCTTCCTGAAGGAGATCGAGAACATGTCCTTCATGGAGGCGGTCGAGGATCTGGCGCGCGAGGCCGGGATGCCGATGCCCGCCCGCGACCCGCGTGAGGCGCAGAAGGCCGACCGGCGGAGCGAGCTTGCCGCCGTCATGGAGGAAGCCGTCCGCCATTTCCGGCTGGCGCTGAAGACCGGGGCAGGGGCCGCCGCGCGCGATTACCTCGCGGGCCGCAAGCTGGCCGAGGCGGCGCTTGACCGCTTCGAGATCGGCTTTGCGCCCGACGGCTGGCAGGGTCTTTGGGACCATCTGCGCCAGAAGGGCATCGCCGAGGACCTGATCCTGGGCGCGGGCCTTGCGCGCCCCTCGACCAAGGGCAAGCAGCCCTATGACGTCTTCCGCAACCGGATCATGTTCCCGATCCGCGACGCGCGCGGGCGCTGCATCGCCTTTGGCGGCCGGGCGATGGACCCGAAGGACAGCGCGAAATACCTCAACTCGCCCGAAACCGAGCTCTTCGACAAGGGCCGCAGCCTTTACAACCACGGCCCCGCGCGCGAGGCCGCCGCGAAGGGCCAGCCGCTGATCGTCGCCGAAGGCTATATGGACGTGATCGCGCTTGCCATGGCCGGGTTCGAGGCCGCCGTGGCCCCCCTTGGCACCGCCATCACCGAGGATCAGCTGCGCCTGATCTGGCGGCTGCATCCCGAACCGCTGGTCATGCTGGACGGCGACACCGCCGGTATCCGCGCCGCGACCCGGCTGATCGACCTGGCGCTGCCGATGCTGGAGGCGGGGCAGGGGCTGCGCTTCGTGATCCTGCCCGAGGGCATGGACCCCGACGACATGATCCGCGCGCGCGGGCGCGAGGCGATGGCCAAGGCGATCGAGGCCGCGCAACCGATGGTCAACCTGCTCTGGCGGCGCGAGACCGATGGCAGGGTCTTTGACAGCCCCGAGAGGAAGGCGGCGCTGGACAAGTCGCTCCGCGCCGTGATCAAGGGCATCGCCGACCCCTCCATCCGCGCCCATTACGGGGAGGAGATCAACCGCCTGCGGCGCGAATTGTTCGGCCCCGCGAAGCCCGCCTTCGTGCCGCGTGCGCCCGGACGCCAGCCGGGGCGGCGCTTCGGCGCGGCGGTGCCCGGCGCCCCGCTGCCCGTAACGCGCGGTTCGCTTCTCGCCGCGGCGCCGGGGCCTGAGGTTGAGGAATACCTGCATGAGGCGATGATCCTTGCCATCGCGCTCACCCATCCCGGCACCATCGAGCGGTTCGAAAGCCAGATCGAGACGGTGGACATGCGCGACCCCGGCCATGACCGGCTGCGCCACGCCTTGCTGGCGGCTTTTCATACCGGCCCGGTGACGGACCCTGCCGCCTTTCGCGGGAAAATCGAGGTGATGGCGGGCGAAGAGGTTGAAAAGCTGATGTCCCTTGCCCATGTCCGCAGCGCACCGCCCGTTCGTAATGCGGACGATGCCGAATTTGCCCTGAAGTGCCTGGCGGACGAGTTCGCAAAGCTTGAGGCCCGTCGAGGTGCCGAGGCCGAAATTGAAGAAGCGATGGAGGACCTGACAGGCCTTGCCGATGAAGGGGTGACCTGGCGCCTGAGCCGGGCGGCCGAGGCCCGCCACCGGGCGGAGCGCCCGGAGCTGGATGAAATCTCCGAGCAGGGCGAGGACCGGGCCGCCATGTCGGCCGAACTCCAGCGTCTGATCGACGGCGCGGCCTGGATCAAGAAGAAACCCTGAACGTGGCGGGCGGGGAGAATCGGGCCTCTGTGATTCGCCCTCATGATTCGCTACATAAACAAGACCGATTCGCACCGGCCCCGCCCGCCGGTCCCGACGAAGCAAGGAGCGCCCATGGCTGCCAAGGACACCGACGATCATAAGACCGAGGACCGGGATAACGAGCATACGCTCGACATGAGCCAGGCAGCGGTCAAGAAGATGATCGCGGATGCGCGTGAGCGCGGTTACATTACTTACGACCAGCTCAACCAGGTGCTGCCGCCCGAACAGGTCTCGTCCGAGCAGATCGAGGACGTGATGTCGATGCTCTCTGAAATGGGCATCAACGTGATCGAGGATGACGAGGCGGGCGAGGAAACCGAAAACGCGGGCGCGGTGGTCGAAACCTCCTCCTCGCGCGAGGTGGCCATCGCGACCTCCAGCACCGAGACGCTGGACCGCACCGACGACCCGGTGCGCATGTATCTGCGCGAGATGGGAAGCGTCGAACTGCTCAGCCGTGAGGGCGAGATTGCCATCGCCAAGCGCATCGAGGCCGGCCGCAACACGATGATTGCGGGCCTTTGCGAAAGCCCGCTGACCTTTCAGGCCATCACCATCTGGCGCGACGAGCTTCTGAACGAAGACATCCTTCTGCGCGACGTGATCGACCTGGAGACGACCTTTGGCCGCTCGCTCGACGATGACGATGAAGTGGACACGCCCGCCGTCGCCGGGGGAGCGGACGGCCAGACCGCCGCGCGGCACCGCGAAAGCGACGAGCCGGAGCTGGACGCCGACGGCAACCCGATTCAGCAGGCCGATGATGACGACGAGGATGAGGATGACGCCTCGAACATGTCGCTGGCGGCGATGGAATCGGCGCTGAAGCCGCGTGTCCTTGAAACGCTCGAGGTGATCGCGCGCGACTATGCCACGCTGGCCGCGATGCAGGATCAGCGGATGTCGGCGACGCTTAACGAGGATGGCACCTTCTCCCTCGCCGATGAGACGGCCTATCAGAAGCTGCGCGCCGAAATCGTGTTGCTGGTGAACGAACTGCACCTGCACAACAACCGGATCGAGGCGCTGATCGACCAGCTTTACGGCATCAACCGCAAGATCATGTCGATTGACTCCAACATGGTGAAGCTGGCCGATCAGGCCCGCATCAACCGGCGCGAATTCATCGACGAATATCGGGGATATGAGCTTGACCCGACCTGGCTGGACCGCATGGCCGAGAAGTCGGGCCGCGGGTGGCAGGCGCTTATCGAGAAAAGCCAGGGCAAGGTGGAGGATCTGCGCGCCGAGATGGCGCAGGTCGGCCAGTATGTCGGGGTGGACATCAGCGAATTCCGCCGGATCGTGAACCAGGTCCAGAAGGGCGAGAAGGAAGCCCGGCAGGCCAAGAAGGAAATGGTCGAAGCGAACCTTCGCCTCGTCATCTCCATCGCCAAGAAATACACCAACCGCGGCCTGCAATTCCTTGATCTCATTCAGGAAGGCAACATCGGCCTGATGAAGGC
>DAIOXI010000253.1:0-2927 GCA_036758045.1 Albidovulum sp.
TGCCCGGCGTGACCGAAGGCGCGGTCTACAAGTATGAGATACGCGGGCCGGGCGGTGCCGTCGGCCCGCTGAAGGCGGACCCGGTTGGCTTTGGATCGGAACACCCGCCGCGCACCGGATCGGTGGTGCGGCAGGCGGGCGGGCAGGGCTGGACCGACGGCGACTGGATGGCGACCCGCGCGCAGACCCACGCCACCGACGCCCCGATTTCCATCTACGAGGTCCATCTGGGAAGCTGGCGGCGTAGCGAGGGCGGCCAGCGCCCGCTTTCCTACCGCGAACTGGCGGTGGAGCTTGTCGATTACGCGCTCTGGATGGGGTTCACCCATATCGAATTCCCCTTCGACGGCTCCTGGGGCTATCAGCCGGTCGGCATGTATGCGCCCACGATCCGCTTCGGCACGCCGGAGGAGTTCGCGGGTCTGATCGACGCCGCCCATGCCAAGGGCCTGGGTGTCCTCTTCGACTGGGTGCCGGGGCATTTCCCGACCGATCCGCATGGGCTTGGCCGCTTCGACGGCACCGCGCTTTACGAACATGCCGACCCGAAGGAAGGCTTCCATATCGACTGGAATACGCTGATCTACAATTACGGCCGCGCCGAGGTGTCGAACTACCTGATGGCCAATGCGCTGTACTGGCTTGAGGAATACCACCTCGACGGGCTGCGGGTGGATGCCGTGGCCTCGATGCTGTACCGCGACTATTCGCGCAAAGAGGGTGAATGGGTGCCGAACATCCATGGCGGGCGCGAGAACCTGGAAGCGATCGCCTTTCTGCAAAAGGTCAACACGGTGGCCTACGGCGAATGTCCCGGCATCATGACGGTGGCGGAGGAATCCACCTCTTTCCCCGGCGTGTCGCGGCCCGTCGATACCGGGGGGCTCGGTTTCGGCTACAAGTGGAACATGGGCTGGATGAACGACACGCTGGCCTATATCCGGAAGGACCCCGTCCACCGCAAATACCACCACAACCAGATGACCTTCGGCCTCGCCTATGCCTGGTCGGAAAACTTCATCCTGCCGATCAGCCATGACGAGGTGGTGCATGGCAAAGGTTCCATGCTGGGCAAGATGCCGGGGAATGCCTGGGAGAAGTTCGCCAACCTGCGCGCCTATTATGGCTTCATGTGGGCGCATCCGGGGAAAAAGCTTCTCTTCATGGGGCAGGAATTCGCCCAAGGGGCGGAGTGGAACCATAACCAGAGTCTCGACTGGCATCAGGCCGACGATCCCGCGCACCGGGGCGTGCAAACCCTGATCCGCGACCTGAACCTGCTTTACCGGCTGAACCCGGCGCTGCATGTCAAGGACGCCAGCCCCGAGGGTTTCGAATGGCTTGAGGTGGACGACGCCGAAAATTCCGTCTTCGCCTTCATCCGCAAGGGCGGGGCCAAGGACCCGATGATCGTCATCGCCGCGAATTTCACGCCCGTGGAACGGCTCGGCTACCGGATCGGGTTCCCCGCGCCGGGGGTCTGGGAAGAGATCATGAATACCGACGCCTCGGTCTATGGCGGCGGCAACCGGGGCAATCTCGGCACCGTCGTCACCGAGGCGAAGGAATGGCACAGACAGGCGCAGTCGGCCGCCGTGGTGCTGCCGCCGCTGTCGGTGGTGATGTTCCGCCAGACCTGACTGGCGAGGAGAGGGAGGAAAGGAATGCAGCCGAGACCCAACCAGCGCCTGTCATCGCAGGCCATGGCCTTTGTCCTTGCCGGGGGGCGCGGCTCGCGCCTGAAGGAACTGACCGACAAGCGCGCCAAGCCTGCCGTCTATTTCGGTGGCAAGACCCGGATCATCGACTTCGCGCTGTCGAACGCGCTGAATTCCGGCATCCGCAAGATGGCGATCGCCACACAGTACAAGGCGCATAGCCTCATCCGCCACATGCAGCGCGGCTGGGGCTTTTTCCGCGCCGAACGGAACGAATATCTCGACATCCTGCCCGCTTCGCAGCGCGTGGATGAAACGAAATGGTATCTCGGCACCGCCGACGCGGTGACACAGAACATCGACATCGTTGACAGCTATGACGTGAAATACGTGATCATCCTCGCGGGCGACCACATCTACAAGATGGATTACGAGGTCATGCTGCGCCAGCATGTCGATACCGGCGCGGACGTGACCATCGGCTGCCTGACCGTCCCGCGCAAGGAGGCAAGCGCCTTCGGCGTCATGGATATCGACGCGACGGGCCGCGTCACCGCCTTTCTGGAAAAGCCCAAGGACCCGCCGGGGATGCCGGGCGATCCCGACAGCACGCTGGCCTCGATGGGCATCTATGTCTTCGACTGGGCCTTCCTGCGCGACCTGCTGATCCGCGACGCGGAGGATGCCAATTCCAGCCACGATTTCGGCCATGACCTGATCCCCGACATCGTCAGGAACGGCAAGGCGATGGCGCATCGCTTCTCCGAAAGCTGCGTGCGATCCGGGCTTGAGGAAGAGCCCTACTGGCGCGACGTCGGCACCATCGACGCCTTCTGGCAGGCCAATATCGACCTGACCGACTTCATCCCCAAGCTCGACCTCTACGACAACAGCTGGCCGATCTGGACCTATGCGGAGATCGTCCCGCCCGCCAAGCTCATCCATGATGAGGACGGGCGCCGCGGCTCGGCCATATCCTCGCTCGTCTCGGGCGATTGCATCGTTTCGGGGTCCGAGGTGCGCAATTCGCTCCTGTTCACCGGGGTGCGGGCACATTCCTGGTCGGCGCTCGAATATGCCGTCGTTCTGCCCTATGTGCAGGTCAACAGGAAGGCGGAGCTGCGAAACTGCGTCATCGACCGCGGCGTCATCATCCCCGAGGGGCTGGTGGTGGGGCAGGACCCGGTGGAGGATGCCAGATGGTTCCGGCGCACCGACTCTGGCATCGGACTGATCACGCAGGCTATGCTGGACGCAAGGGCGAAGGCC
>DAIOXI010000253.1:2937-3376 GCA_036758045.1 Albidovulum sp.
GCGCGGTCCTTATCACGCAGGAGATGCTTGACCGGCGCGCGGCGGCGCTGGGCTAGGAGGGACGGGAATGGCAGGCGCTCTGCGGGTTCTTTCGGTCGCGTCCGAGGCGGTGCCGCTCATCAAGACCGGCGGGCTGGCCGATGTCGCGGGCGCCTTGCCCGCCGCGCTGGCCGGGCAGGGCTGGGACATGCGTGTGCTGCTGCCCGCCTATCGCGGGCTGGCCGACCGGCTGACCGGGCCGCAGACGATCTGGCGCGATGCGGACCTGTTTGGCGGCAGGGCGCGGGTGCTGAAAGGGGCGCTGGGCGGGGTGTCCTTCCTGCTGCTTGACGCGTCCCACCTTTTCGACCGCGGGGGCGGGCCTTATTCCGATGCCGGCCGCGAGCACCCCGACAATGCCGAACGCTTCGCAGCCCTTTCCTGGGCCGCGGCAGAGCTG
>DAIOXI010000254.1:0-3301 GCA_036758045.1 Albidovulum sp.
CGGTCATCACGCGCAAGGCCTATGGCGGGGCCTATGACGTCATGGCGTCCAAGCAGCTGCGCGGCGATTTCAACTATGCCTGGCCGACGGCGGAGATCGCGGTCATGGGCGCGAAGGGCGCGGTGGAGATCCTCTATCGCTCGGAACTGGACGACAAGGACAAGATCGCGGCGCGGACGAAGGAATATGAGGACCGCTTCGCCAACCCCTTCGTCGCCGCCGAAAAGGGCTTTATCGACGAGGTGATTCAGCCGCATTCGACGCGCAAGCGGGTGGCGCGGGCCTTTGCCTCGCTGCGCTCGAAGAAGCTGTCGAACCCGTGGAAGAAGCACGACAACATCCCGTTGTGAGGGCGCGTCGCGATGGCCGGACAGGCGGAACAGACCGAGCAGGGGGCGGAGCCCATCGCGGTGCCGTCCGGGCAGGAGGTGCGGTTTCTCGACACGATCCATGCCGCGCCGGGACCAGAGGGCCTGCCCCAGCGGTTCCGCTTCATCGCCCCCGCCATCGCGCGCGCGGGCGGGACGATCGACGCAGAGACCGCGCAGGCGGATATGGAGGCGCTGTGCAACGATTTCGCCCTGCCGCGGCTGGCGCAGACCGGACCTGTTCCGGCGCAGGTCATCATCGTGCTGTCGGACCGCGAGGTCGCCTTTGGCGAACCCGCCCCGGAAGCCACGCAATATTTCGAAGCCTACAGCATCGACGGGGATCGCTGTGTCTGGGAGCCATTCTGATGATCCGCGCGGGTGATGCCGGGTCGCCACAACGCGCGAACCTGGGCGCGAACATGGGATGGGCAGGTGCCGCGACATCGGCTATGATGCGCGCGATCGGCGCCCTGGCGTCCGATGAGGTCAAACCCGGCGGGGCGAATGCGGAAGACCGCACGGCCCGCCCTCTGAGCAGGAGAAATACATGTCGAAGAAAGTTCTCTTCGCGGCCATTCTGGTTGCCGCCGTCGCCGGCTGCGCCAAGAAGCAGGAAACGGTCTATGTCGAACAGCCCGTCTCGCAAGAGCCGGTGTTCACGGGCAAGTACAAGTAAGCGCCTTCGGCCGGTCCGGGCCTTCGCGTCCGGTCCGGCCGCCCTTCCCGCCGGGGAGGGCCTGCCATGCTGAAGCATCGTGGCTTTCCGGGCAGGCTGCCTGGCACCGATTTCCAGTTCACCATCCGCCGCGCCAACCCCAAGGGGGTCAGCAAGCTTTTCGCGCGCGAACGCTACCGCGACCGCAGCCCCGCCGACCGCCGCGCGGATGCGGCGTTTCTGGCGGCGCTTTGGGATCATTTCGGCGAGGAACCGTTCGAACGCGGCAATCTCGACGCCGGGCGACTCAGCTGGCTTTTCGGGCGCGAGGTGGTTCCGGCGGAGGAGCCGTTCGATCCGAATTCCTACGAAGCCTTGCTGAAGATTGACCTGAAACGCGCGCAGGCGGCCTTTCCCGAAGTGTTCGAGGGGGAGGAATAGGCATGAATTCGCGCAACCAAGGCGTGAACTGGCGCGATTCTGCCGACCGTTTCCGTGGCGGAAACTTTGGGTTTGCCTGCGAAGGGCAGGGCGAACATGCTGTCTGTGGGGCGTCACCCTACAGCAAGCTTTCCGCCCCGAATTGTCAAAACCGTTACCCTTCCCCTTCTCTACGGCCTGGCCCCTCCGGGGTCAGGCCGGTTTTCGTTCGCGCGACGGCGCGGCGCGGGGGCGCGCGCCCTTGTGCCGAACGATTCCCCTCACGCCGAAATCACTTTTCCCTGACGGGAAATCCGCTAATCTGCCGCCATACAAATTCCCATTCAGGAGGAAGAGCAGAATGCGCTACATCAAATATCTCGCGGCGGTCGCCCTTGTCGGCACGCTGGCCGGGTGTCTCAACAATGACACCGAGCGCGGGCTTGCCGGCGCGGCAGGCGGTGCGGTCGTGGCCGATGCCTTTGGTGGCAACGCCCTTACCGGCGCGGTCGTCGGCGGTGCGGCCGGCGTCTTCTGCGACGACGCGGGCATCTGCAAGTAAGAGTGCGACGCTGTCCCTGACGGGGCGGGCGCTGTTCGAAATCGGGACCTTCTCTGCCATGCTCCGCTGTGGTCTTTTCGTTTGCGCGTACGGGCAGCTGCCCGGCGCGATCCATGAAGAGGTACGGATATGTTCAAGAAGATCCTGATCGCGAACCGGGGCGAGATCGCAGCCCGTGTCATCAAGTCGGCCCGCAAGATGGGCATCCAGACCGTCGCCGTCTATTCCGATGCAGACCGCAACGCGCTGCATGTGAAGATGGCGGATGAGGCGGTCCATATCGGCCCGCCGCCCGCCAACCAGTCCTATATCGTGATCGACAGGATCATGGAGGCGATCCGCCAGACCGGCGCCGAGGCAGTGCATCCCGGCTATGGATTCCTCAGCGAAAACATGAAGTTTGCGGAAGCTCTGGAGAAAGAGGGTGTGGTCTTTGTCGGCCCGCCGAGCCCCGCGATCGAGGCGATGGGGGACAAGATCACCTCGAAGAAGATCGCCCAAGATGCCGGTGTTTCGACGGTTCCCGGCTACATGGGCCTGTTTGCCGATGCCGATGAGGCGGTGAAGAATTCGAAGGAAATCGGTTACCCGGTGATGATCAAGGCCAGCGCGGGCGGCGGCGGCAAGGGCATGCGCATCGCCTGGAACGACGAAGAGGCGCGTGACGGCTTTCAATCCTCGAAAAACGAGGCGGCGCGCAGCTTTGGCGACGACCGTATCTTCATCGAGAAGTTCGTCACCCAGCCGCGCCATATCGAGATTCAGGTGCTGGACGACAAGCATGGCAACTGCGTCTACCTGCACGAACGCGAATGCTCGATCCAGCGGCGGAACCAGAAGGTGATCGAGGAGGCGCCGAGCCCGTTCCTGGATGAGGCGACCCGCAAGGCGATGGGCGAACAGGCCTGCGCGTTGGCCAGGGCCGTGGGTTATACGTCAGCGGGGACGGTGGAGTTCATCGTCGATGGTAATCGCAACTTCTACTTCCTTGAAATGAATACACGTTTGCAGGTCGAACATCCGGTGACAGAGCTTATCACCGGGGTCGATCTGGTCGAACAGATGATCCGGGTGGCGAATGGCGAAAAGCTGCCTTTTGCGCAGAAGGATCTGAAGATCAACGGCTGGGCGATGGAAAGCCGGCTTTATGCCGAGGACCCGTACCGGAACTTCCTGCCCTCCATCGGTCGGCTGACCCGCTACCGCCCGCCGGTCGAGGCTGCGACGCCCACGGGCGTGGTGCGCAACGATACCGGCGTCTATGAGGGCGGCGAGATCAGCATGTATTACGAC
>DAIOXI010000255.1:0-407 GCA_036758045.1 Albidovulum sp.
TCAGCGCGTTGTCGGTCTCGGTCAGGATGCGAACGAAATCCTCTTCGGTCAGCGCGCGCAGCTCCACCCGGATCGGCAGACGGCCCTGCAATTCGGGCAAAAGGTCCGACGGCTTGGCGATATGGAAGGCGCCCGACGCGATGAAGAGGATATGGTCAGTCTTCACCGGCCCGTATTTGGTGATGACGGTCGTGCCTTCGATCAGCGGCAGCAGATCGCGCTGCACCCCCTCACGGCTGACATCGGCGCCGCGCGTTTCGGCGCGGGCGCAGACCTTGTCGATCTCGTCGATGAAGACGATGCCGTTTTCCTGCACCGCCTCAAGTGCGGCCTGCTTCACCGTTTCGTCGTCCAGAAGCTTGTCGGCCTCTTCCTGGATCAGCACCTCATAGCTGTCGGCGACGGTC
>DAIOXI010000255.1:417-3288 GCA_036758045.1 Albidovulum sp.
TTGCCGAACAGATCGCCGAGATTCATCATCCCCATGCCCTGCTGGCCCGGAAGCTCCATGATCGGCATCTGCGGCGGCGCATCGGCGACCTCAAGCTCGACCACATGGTTGTCCAGCTCCCCCGATTTCAGGCGTTTGCGGAACATCTCGCGCGTGGCCTCGCGCGCGTCGGTGCCTGCCAAGGCCTCGATCACGCGCTCCTCCGCGGCAGTATGGGCGCGGGCCTTCACCTCCTCGCGCATCCTTTCGCGGGTTTCGACGATGGCGGCGTCGGCCAGATCGCGGATGATCTGTTCGACATCGCGGCCGACATAGCCGACCTCGGTGAATTTCGTCGCTTCCACCTTGATGAACGGCGCGCGGGCCAGCTTTGCCAGACGCCGGGAAATTTCCGTCTTGCCGACGCCGGTGGGGCCGATCATCAGGATGTTCTTCGGATAGACCTCATCGCGAATGTCATCGGCAAGCTGCTTGCGCCGCCAGCGGTTGCGCAGCGCGACGGCGACCGCGCGCTTGGCGTCCGACTGCCCGATGATGAAGCGGTCAAGCTCCGATACGATCTCGCGGGGGGTGAGATTGGTCATGTGGTCTCCGTAAAAGGCGGGCCGGGCCGGTCAGGCCTTGATGGTTTCCACCGTCAGGTTGCCATTGGTGTAGACGCAGATATCGGCCGCAATCGCCATCGCCTTGCGCGCGATGTCCTCGGCCGACAGGTCCGTTTCCATCAGCCCGCGCGCCGCCGACAGGGCAAAGTTCCCGCCCGAGCCGATGGCGGCCACGTCATGCTCCGGCTCAAGCACGTCGCCCGCGCCGGTCACGACCAGAAGCGTGGTGCCGTCGGTGACGATCAGCATCGCCTCAAGCTTTTGCAGATACTTGTCGGTGCGCCAGTCCTTCGCAAGCTCGACACAGGCGCGCACAAGCTGCCCCGGTGCGGCCTCAAGCTTTTTCTCAAGCCGCTCCAGCAGGGTGAAGGCATCGGCGGTCGATCCGGCAAAGCCGACAACGACATCGCGCCCGCCCGGACTGATCCGGCGCACCTTGCGCGCGGTTCCCTTGATGACGGTCTGCCCAAGGCTGACCTGCCCGTCGCCCGCGACCACCACCTCACCGCCGCGCCGCACGCCGATGATCGTGGTGCCATGCCAGCCGGGGAACGTATCGTCCGCCATATCCTGCCTCCGTTTTCTCCGGTTCTATATGGCGGCGCTTCCCGGCGCCCGCAACCTTGCAAGAAAAAGGGCGCCCGAAGGCGCCCCCAATTCCCCGGCGTGCGGCCGGTCAGATCGACGATTCGATCCAGTTCTGAAGCGCGGCCTTGGGCGCGGCGCCGACCTTGTTCGACACCACCTGCCCGTCCTTGAACATGAACAGCGCCGGAATGCCGCGCACGCCGAACTGCGCCGGAAGGTCGGGGTTTTCGTCCACGTTGACCTTGGCGATCTTCACCTTGCCGGCAAGCTCGGACGACAGCTCTTCCAGCGCGGGGCCGATCTGCTTGCAGGGGCCGCACCATTCGGCCCAGAAATCGACCACGACGGGGATTTCAGAGTTGCGGACTTCGGCGTCGAAAGTGGCGTCGGTGACGGCGACGGTGGACATGGGAGATCTCCATAGGAAAGGGTTGACCGGAACGTAGGAGCGCGGCCCCGGAACGTCAAGGGATGGGGGTTGCGGCAAGAGCCGCCCGCACCATATCGGTCGGAAGTGCCATCAGCGTGCCGTTGGCGGTCCAGAGGATCGCGGTTTCGATCCGGCGGCCGGGGTAGATCTGGGCTAGAAGGGCCGCATAGGCGCCCATCTGCCGCAATATTCCCTCCGGCACCTCTTCCGGCCGGTCGGGGACCGTCGCGTTCGACTTGTAGTCGATGGCAAGGACACGGGTATCCTCCACGATCAGCCGGTCGATGCTGCCGTGAACCATGCGGCCGCCAAGCTCTGGCAGCGCGCCGCTGACCTCGACCTCAAGGAGCGCCTCTCCATCGGGTGCGGTCAGACCCGGCCCCGCCAGAATCGCGCGGGCAGAGGCAAGAAGATCGCCATACTCCCCCTCGCCCAGCGTGACCGTCGCCCTCTCCTCGCTTTCGCGCCGGATCGCGGCCAGCAGCGCGTCCGCATCTGCCTCGGGCCAGCCGGGCAAGACCTCAAGAAGCCGGTGCAACACCGTCCCGCGCAGCATGGCGCGGTCGGGATCGTCACCCTCCTCCCCCCCGATGGCCTTGGCGCCGCCAAGCTGCGAGGGGGAAAGGGGTTTTTCTGGCGCGGGCGGGGGGGCGGGGGGGGCCACGAGTGCGGACCCAATCGGGCAGGGTGACGGTTGCCGCCTCCGACGCGACCCGGTCGGCCACGGCCCCCTCGGGCCAGATACCGCTTTCATGGCGCCGCACCGGACCGCCATCGAACGCAGGCGGGCTGACATCCCCGGCCCCGGCTTTTTCCAGCCCGTCGGGCACTAGGTCGTACCAGCTGTCGCCTTGCGATGACGGCCCCCCCGCGCCACAGACGATCAGCCAGCGCTCTGCCCGCGTCATCGCGACGTAGAGAAGCCGCATCCGTTCTTCGCGCTGGCGCCTCTTCACCTCATCGTAAAGCGCGGTCATCTGCGCCGGGCTTTCGTCGGACGGTGTTTTCCAGACCGCCGCACCGTCGCGGATCAACACCTCCGCCCGGATCTCATCGCGCCGCTCGGCGGTGTCGGGCAGGATGACGATCGGCGCCTCAAGCCCCTTCGCGCCATGGACCGTCATCACCCGGATCGCGCGACGAGCGGAGTCCGGGCGGCGCTTTACATCGACGTTATCCGTGTCTAACCAGGCCAAGAACCCGGTCAGGCTAGGGATATTCGCGCGCTCATAGGCCAGCGCCTGCGCC
>DAIOXI010000256.1:0-3264 GCA_036758045.1 Albidovulum sp.
GCCTTGCCTGCGCTGGTCTCGAACGCCTTGAGGCTTTCGTCGAAGACGCCGCTCCAGTTGTAATCTTCCGCCGAAATCCGCAGGTCGAGCATGCCGGGAACCAGCATGTTGAAATCGGCCGGCCCCTCCTGGCTGACCCGCCATTTGCCGCCGCCGAGGTCGGCGACCTGAAACTCCACCGCCGACACCGTCGCACCCTTGCCGCCCTCAGGCGTCTTGGCGATCAGGTTGGCGGGGTCAAGGCTGAGGTCATAGACATCGCCGTTCGGGGTGACGGTGACGACGCCCTCGGTCTGGCCAAGATAGGCTTCGAAAACGCTCTTGAGGTGGTCGGCGCCCTCCTGCGTCGCGGGGGCGGCCCAGACCGGCCCGACAGCAAGCGCCAGACCGGCGGCGAAAATATACCTGTCAAACATGATAAGGTCCTGAAGTCGTGGATGATGAAAATGGGGGCCTTCAGCCCCGCTCAGTGCGTCCAGGGCGCGCGGCGGTCGGTGGCGAAGTTCTCACCATAGCCGCGGGCGCGGACGTTCGGTTTGCGGCTATGGGGCTCGACCAGCGTGTAGTCGATCCCGTTCTCGCGCGCGTAGTCCTCGGCCGCCTCACGGCTTTCGAAGCGCAGCCGCACCTGGCTTTGCGTATCGCCGGAACTGGTCCAGCCCATCAGCGGGTCGATCGCCCGCGCGGAGGCCGGTGCGAAGTCAAGAACCCATTGCCGGGTCTTCGCGGTGCCGGATTGCATTGCCGTCTTGGCGGGCTGATAGATGCGCGCGCGCATGGGAAATCTCCAATAAATCCGCCCGTTCTTATCGGGGAGAAAGCCTTCGCGTGCAAGTGGTTTGGCCGCGACGTGATGTTCCTTGGAGCTGGTCTGACTGCCGGCCCGCTCGGGAGCGTGGGTGGGGGGGTGGTGGCTGGGTGGGTGCCATGGCCGGCAGTCAGGCGCGGTGCGCCCCTTATGTCTATCCGGGGATTCACCGCAATTCAACCAAAAGTTGTATTTCGATTGCGGGCTCTTGCTGCAGACCACCGCAGGCGCGCGACGGAACGGCACGGGCGGGGTTGAACAGGAACAAAAACAGATCAAATCTGGCGGTGAAGGAGTCGCCATGCCCCATAACAACACCAACATGCCAATGCACCGCCCCGAGGTTCTGACCCGGCCGAAGCTCGAAGGCGGGCGGCGCTTCGTGATGAAGACCGACTTTGCCCCGGCCGGCGACCAGCCGACCGCCATCGCGGAACTGTCGGCGGGCGTGAAGACGGGCGAACGCGATCAGGTCCTTCTGGGCGCGACCGGCACCGGCAAGACCTTCACCATGGCCAAGGTGATCGAGGAAACGCAGCGCCCGGCGATCATCCTTGCCCCCAACAAGACGCTGGCAGCCCAGCTTTACGGGGAGTTCAAGGGCTTCTTCCCCGACAACGCGGTCGAGTATTTCGTGTCCTACTACGATTACTACCAGCCCGAGGCCTATGTCGCCCGAACCGACACCTATATCGAGAAGGAATCCCAGATCAACGAACAGATCGACCGGATGCGCCACTCGGCCACCCGTGCGCTTCTGGAACGCGACGACGTGATCATCGTGGCTTCCGTCTCCTGCATTTATGGCATCGGCTCGGTCGAGACCTATTCGGCGATGACGCAGGACATGGCGGTCGGTTCTCTCTATGACCAGCGCAAGTTCATCGCCGATCTTGTCGCGCAGCAATACCGCCGCGCCGACGCCGCCTTTCAAAGGGGTGCGTTCCGGGTGAAGGGCGATACCGTCGACCTTTGGCCCGCGCACCTTGAGGACCGGGCGTGGAAGTTCAGCTTTTTCGGCGAGGAGCTGGAAGCGATCACGGAATTCGATCCTCTAACCGGCCATAAAACCGATACATTCGAGAAGATCAGAATTTACGCAAACTCCCACTACGTCACCCCGCGCCCGACGATGCAGCAGGCCATCGTCGGTATCAGGAAGGAACTTGCCCAGCGGCTTAAGCAATTGCAGGAGGAAGGCAAGCTTCTGGAAGCGCAGCGGCTGGAACAGCGCACCAATTTCGATCTTGAGATGCTGGAGGCGACCGGCGTCTGCAACGGGATCGAGAATTATTCGCGTTACCTGACAGGCCGCGCGCCGGGCGAACCGCCGCCGACGCTCTTCGAGTTCATCCCCGATCACGCCATCGTCTTTGCCGACGAGAGCCACGTCACCGTGCCGCAGATCGGCGGCATGTATCGCGGTGACTACCGGCGCAAGTTCACGCTCGCCGAACACGGCTTCCGCCTGCCCTCCTGCATGGACAACCGCCCCCTGAAGTTCGAGGAATGGGACGCGATGCGCCCGCAGTCGGTTTTCGTCTCTGCGACACCCGCCGCGTGGGAACTGGAACAGACCGGCGGCGTCTTTACCGAACAGGTCATTCGCCCGACCGGCCTTCTTGATCCGCAGGTCGAAATCAGACCCGTGGAGATGCAGGTGGACGACCTGCTGGATGAGGTCCGCAAGGTCGCCGCCAGGGGCTTCCGCACGCTCGTCACCACGTTGACCAAGCGCATGGCCGAGGATCTGACCGAATACATGCACGAACAGGGCATACGCGTCCGCTACATGCACTCCGACATCGACACGATCGAGCGGATCGAGATCCTGCGCGATCTGCGGCTCGGCGCCTTCGACGCGCTGGTCGGCATCAACCTTCTGCGTGAGGGGCTGGATATTCCCGAATGCGGGCTGGTGGCGATCCTCGACGCCGACAAGGAGGGGTTCCTGCGGTCCGAGACCTCGCTGATCCAGACCATCGGGCGGGCGGCGCGGAACGCCGAGGGCCGCGTCATCATGTATGCCGCCCACATCACTGGCTCGATGGAACGCGCGCTGGCCGAGACCAGCCTGCGGCGGGAAAAGCAGATCGCCTATAACGAGGCCCATGGCATCACCCCCGCGACGGTGAAGAAGAATGTCGAGGACATTCTGGCCGGTCTCTACAAGGGCGACGTCGACATGAGCCGCGTGACGGCCAGGGTCGACAAACCCATGCACGGCGCCAACCTTGAGGCCCATCTGGACGCGCTGCGGGTGCAGATGCGGAAAGCGGCGGAGAACCTGGAGTTCGAGGAGGCCGCGCGGATCAGGGATGAGGTCAAGCGGCTTGAGGCGGTCGATCTGGTGCTGTCGGACGATCCGCTGGCGCGGCAATCGGCGGTGGAGGAGGCGGTTGCGGCTGCCGGGGCTTCGCGGGGACGGGCAACAGCGGGGCGGCCGGGGCAGCGGG
>DAIOXI010000257.1:0-1415 GCA_036758045.1 Albidovulum sp.
ATGACACAATGAAATTCACCCTCTCCTGGCTGAAAGACCATCTCGAAACCGAGGCCACGCTCGACGAGATCCTCTATGCCCTGACCGACCTTGGCCTTGAGGTCGAGGAGGTGCAGGACCGTGCGGCGAAGCTGAAACCCTTCACGCTCGCCAAGGTGCTAGAGGCGACCCAGCACCCCGATGCCGACCGGCTGCGGGTCTGCCGCGTCATGACGGATGAGGGCGAAAAGCAGATCGTCTGCGGCGCGCCGAACGCGCGGGCGGGGATCACGGTCGTCCTCTGCAAGCCGGGCGATTATGTCCCCGGCATCGACGTCACCCTTGGCGTCGGCAAGATCCGGGGCGTCGAGAGCCACGGCATGATGGCCTCGGAACGCGAGCTGGAGCTTTCCGACGAACATGACGGCATCATCGAACTGCCCTCGGGCGAGGTTGGCGAGAAGTTCGTGGACTGGCTGGCGCAGAACCGGCCCGGCGCGGTCGATCCGATGATCTACATCAAGATCACGCCGAACCGCCCCGATGCGCTCGGTGTGCGCGGCATCGCCCGCGACCTCGCGGCGCGCGGCCTTGGCAGGCTGAAACCGCTGGCGGTGGAGCCGGTCAAGGGCGGCTTTGACAGCCCGATCACCGTGACGCTGGCCGATGACGTGAAGGACAAGGCCTGCCCGCATTTCGTCGGCCGCTACCTTCGCGGGGTGAAGAACGGCCCCTCCCCGGTCTGGTTGCAGGAACGGCTGAAGGCGATCGGCCTCAGGCCCATCTCGGCGCTTGTGGACATCACCAACCTCTTCACCTTCGACCTGAACCGCCCGCTGCACGTCTTCGACGCCGACAAGGTCCATGGCAACATCACCGCCCGTCAGGCGCGTGAGGGGGAAACGCTTCTGGCGCTGGACGTCAAGACCTATGCGCTGGGGCCGGGGATCACCGTCATCGCCGATGATCAGGCGCCCGAGGCGCTGGGTGGCGTCATGGGCGGCGAGGTGTCGGGCGTGACCGAGGACACCGTCAACGTCTTCGTCGAATCCGCGTATTTCGACCCGATCACCACGGCGGCGACCGGGCGGCGGCTAAGGATCCATTCCGACGCGCGCTATCGCTTCGAACGCGGCATCGACCCGGCCTTTACCCGCGACGGGATGGAACTGGCCACGAAGCTGATCCTCGACCTCTGCGGGGGGGAGGCATCCCATATCGTCGAGGCCGGCGCCCCGGCGCTTTCCGACCGCGCCTATCGCCTCGACCCGAAGAAAGTGGTCCGCCTCGTCGGCATGGACATTCCCGAGGGCGACCAGCGCGCCACGCTCGAGGCGCTGGGCTTCACCCTGAAAGGCGACATGGCCACGCCGCCCTCCTGGCGGCCCGACGTGCTGGGCGAGGCCGATCTGGTGGAGGAGGTGGCGCGGATCGCG
>DAIOXI010000257.1:1425-3219 GCA_036758045.1 Albidovulum sp.
GACGAAACTTGAAGGCAAGCCGCTGCGCCGCGCGAAGCCGGGCGTGCCGAAGCCGATCCTGACGCCGATGCAGATGCGCGAGAAGGCAGCGCGGCGGACGCTGGCCGCGCTTGGCTACAACGAATGCGTGACCTATTCCTTCATCGACGGTAGCGCGGCGGAGCTGTTCGGCGGCGGCTCGGAAGCGACGCGGCTGGAAAACCCGATTTCCTCGGAGATGACGCATATGCGCCCCGACCTGCTGCCCGGCCTCTTGCAGGCCGCCGCCCGCAATCAGGCGCGCGGCTTCATGGACATGGCGCTGTTCGAGGTTGGCCCGGTCTTCTCGGGCGGGGAGCCGGGGGAGCAGGCCTTGCAGGCGACCGGCCTTCTGGTCGGCGCGACCGCGCCGCGCGACCCCTATGGCTCCCGCAGGGTTGCGGACCTTTACGACGCCAAGGCCGATGCCGAGGCGGTTCTGGCCGCCATCGGCGCGCCCCAGAAGGTGCAGATCAGCCGCAAGGCGCAAGGCTGGTGGCATCCCGGCCGGTCCGGCGTGATGGGCCTTGGCCCCAACGCGCTGGCGACCTTCGGCGAGGTGCATCCGAAGGTCCTGAAGGCGCTTGACGTCAAGGGCCCGGCAGTCGCCTTCACCGTGGCGATCGAGGCCGTCCCCTTCCCGAAGACCAAAACCGCGACGCGCCCCGCGCTTGGCCGGTCCGACCTTCAGGCGGTCGACCGCGATTTCGCCTTTGTCGTCGACAAGGGGGTAGAGGCGCTGACGCTGGTCAACGCCGCGCTGGGTGCCGACAAGGCACTGATCGACAGCGTCGCCGTCTTCGACCAGTTCACCGGCGACAAGGCCGAGGCGCAGATGGGGGCGGGCAAGAAATCCCTCGCCATCACCGTGCGCCTGCAACCGCGCGACAAGACCCTCACCGACGAGGAGATCGAGGCGGTCAGCGCGAAGATCGTCGAGAAGGTCGCGAAGGCCACGGGCGGAACGCTCAGGGGCTGAGCGGGCGGCGGGCAGACCTGTCCGAACCGTCGCGGCGCCCTTCTGCGTGCAACGCTGCGTACCGAGGGGGGCGACCGCCCGCATATGCAGGGCTATGAACCCGCACAGCCCGGCCTCGATCCCGGCTCACGCATGCGGGCGCTTGTCGCGCATCCTGGCGCCATGAAAATACATGAATACATGACATCATATCGTCGCCGACCGCCCCTGCCCCGGCGAAACCCGGGCTGCTGGAAAAGTAGGCGGAGCATGGAAATGACTGGTATTCCGCAGCGTGGCGACGCGATCACGGCAGGGGCGCAGCACCATGGTCCGCCATCTCATGAAAACTCACCCGGCTTGATCGCGATGAGTTCACCCACCCCCCCCTATCACCGAATCTCTGCGGCAATGCGAGAGCGGATCGTGAACGATCACGATCCGCAGGATGTCCCGGTCCCCAGCGACTCGGAGCTGGCCGAAAGCTTCACGACCAGTTGCATCACCGTGCGCAAGGCGATGGAGAGGTAATACAGTAAGACAGTAAGACAGTATCATGGCCTCGAAATTGCGCGCCTCAAGCGTGACGCCATTGGGCTTCCCTGTCGTGCCCGACGTATTGAAAAGCCAGACCAGATCGCTGCTGCGGGTCGGATAGAAGGACGGGAGAGGCGACGCCTTCAGCAAGCTCCCCAACGCAGTACCCGGCAGCGCGATGATTGCGGTGTCGGGGACAAGTTCGCGCAGCTCAAACACCATGCGCGGATCTGCGATGACCAGCGCGGCCCCGGCATCCCCGATGACATGAGCCGCCGCGC
>DAIOXI010000258.1:0-3171 GCA_036758045.1 Albidovulum sp.
TGCCGTCTATGACCGCGACCCGGCCTGCCATCGCTTCATGCAGCCGCTTTTGTACTTCAAGGGCTATCAGGCGGTTCAGGCCTACCGGATCGGCCATTGGCTGTGGGGGCAGGGGCGGCGTGACCTTGCCTATTTCGTGCAGATGCGGGTGAGCGAGGCCTTTGGCGTCGATATTCATCCCGGCGCGGTGATCGGCAAGGGGATCATGATCGACCATGCCCATTCCATCGTCATCGGGGAAACGGCGGTCGTGGGGGACAATGTCTCCATGCTGCATTCGGTGACGCTGGGCGGGACCGGGAAGGAGGATGGCGACCGGCATCCGAAGATCGGCGATGGCGTGCTGATCGGGGCCGGGGCCAAGGTGCTGGGCAATATCCATGTCGGCGACCGGTCACGCATCGCCGCCGGGTCCGTCGTGCTGCATGACGTGCCCTGCTGCAAGACGGTCGCGGGCGTGCCGGCCAAGGTGATCGGGGACGCGGGCTGCGACCAGCCGGCGCTGATCATGGATCAGTTGATCGACCGCGAAAGCTGACCTTCACGGGGTTTGAACGACAAGGGCCGGGCATAGCTGCCCGGCCCTTTTTTCGTGGTCGCGCCGTGCCCCTCAGGCCAGCATCGCCATCGGGTTTTCCAGATAGTCGACGATGGCCTTCAGCACCTCGGCGCCAAGCGCGCCGTCGATGACGCGGTGATCCACCGAGAGCGTCATCGACATCACCGTCGCGACCCCGATTTCGCCATCCGCCTTCACCACCGGCTTTTTCACCCCCGCGCCGACGGCCAGGATCGCCCCATGCGGCGGGTTGATGACGGCATCGAAATTGTCGATGCCGAACATGCCGAGGTTCGAAATCGCGAAGCTGCCGCCCTGATATTCATGTGGCGCAAGCTTGCGGTTCCGGGCGCGGGCGGCGAGGTCCTTCATCTCGGCCGACAGCGCCGAAAGCGTCTTTTTCTCCGCATCCTTCAGGACCGGCGTGAAAAGCCCGCCCTCGATCGCGACGGCGACGGCGACGTCGGAAGGCTTCAGCTTCAGGATCCGGTCCCCGGCCCAGACGGCGTTTGCGTCCGGCACGTCCTGAAGCGCGAGCGCGCAGGCCTTGATGATGAAGTCGTTGACGGAGAGCTTCACACCGCGCGCCTCAAGCTGGGCGTTCAACTGGCTGCGGAACTTCATCAGGTTGTCAAGCTGTACGTCGCGGCGCAGGTAGAAATGCGGGATCGTCTGCTTGGCCTCTGTCAGTCGCGCGGCGATGGTCTTGCGCATGCCGTCGAGGGCCACCTCTTCATACTCGCGCCCTTCATACATCTTCGCCACGGTGCTGGCCGACGGGCCGGAGGGCATCGCGGCTGCTGCCGGGGCAGGTGCCGCCGACGGGGGCGCAGCGGGTTTGGCCACACCGGCCTTGGCCGCCGCCTCCACATCCGCCTTGATGATCCGGCCATGCGGGCCGGAGCCGGTCAGCGCGGCGAGGTCGATCCCCTGTTCCTTCGCCAACCGCCGGGCGAGAGGCGAGGCGATCACGCGCTTGCCGCCGGATTTCGGTGCCGCCGGAGCCGGGGTGGCGGGGGCGGTCGCCGCAGGGGCTGCCTCTGCAATGGCGGGCGCGGGCACCGCTGCCTTGGGGGCGGGTGCCGCATCGGCGCTTTCGCCCTCTTCGACCAGCACGGCGATGGGCGTGTTCACCTTAACGCCCGCCGTCCCCTCGGCGATCAGGATCTTGCCGACGATACCTTCATCGACCGCCTCGAATTCCATCGTCGCCTTGTCGGTCTCGATCTCGGCCAGGATGTCGCCGGACCTGACCGCATCGCCTTCCTTGACCAGCCATTTGGCCAGCGTGCCTTCCTCCATCGTGGGGGAGAGGGCGGGCATCAAAACTTCGGTTGCCATGATCTCTCTCCCTTACCTGTAGGTGACTTTCCTGACCGCGGCGACGACCTCGTCCGAGGTGATGAGCGCGTGCTTCTCAAGGTTCGCGGCATAGGGCATCGGCACGTCCTTGCCGGTGCAGTTGATGACCGGCGCATCGAGATAGTCGAAGGCCTGTTCCATCAGCACCGCCGATATGTGGTTGCCGATCGAACAGACCGGGAAGCCTTCCTCGACCGTCACGCAGCGGTTGGTCTTCATGACGGAACTGATGACCGTCGCCGTGTCCATCGGGCGCAGCGTCCGCAGGTCGATGACCTCGGCGCTGATGCCGTCCGCGGCCAGCTTGTCGGCGGCCTCGAGCGTATGGCTCATCCCGATGCCGAAGCTGACCAGCGTCACGTCCGTCCCCTCGCGCCAGATCTTCGCCTTGCCGAAGGGGATGGTGAAATCCTCCATATCCGGCACGTCGAAGGACCGGCCATAGAGGATCTCGTTTTCCAGGAAGATCACCGGGTTCGCATCGCGGATCGCGGTCTTGAGCAGCCCCTTGGCATCAGCGGCCGAATAGGGCTGCACCACCTTCAGGCCGGGGATCTGCGCGTACCAGGCGGCGTAGTCCTGGCTGTGTTGGGCGGCCACGCGGGCGGCGGCGCCGTTCGGGCCACGGAAGACGATGGGACAGCCCATCTGCCCGCCCGACATGTAAAGCGTCTTGGCGGCGGAGTTGATGATCTGGTCGATGGCCTGCATGGCGAAGTTGAAGGTCATGAATTCCACGATCGGGCGCAGGCCGCCGAAGGCGGAGCCGACGGCGATCCCCGCGAACCCATGTTCGGTGATCGGCGTGTCGATGACGCGCTTCGGGCCGTATTTGTCCAGAAGCCCCTGGGAAATCTTGTAGGCGCCCTGATATTCGCCCACCTCCTCGCCCATGAGATAGACGTTGGCGTCGCGCCCCATCTCTTCTTCCATCGCCTCGCGCAGCGCCTCGCGCACGGTCATGGTCTTCATCGCCGTGCCTTCGGGCCAGTCTGGCGATGCGTCCACCTTCGGCGCCGCCGGGGCGTCGGCCGGGGCGGACTTGGCCTCGGCCGGGGCAGGGGCCGCCGCCGCTTCGGCCTTGGGTGCGGGGGCCGCATCGGCGCTTTCGCCCTCCTCGACCAGAACCGCGATGGGGGTGTTGACCTTCACTCCCTCGGTCCCCTCGGCCACGAGGATCTTGCCAACGATCCCCTCATCGACCGCCTCGAATTCCATCGTCGCCTTGTCGGTCTCGATCTCGGCCAGGA
>DAIOXI010000259.1:0-3167 GCA_036758045.1 Albidovulum sp.
GGTCGTAGATCGGCGGATGCGGCTTGCCGAAATACAGGCTCTCGCCGCCCATCTCGTCGTAAAGTGCGGCCAGCGCGCCCGCGCAATAGATCCGGCGGTCGCCGTAATCGACGACCAGATCGGGGTTGGTGCAAAGGAGTTTCAGCCCCTTTGCCTTGGCGTAAAGGAAGGTCGCCCGGTAATCCTCGGGCGTCTCCGTCAGATCGTCGAAGGGGCCGGTGCAGACGATGCCCTCGGCTTCTTCCAAAGGCACGCGCGTGATCGCGGGGGCATCGGCGAATTCTGCCGGAATGTCGGTGAAGAAGCCGTCATCCTTCGCCGGGCCAAGGTGATAGACAAGCCGCCCGACCATACCGCCGAATAGCCCCGCCTGCGCTGCATCGCCGGAAGAGGCGATCAGGTCCCAGGCGTCCTGCGGCACGCCCAGCCGGTCAAGCTGCGCCCGCACATCCGCCTGCGGTCGTGGCGCGTTGGTCAGCAGCACGACCCGGCCTCCCTTGCCCCGAAACGCCTGAAGCGCGGCGACGGCCGCGGGGTAGGGCGCCCGTCCGTTATGGAGGCAGCCCCAGAGGTCGCAATAAAGCGTGTCGTACCGGGCCGAAATTTCGGCAAGGGATGAAACGATCCGGGTCATCGTTGGCCTCGTGCGGTCGGAAAAAAGCAAAGGCGCCCGAAGGCGCCTTGCGGGAAGCGGCAGCGCCGGATCAGAGCTTCAGCGACGGGATGATCTGCTTCTTGCGGCTCATCACGCCCGGCAGGACGACGGTGTCGCCGGTGACGGTCGCTCCAAAGGACGCCTCGGCCAGTTTCTTGACCAGATCGTTCGGCACCAGAAGCGTCGCCTCTTCCTTCAGGATGTCGATCACGAACAACAGCACCTGATCGGCGCCGTCTTCCTTCGCCACGGCCTCCATGGACTTCATCAGGCTCTCCTTGCGGTCAAGGATCATCTTCGGCGCGGTGGTTTCCAGAACCGAGACGCGCAGTTCCTTGCCCGCGACGTTGTATTCCTTCGAATCCATCCGCAGCAGTTCCGCGTCGGAAAACGCGCCCACATCCGATTTCGCCTCGAACATCTCGGCGGCATAGGCCGGGATGTCGATGCCGAGATCGGCAGCCAGTTCAAGTGCCAGCGCCTTGTCCTGTTCGGTCGTGGTGGGGGAGCGGAATTCCAGCGTGTCCGACAGGATGCAGGACAGCATCGCGCCCTTGATCCCGCGCGGCATCTTGGCGGCGTTCTCGCCCATCAGGTTGTGCATGATGGTGGCGGTGCAGGCCAGCGGCTTGATGGTGATGTCGATCGGCCCCTTGGTCTCGAGCCCGCCGGTCAGCTTGTGGTGGTCGATGATCTGGATGATGTCGGCGCCGTTGATGCCCTCGGGCAGTTCGGCCGGGTTGTTGGTGTCTACGATAACGACCTTTTCGCCCGCCGCGATGCCGTAATTGATCTCGGGCTTGGGCAGGCCCCATTTCTTCAGGACGAAGGCCGCTTCGGTGTTCTGTTCGCCCAAGAGCTTCGCCTCGGCCGGCTGCTTGCGATGCTCGGTCAGGTACCAGGCCCAGATGATGGGCGAGCCGGTGGAATCGGTGTCGGGGGATTTGTGGCCAAAGACTTTGATCATGGGTCAGGGTTCCGCTGAACGAATTGAGGTCGCGGGCCTTATAAGCAGAGCGTCGGGGATTGTCACCACGCCGCGGCGCGCAAACCTCGCCGACCGGCCCGGTCAGCGGAAGGGCATCGGTTCGACGCGAAAGCCCCGGTCGCGCAAGAGCGCCAGCACGCCCTTTTCGCCCGACAGGTGCAGCGCGCCGAAGGCCACGAACAGGCGGCCCCGCTTGGTCGCCTCCTCGATCACCGGGATCCAGCTTTCGTTGCGCCGGATCATCAGCGTGTCCTCCATCATCGCATAGACCCGGTCAACCTGAGCGCGGCTGAGGCCGTGGGCCTTTTCCGCCATCATCCGGCCCAGCACCCAGACCAGCCGCGCGTCCTCGTCGAAATAGGCGCGCGACAAGGTGGCAAGCATATCCTCGGCATCGTCGTCCATCATCAGCGACATGCGCAGCATCTCGACCTGCACCTCGGGTGCCATGGCGCGGAACCGTTCGAAGGCGGCGTCATGGGGTTCAAGCGCAAGGATCGGGATCTGGCGGTCCAGCGCGCGGGCGATGATGCGGGTGTCAAGACCATTCGCTTCGCCGGTTTCCAGGTCCGGCATCATGCAGGGCGGCGCGGCCAGAAGCATGGTCGCATACCATGGCTGAAGCTTGGCGGCGAAGATCGCGGGCATCCCGCGCTTGGCCAGCGCGCCCGACAGGTCTTGCCAGTCCTTCTCGGGCATCAGTTCGGGCAGGGTGGCGCCCTTCATCACGAACATCAGTTCCGGCTTGGTCAGCATGTCGGATTTCAGCTTGTCCATCTCGCTCGGCCCGGCCTCGACCAGCACGGCGGCGGCGGTGTCGATCCGCGGGCGCAGGACGGCCATCACCTCGTCATGGCGCGGGTCGTCGAAATGGTAGGTGCCGACGATATCCACCACGGCGGTGCCGCGCGTCGCGCGCCAGGCATTGCCGCGCCCGAAGGGCGTCGCCTCGATCTGCGCTTCGAGCGTCGCGCGGTCCCCGGCGGGTAGACCCGGCACGATGTCCTGTCCGGTGCAGGCGGCCATGCCCGGCAGGGCGGGCCACAGCCACAGAAGGGCAACCGCGATCTTGTTCAGCATGACATCCTCCACCGGCAGCCGGAACGCTTGCCCTTTCTGCCCCCTCTGCCGTCTGCCGCCAAGGCGCGGGAAGGGCGATTTTGTGGCGGCAGGGGTGTTGACACGACTCTGCCCGCCCCCTAACTACCCTCCGTTAGCACTCGCCGCCGGTGAGTGCTAACGAGAGTTGAACTGGATACCCATGGGAGTGAACCAGATGGCATTCAAACCGCTTCATGACCGCGTGCTGGTCAAGCGCGTGGAAAGCGACGAAAAGACCAAGGGCGGTCTGATCATCCCCGACAGCGCCAAGGAAAAGCCCGCCGAGGGTGAAGTCGTCGCGGTCGGCGAAGGCGCGCGGAAGGATTCCGGCGAGCTGATCGCGCCGTCGGTCAAGGCCGGCGACCGCATCCTCTTCGGCAAGTGGTCGGTCACGTAATTGACCTTCGACTGCACCGAGATGCT
>DAIOXI010000260.1:0-310 GCA_036758045.1 Albidovulum sp.
GCGATGAAGCTGATGGGCTTCGACCGGGGCGTGACCCTGATCGCGGGCTATGGCTTTCCCATCGTAACCCCGGCCCATGGCACCGCCTTCGACATTGCCGGTCAGGGCAAGGCCGATCTTGGCGCGACGCTGGCCGCCGCCCGGCTTGGCCTTGCGCTGGCCAGGCTCAACCCGACGCGGAACGGTCTGGGCGCCCTGGCCCGGGGCTGGGCAACGGACGCCGTCGGACAGGCGCCACCCGCTGCATAGGGATCAGGGGGCGGTGCGCCCGCCCCCCCCCCCCCCCACCACCCAGCCCCCCCCACGCCAC
>DAIOXI010000260.1:320-3135 GCA_036758045.1 Albidovulum sp.
TCCCCGTCGCCAGATGGCCCATATGGTGACAATGGAGCATCCAGGGCGCGGCTTCACCTGCGTCAAGGGCGATGGTGACACTGGCCATCGGCGGCACCAGCACCGTATCGCGCAGCGCGCCGGCAAAACGGCTGCCGTTGATGGCAACGACCTGAAAGACATGGCCGTGCAGATGCATCGGGTGCGCCATCATCGACATGTTGTGGAACATCAGCTCCACCCGTTCACCGCGCCGCGCCGCGACCGGAACACGGTTGTCCCAGGTTTGGCCGTTGATGGTCCAGAGATAGGGCTGCATCGCCCCCATCAGCATCACCATCTGCCCGTTGTCCAAGGGGCGTTCGGGCAAGGGCGTGGCGGCACGAAGGGCCAGTTCCAGCGTCATGTCGCCCGACACCGGCGGGTGCTCGGCCTCCGACAGCGGTGAAAGACGCGGCACGTCGGCGCCCTGGGGGGCGAGGATGATCCCTGTCCGCTCCCGCGCGCCCTCGCGCAGCGCGAGGACGGGCAGCGCGGCACCGTCCGGGGGCAGGTCGATCTCGATGTCGAGCCGCTGCGCCGGGGCGGCGGGAAAGCGGCGCCCCTCAAGCGGCAGGACGGGTTCGCCATCGACCGCGACCAGCCGCCCGGTCTGCGCGCCAAGGTCGATCCAGAACGCGGTCATCGAGGCGCCGTTGATGACCCGCAGCCGCACGCGCCCGCCCCTTTCGACCGCGATCACCTCGGGGTCGTCCAGCGCGCGGTCATTGGCAAGGTAGGCGTCGAAGTCGAAGTCGTTCAGGTCCATGGCCATGTCGCCCATGTCGTGCGTCATGCCCATCGTCATGCCCGGCATCTCCCCCATCATGCCGTCTTCCGCAGGTGCCGCATGATCCATCGCGCCATGATCCATCGCCATGCCGCCCGTGACCTCGGCCAGCACCTCCTCCGGCGTGCGGAAGGCGAAATCGTGCAGGAACATCACCACCTCTTGCCGATCGGCGCGCAGATCCGCATCGCTGCGCACAATCAGCGGCGCGGCGAGCAGCCCGATTTCCTGTTCCGGGATATGGCTGTGCATCCAGAAGGTGCCGGGGCGCGCGGCATAATCATAGGTGCGGGTCTCGCCCGGTCTCAGCATCGGGTTGGTGTTCGGCACCCCGTCCTGCGCGTTGGGCGGGATCTGGCCATGCCAATGCACGATGGTCTCGATATCGAGCGTATTGGTCAACTCGGCCCGGAACCGCGAACCGGGGTCGAGCGTCAGGCCAAGCCCGCCCTGGGCATTTAGCAGCCCCATGACGGTGGCGGCCTTGCCGTTCACCTCGATCACGCGGGTGGTGGCCCGCAGCGCGGCGGGTCCGGCCACGGCGGCGCGCGCGGTGGCAGGCAGAAGGATAGATGCGGCACCGGCCGCAGAGGCGGCAAGGAAGCCGCGACGGGTCAACTGGGTCATTTCGATCTCCGATAGGAAAGGGTCGACAAGGGTCGATAGGAGTGGAGATCAGCGGCGCGGCGGATGCCCCAGCGGCAGCGGCCAGAGCGAGGGCGCATCGACCTCGCCCGCGTTGGTATGAAGGCGGGTCACCCGCCTGATCACCTGCGCGGCAAGGGCAGCAAGGTCCGGCGTCAGCGGGACACCGGCGCAATGGACGCGGCAGGGCTCACCCGGCTGGGCCGGGGTGGCCGCGGCATGGGCGGCCATATGCGCGGCATGACCGCCGGTCGCGGGCATGGTCGCAAAAGCCATGGCGGCGCCTGGCACCAGCATAGCGCGGCGCCATGCCTGCGTCAGGTGACATATGCGTCATCGGACCGGCACGGCACCCGCCCCTCTCACCTGATCCCGCTGGCGCGTTGCACGGCGCGGACATAGGCGATGATCGCCTTGACGTCCGCCCCTGTCAGGCCGCTTTGCGGCGGCATGTCGCCGAAGGTCCAGTGATGCGCCCGCACACCGTTCTGCGCCGCCATGACAAAGGCCATGTCGGCGTGGTGCGAGGGCTTGTAATAGTCGTGGACCAGCGGCGGCCCCATGCCTTCGCGCCCGGCGGCATTGGGGCCATGGCATTTGGCGCAAACCGCGTCGAAGGCGCGTTGGCCAAGCTGCTCTTCCGGGGACAGGCTTTCGGGCAGGGTAACCTGCACCATGGCCTCACCGGGCATGGCGGCGGCGGGGGCGGGCGCCGGGGCCTGCGGGGCGGGCCGGGTCGCGACCCAGGCGGCAATTCCGGCTGCCAGGACGACGGCGCCGGTCAGGATTGGTACGATTTTCATGTGTCTCTCGATGTTCCGATCGGGGCGCAAGGCCCCCTTGGCCATGGCAGGCACCATGGCGGCGATTGGGAACGATCAGAGAAGCGGCGGCGGCGGGTCGAGCGTGCGGACATGGCCCGTCAGCCGCGCAGGCGGCGCAAGCAGGATCAGGTCCGCCCGCGCAACGGGTTGCGCCAGAACCGGCGCCACCGGAAGCACCGCCGAAACCCCGCACATCATGCCATCCGCGCAGCGGCCATGCTCTGCCCCGCCCATGCCATTCGCGCGATCGGGCCAGTCATGCGCCATGGCCGCGGCGGCAGAGACGGCCGCCGCGCCATCCGCATGGTGAAGCGCCATCGCGCCCGTCCCCATCGAGACGGCCGCGCCAAGCACCACGATCAGCATCAGCACCAGCTTGCGCACCGGACAGGTTCCCCTTGACCTCGGCCGATCTTGTCGCCCGCCGCCACGCCCCTGTCAATCGGATGGCCCCGATCGCGAGCCATGCTTTCTCCGCCCCGGCCTTCGCCGACTGCCGGGATACCGGGCATCGCTGCCGAAGTCCCTTGCAAACGCC
>DAIOXI010000261.1:0-3098 GCA_036758045.1 Albidovulum sp.
GCGGCTGCCCCCTATTCGTCCGCCCCACCCGTGGCAGCCCTTGCAGCGCCAGGCCCGCTCACCCGTCTGCTCGCCATGCGCGGCGGCCGGATGGGCCGGGAACATCTGGCAGCGATCCGGGGCGATTTCGACGGCCTCTTGCAGGACCGTTTCCGGGAATGGGACTGAACCCCGCCGAAAGGGACGTGGCGCTCCTGACGATCCGGGGCATCAAGATCGTGGACATCGCGCGGATACGCCATGCCCATGACGGCACGGTGAAATCGCAGCGCTCGACGATCTAACGCAAGTCCGGCACCGCGACTCGAACGGACTTCGTGGCGCGTATGATCGACGAATTCCTCGATCACTCCGCCGGCCATGCCTGACACGGCCGGGCGCCCCCGGCACGGGCCGGGCGGCGCATCACAGGGCCGCCGCCTCCACCGCCGCGACGATACCCTCGACGGTTTCGCTCAGAAGCCCAGCATCCTCGCATTCCGCCATGACGCGGATCAGCGGCTCCGTCCCCGACTTGCGGATCAGGATACGGCCCTGCCCGGCGATCTTCGCCTCTGCATCCGCTATCACTTTTCGAACATTATCGGAGTCCAGAGGCGCCTGCCCCGCCTGATACCTGACATTTTTCAACATCTGCGGCACGGTCTCGAATTGATGGACCAGTTCGGACGCGGGCCGCCCCTCATCCACCAGCGCGGCAAGGAAATGCAGCGCGGCCAGCAGGCCGTCGCCGGTCGTGGCATAGTCGGTCATCACGATATGGCCCGACTGTTCGCCGCCAAGGTTAAAGCCGCCCTCGCGCATCCTTTCCACCACATAGCGGTCGCCCACCGCCGCGCGTTCAAGGTGCAGGCCCCGCGCATCAAGGAAGCGTTCCAGCCCGAGGTTGGACATGACGCTGGCGACCAGCGTACCGTGGCGCAGCCGCCCCTCCTCGGCCCAGCGGGCGGCGAGCAGCGCCATGATCTGATCGCCATCGGCCACCCGGCCCTTTTCGTCGATGATCATCACCCGGTCAGCGTCGCCATCAAGGCAGATGCCCACATCGGCGCCATGGGCCACAACCGTTTCCGCCGCCAGCCGCGTATCGGTCGAGCCGCATTTCTCGTTGATGTTCAGACCGTTGGGCGTGACGCCCACCTGCACGATCTCTGCCCCCAGTTCCCACAACACCTCGGGCGCGGTCTTGTAGGCGGCACCGTTGGCGCAGTCGATCACCACCTTCAGCCCGTCGAAGCGCCGCCCGGCCGGAAGGGTCGCCTTGACCCTCTCGTTATAGCGGAACCGGCCGTCGTCGATCCGCTTGGCGCGACCGATATTGACGGATTGCGCGGGTTCCACCCCCTCTTCCACCAGCGTCTCGATCTCAAGCTCCGCCTCGTCGGACAGCTTGAAGCCGTCGGGGCCGAAGAACTTGATGCCGTTGTCATGGTGCGGGTTGTGGCTGGCCGAGATCATCACGCCCACATCGGCGCGCAGCGAGGTCGTCAGCATCCCCACCGCGGGCGTCGGCACCGGCCCCAGAAGGAAGACATTCATGCCGGTCGAGGTGAAGCCCGCCGTCAGCGCGTTTTCGAACATATAGCCCGACAGCCGCGTGTCCTTGCCGATCACCACCCGATGCGCCGCCGACCCGTCGCGGCGGAAATACCGGCCCGCCGCCGCGCCCAGACGCAGCGCCATGTCCGCCGTCATCGGGTGCGTGTTGGCGGTGCCGCGCACGCCGTCGGTTCCGAAAAGCTTCCTGCTCATGCCTCATCTCCCAGAGCCACCGCCTGCCAAAGTCGAAGCGCCTGCCTGGCCTCATCAATATCATGGAGGCGGTGCAACTGCACACCCTGTGCGATGCCCGCCAGCGTCACGGCCAGCGTCCCCGGCACCCGCAGATCGGCCTGCCCCACCGCCGCACCGCCACCCAGCGTGCCGATGAACCGCTTGCGCGAGATACCCAGCAGCACCGCGCAGCCGGTCTGGTGAAAAAGCGACAGCCCCCGGATCAGGGCCAGGTTATGCGCCACCGTCTTGCCGAATCCGATGCCGGGATCGACGACGATCCGGGCGCGCGGGATGCCCGCCGCCTCGGCCCGCGCGACGCTCGCCTCAAGAAAGTCGTAGACATCGAGCAGGACGTCGTCATAACGCGGGTCGGCCTGCATCGTCGCGGGGGTGCCCTGCGCATGCATCAGGCAGAGCGGAACGCGGGCGTGGACAACTTCATCCGCTAGATGAGGATCGAACGTCAAGGCTGCAACATCGTTTACAAAACGCGCACCACAAGCCAGTGCCTCACGGGCCACGGCCGCCTTGCGCGTATCGATGGAAATCGGCACCCCGATCTTGCCTTCATGCAGCGCACGGATCACCGGGGCGGTGCGGGCGATCTCTTCCTCGACACTCACATCCGCCGCGCCGGGGCGGGTGCTTTCGCCGCCGATGTCCAGCATGTCGGCCCCGGCGGCGACCATGGCGCGGGCATGGGCCACGGCACGATCCGGCGCGGCAAAGCGGCCGCCATCGGAAAAGCTGTCGGGTGTGACGTTCAGCACCCCCATGATCCGCGGCCGGTCAAGCGCGAGACCCGAAAGCGTGCCGCGCGGCGCGGTCAGGCGGCGCAGCACGGCGGCGGGAAGCGAGGCCGCCGGCACAAGCCCGCGCGAGCCGCGCCGGGTCAGGTGTTCGACATGGCTGAACCAGGTCCAGCCCCCGGCAAGGGGAAAGGCGCCCTCGGGGCGAAGCGCATCTGTCTGGGCGATCGGTCGGAAGTAATCCATGGCGTCTTTTCACCGTCTTGCCGGGTCTTGGCAAGTCCGGCCTGTCATGCCCTTTCGACCGGCACGCGGCATTCTGCCGGGAGTGTGACAGCCCCGTGAACGACCAGCTTCACCGCCTCGAGGTGTTCGGCCAGCCACAGGGCCAGCGCCAGCCCGTCCTCGGCCGATTTCGGGCCGTCATGGGCATCCAGCACGATCTTCGACGGCGCCCAGACCACCATCTGCCCGTGCCGCATGGCCCAGTCGATTTCGGTCCGGGTCGCCACCACGACACAGCGGTCGTCGCGCGCGGCCAGCCGCCAGGCGTTCTGCTCGATCTCCAACAGG
>DAIOXI010000262.1:0-3091 GCA_036758045.1 Albidovulum sp.
CCTCCTCGACCCCCTCGGCCTTCAGCGCCTTGCAAAGATCGGCGGTGCGCCGGTCCTGCCAGACGATGGCGTTGCAGACCGGCTTGCCCGTCTTGCGGTCCCACACGATGGTCGTTTCCCGCTGGTTGGTGATGCCGATGGCCGCGATCCGGTCCGCCCCCGCCCCGGCGCGGTCGATCGCCGCGCGGCAGGTGGAAAGGGTCGTGGCCCAAAGGTCCGCCGGATCGTGTTCGACCCAGCCGCTTGCGGGGTAATGCTGGGTGAATTCTTCCTGCGCCGAGGCGACGGCTGACAGGCTGTCATCGAAAAGGATCGCCCGTGTCGAAGTGGTTCCCTGATCAATGGCCAGAATCCGGGTCATGTCTTTCCTCGATGCGCATCTTCCGAAGGCAAAGCAGACCGTCGCGCCGCCCTGGAACGAAAAGTGTCGGCCGGGACCCGATCAAAGGCCCCGGCCGGGATCAGCTTACTGCCAGGACTTGATCAGCTCATCATAGCTGACGGTTTCCGGCGCGGGCTTTTCGTTTTCCAGCTTCTCGCGCGGGGCAAGGGTGCCGTTCTCCTTCGCGACATTGGCCCAGTAGGCGAGGTCGTGTTCCTCGTTCAGCTTCGGCCCCTTGTCACCCTGGACACCGGCACGCTCAAGCCGCTCAAGCACCTTTTCCTGATCGGCGCAGAGCGAATCCAGCGCCTCCTGCGGGCTCTTGGCACCCGACATGGCGTCACCGATGTTCTGCCACCAGAGCTGCGCGAGCTTCGGATAGTCCGGCACGTTCGTGCCGGTCGGCGACCACTGGACGCGCGCCGGCGAGCGATAGAACTCGATCAACCCGCCCAGTTTCGGCGCCCGGTCGGTGAAGTGCTGGCTGTTGATCGTGGATTCACGGATGAAGGTCAGCCCGACATCCGATTTCTTCAGGTCCACGGTCTTGGACACGACGAACTGCGCATAGAGCCAGGCGGCCTTGGCGCGGTCCACCGGGGTCGATTTCAGCAGCGTCCAGGAGCCCGCGTCCTGATAGCCGACCTTCATGCCCGGCTCCCAATAGGCGCCGTGCGGCGAGGGGGCCATGCGCCACTTCGGCGTGCCGTCCTCGTTCATCACCGGCAGGCCGGGCTTGACCATGTCGGCGGTGAAGGCGGTGTACCAGAACATCTGCTGCGCGATCTCCCCCTGCGCCGGGATCGGACCCGCCTCGGAGAAGGTCATGCCGGCGGCGGCGGGCGGAGAGTAGTTCTTCAGCCAGTCGATCGCCTTGGTCACGGCATAGACGGCGGCGGCATCGTTGGTCGCCCCGCCGCGCGCCACGCAGGAGCCGGTCGGCTGATCCTGATCGTTGACGCGGATGCCCCATTCGTCGACCGGCTTGCCGTTCGGCTCACCCTTGTCCCCCATGCCGGCCATCGACATCCAGGCGTCCGTATAGCGCCAGCCGAGCGAGGGGTCCTTCTTGCCGTAATCCATGTTGCCATAGGCGCTTTTCGGACCGCCCATATAGGACATGTCGCGCCCGGTGAAGAACTCGGCAATATCCTCATAAGCCGACCAGTTGACCGGAACGCCAAGGTCGTAGCCATACTTGGCCTTGAAGTCGTCCTTGGTCTTCTGGTCGTTGAACCAGTCGTAGCGGAACCAGTAGAGGTTCGCGAACTGCTGGTCGGGAAGCTGGTAGAGCTTGCCGTCCGGCGCGGTCGTGAAGCTCGTCCCGATGAAGTCGGCAACGTCGAGACCGGGGTTGGTGACGTCCTTGCCCTCACCCGCCATCCAGTCGGTCAGATCGCGCGCCTGCTGATAGCGCCAGTGGGTGCCGATCAGGTCAGAGTCGTTGACATAGGCGTCATAGATGTTCTCGCCCGACTGCATCTGGGTCTGGAGCTTTTCGACGACGTCGCCTTCGCCGATCAGGTCATGGGTGATCTTGATGCCCGTGATGGCGCTGAAAGCGGGCGCAAGCACCTTCGATTCATACTCATGCGTGGTGATGGTTTCCGAAACCACCTTGATCTCCATCCCCGCGAAGGGCTTGGCGGCGTCGATGAACCATTGCATCTCCGCTTCCTGATCGGCGCGCGACAGGGTGGAGACATCGCCGATCTCGGCGTCGAGGAAGGCTTTCGCCTCGTCCATGCCGGCGAAGGCCGGTCCCGAAAGCAGCATGAGCGCCGCGCCCATGGCCGTTGTTGACTTGAATCGCAGTTTCATTCGTTCCTCCCGTTGATAAACCGTTCGTTCTTGGCGCACCGGACCCGCCGGGACGCCGGGTTAAGCCCTCTCAGACCCAGCGAAAGACCGCTGCGGCGTAGATCAGGCAGACGATCAGCGCACCCCATTGCGGCGCGCTGACAAGACCGAGCCAGGCCAGATTGATGAAGGCCGAACCCAGAAGCGTGATGAAAAGGCGGTCGCCCCGCGTCGTCTCGATCCTGAGCACGCCGAGGCGCGGCGTTTCCGGGAACTTGATCGCGAGGATGGTGAAGGTGATGAGAAGGCAGGCGATGACGGCGAAGAAGATCGCGGTCGGTACGGTCCAGGCCATCCAGTCCATGTGAGTTCCTCCCGATCTCGGTCAGACACGACCCAGGGCGAAGCCCTTGGCGATGTAGTTGCGGACGAAATAGATCACGAGCGCGCCGGGGACGATGGTCAGCACCCCGGCGGCCGCCAGCACGCCCCAGTCGAGGCCCGAGGCCGACACCGTGCGGGTCATCGTCGCGGCGATGGGCTTGGCGTTGACCGAGGTCAGGGTGCGGCTCAGCAGCAGTTCGACCCATGAGAACATGAAGCAGAAGAAGGCGGCGACGCCGATGCCGCTTGCGATCAGCGGCATGAAGATGCGGATGAAGAAGCGACCAAAGCCGTATCCGTCGATATAGGCGGTCTCATCAATCTCTTTCGGGACGCCGCGCATGAAGCCTTCCAGGATCCAGACCGCCAGCGGCACGTTGAACAGGCAATGCGCCAGCGCCACCGCGATATGCGTATCGAACAGACCGACCGAGGAATAAAGCTGAAAGAACGGCAGCGCGAACACCGCCGGCGGCGCCATGCGGTTGGTCAGCAGCCAGAAGAACAGATGCTTGTCGCCGAGGA
>DAIOXI010000263.1:0-3066 GCA_036758045.1 Albidovulum sp.
AGGCGGGGGCCAAGGCGGTGCCGAACGACCGGCCGGGCCTCGGCCTGAACGCGGCGCTTGCCAAATCGAAAGAGCCGGTCAGCAAGGCGGGGCCGGAACTTCTCTCCGCCCCGCGCGGGGGCAAGGCGGACGATCTGAAACAGATCAAGGGCATCGGGCCAAAGCTCGAAGGGCTGCTCAACAGCGTCGGCGTCTGGCATTTCGACCAGATCGCAAGCTGGAAGGCGAAGGACATCGCCTTCGTCGATGACAAGATGGAAGGTTTCAAGGGCCGGATCACCCGTGACGAATGGGTGAAACAGGCCAGGGTGCTGGCACGGGGCGGCACCACGGAATTCTCTGCGCGCGTCTCCAGGGGCGACGTGTACTGAGGGGGACGATGACGAAGCCCGGAGGCAAGGACCAAGCGCTTGTTCGGGAAGCGCGGCTGGTGGCGGTGGTGATCGCCGTGACAGCGGTTCTCTGGCTCGGGGCGCAATGGCTGATCGAACCGGGCAACCGTATCATGGCCCTGTTCGACCTGGCCGCACTGGCCGCGTTCTTCTGGGCGCTGGTCGTAACCTGGCGGATCTGGCGGCGGCAACAGCGGCCCAAGGGGAATTGAGGAACTACGCATGCTGAAGGATCAGGACCGGATCTTCACCAACCTCTACGGGATGCATGACCGCTCCCTCGCCGGCGCGAAGAAGCGCGGGCATTGGAACGGCACCAAGGACCTGCTTGCCCTTGGACGCGACAAGATCGTGGACATCGTCAAGGCGTCGGGCCTGCGCGGGCGCGGCGGCGCGGGCTTTCCGACCGGCCTCAAATGGTCGTTCATGCCCAAGCAGTCGGACGGGCGCCCCTCCTACCTCGTCATCAACGCCGACGAATCCGAACCCGGCACCTGCAAGGACCGGGAGATCATGCGCCATGATCCCCATACGCTGGTCGAAGGCGCGCTGATCGCGTCCTTCGCCATGGGGGCCAATGCCTGCTACATCTATATTCGCGGCGAATATATCCGGGAGCGTGAGGCGCTTCAGGCCGCGATTGATGAGGCCTATGACGCGGGCCTGATCGGCAAGAATGCCTGCAAGTCGGGTTTCGACTTCGACCTCTACCTGCATCACGGCGCGGGCGCCTATATCTGCGGCGAGGAAACCGCCCTTCTGGAAAGCCTTGAGGGCAAGAAGGGCATGCCGCGCATGAAGCCGCCGTTCCCGGCCGGCGCGGGGCTTTACGGCTGCCCGACCACGGTCAACAACGTCGAATCCATCGCCGTCGTGCCGACGATCCTGCGCCGCGGGGCGGCCGAACAACACCGGGACGAAGCTTTTCGGCATCTCCGGCCACGTCAACAATCCCTGCGTGGTCGAAGAGGCGATGTCGATCCCGCTGAAGGAACTGCTGGAACGTCATTGCGGCGGCGTGCGCGGCGGGTGGAAAAACCTCAAGGCGGTGATCCCCGGCGGTTCATCCGTGCAACTTCTGCGCGCCGAGGAATGCGAAGACGTGCTGATGGATTTCGACGCGCTGCGCGAATTGAAATCCGGTCTTGGCACTGCGGCGGTCATCGTGATGGACCAGTCGACCGACATCATCAAGGCGATCTGGCGGCTGTCGAAGTTCTACAAGCACGAAAGCTGCGGCCAGTGTACGCCGTGCCGCGAAGGCACCGGCTGGATGATGCGGGTGATGGACCGGCTGGTGCGCGGCGAGGCCGAGATCGAGGAGATCGACATGCTTCTGTCGGTCACCAAACAGGTCGAGGGCCACACGATCTGCGCCCTTGGCGACGCGGCCGCCTGGCCGATCCAGGGCCTGATCCGTCAGTTCCGCGATGAGATCGAGGACCGGATCAAGGCGCGGAAGTCGGGGCGGGTGAGTGCGGTGGCGGCGGAGTAGGGGAGACGTCGATGATGAACAATATGGGGTTTCCCGGCATTTTCATGCTTCTGGTCTACGCGGTCATCGTCGTTGTACCGTTCTACCAGATATGGAAGCGGACGGGTCACAACGGCTGGATCGCCCTTCTGATGATCGTGCCGCTGGTGAACCTGGTTCTGCTCTACGTCCTTGCTTTCAAGGACTGGCCGGCGATCGGTCGAAGGGGTTAGGCTGCCGTGAGCTTCGAAACCTGCCAGTTCACCGCCCCGGAGGTCGTGGCTGACGCGGCGGGGATGCCGATGGCATGACCGCCGTTATTGCATATCGCGCGGGGGCGATCCCACATCCTGACCGGGGGCATTCCGCCCCGGAAGGATCGAGGAAGATGAAGCCTATCAAGCATTTCGCCCTGCCGCTGGCCCTTGCGCTGGTCATGGGGACGGGGGCCGGTGCCTCGGCGCTGCAACCCTTGCGCGACAACACCTATGTCACCGACCGCCTCGTCGCGGCGCGGGTCGCGGACCGCATTCGCAAGACCTGCCCCGACATCGGCGCCCGCCTCGTCTATGCGTTCAGCCAGGCCTATGCGTTGAAAAGCTGGGCCGAAAAGCAGGGCTATTCGGACGATGAGATCGACGCCTTCCTGAAGGACAAGGCGGAAAAGCGGATCATCTACGACCGCGCCGAGGAATATCTTGCCTCGCGCGGGGCCGTGAACGGCAATGTCGAGGGCTTTTGCGCACTCGGCTTCAAGGAAATCAGTGCGGGTTCGATCATCGGCTCGCTCATCTACGCGAAGTAACTGGCGCACGGGGGAAGCCCCCGTCGCGTGACGTAAAAGGACGGGACACATGGCGGATCTGAGAAAGATCATCATCGACGACACCGAGGTCGAGGTCGATCCGAACCTGACGCTGATCCAGGCCTGTGAGCAGGCGGGGATCGAGATTCCGCGCTTTTGCTATCACGAGAGGCTGTCGATCGCGGGCAACTGCCGGATGTGCCTTGTCGAGGTCGTCGGCGGCCCGCCCAAGCCCGCCGCGTCCTGCGCGATGCAGGTCAAGGACCTGCGGCCCGGCCCGAATGGGGAGCCGTCGGTCATCAAGACCAACTCCCCCATGGTGAAGAAGGCGCGGGAAGGGGTGATGGAGTTCCTGCTCATCAACCACCCGCTGGATTGCCCGATCTGCGACCAGG
>DAIOXI010000264.1:0-3041 GCA_036758045.1 Albidovulum sp.
CCGCGCGTCGCCCTATGATGCGCCAAAACGGGCGGGAACCGATGCGGGCAGTCTTCCTTTTTCTAGTGCTTTGTCTGGCGTCGCTGCGCCCCCTCTGGGCCGAGGACCTGGTCGCGTTGGCGCGGCTGGATCCGGCTGCCTCGCGGATCGTGAATGCGGGCGACGGCATCGCCTTCGATCTGGCGATCAGTCAGGGTGTGCCGTATCGCGCCTTTGTCCTTGCCGATCCGGCGCGGTTGGTGATGGATTTCGCTGAGGTCGATTTCTCCGGCGCGACGGCGGCCGGGATCGACGAAGCCGCTGGCGTGACGGACCTTGGCTGGGGGCCGATCCGGCCCGGCTGGTCGCGGCTGGTCGCCACGCTTGACGCGCCCTATGCCATCACCAGCGCCGAGGAACGGCTGGGCGACGATGGAAGGGCGGTGATCCGTGTCCGTCTGACCCCGGTCAACGCCACCGATTTTGCCGCACGCACCGCCCTTGCCCCCGCCGTCGATCCGCGCTGGACCCTGCCCAGACCCGCCGTCGTGGATCAGCCGAAGCGCCGCCAGACCGGCGACCGCCCGCTGATCGTGGTGCTGGACCCCGGCCATGGCGGCATCGACCCCGGTGCCGAGGCGGGCGGCAAGGTGGAGGCCGAGGTGATGCTGACCTTCGCCCGCGAGCTTGCCGAGCGGTTGCGGCGCGCGGGTATGGCCGTGGTGATGACGCGGGAGGAGGACGTCTTTGTCCCGCTGGAAACCCGGATCAGCATCGCCCGCGCCGCCGGGGCCGATGTCTTCCTGTCGCTGCATGCCGATGCGCTTGCCGAGGGCGAAGCGACCGGGGCCACGGTCTATGAACTGGCCGATCAGGCGACCGACCGGGCGTCCGAACGGCTGGCCGAACGCCATGACCGCGCCGACCTGCTGGCGGGGATCGACCTGAGCGGGCAGGACGACCTGATCGCCTCGGTGATGATGGACATGGCGCGGACCGAAACCCAGCCCCGCGCGGCGCGGCTGGCACAGGATCTGGTGAAGGAGATCCGCGCGCGGGGCGGCAAGATGCATCGCCACCCGATTCAGGCGGCGGCGTTTTCGGTGCTGAAATCGCCCGACATCCCCTCGCTTCTGCTTGAGGTCGGGTTCCTGTCCTCGGCCAGCGACCGGGCGCGGCTGGGCGATCCCGACTGGCGCGCGATGATGCAGGAGGCGATTCTGGCAGCCCTGCGGTCATGGGCCGTGGCGGACGCTGCCGAGGCGAAACTGATCCGTCAGTGACCGCCCGCGCGGGGCGTCAGGTGCGACACCGCAAGGCTCGCCAGCACGCAGAAGGCGAAGAGGTACAGGCCCCAGCCCGTCTCCACCCGCCCGACGCCGATGCCCTTGGCCAGCACGATATAGATCGCGATCAGGAAGATGTCGGCCATCGCCAGCTTGCCCAGCAGGCTGAGCGCAGGCAGCAGGCGCGGCGAGGCAAGGTCGAACTGTACCAATGCAAGGCCGATGGTCTTGAGGTAAGGCGCGAAGATGGCAAGGAACGTCACCAGCAGCGCCAGCGCCACATCCTTTTCCCAAAGCGCCTGAAGGCCCGAGACGACGGAAATCGCGTCGAGATCGAAGAAGGGCAGAAAGCCCGCGCGCAAAAGCGGCGCGAACCAGGAGACGGGGAAAAGGACCAGAAGGGCAAGGTTCGCAAGACGCAGCATGATGCCGTCATAGGGCGTGATGCACCCCCCTGCCAAGCGCGTTCAGTATGGCACCCGCCGCCGCTTTGCCCGCCCGGTCAGGATCACCAGAATCCAGAGCCAGAAGCAGATCCAGCCCAAGAGCAGCATCGCCGCCTGAAGCCGGGTCCAGCCGGGAGCGTCGCTGAGCAGGATCGCGCTGACCGTCAGAAGCGCGATGTTGAGCAGGAAGGCTGTCGCCGAGAACAGCATCATCCCCATCGCCCAGCCCGCCGGGCGGCCCCTGGCGCGCGCGAGACGCCAGCGCTTCCGGCAGACCAGAAGGCTGAGGAGCGGCGGCGCGCATCCGAACGCCGCCAGTATGACCAGAGAGGGAAGGATCGTCTGTCCGAGCCCCATCGAGCGTCTCCGTCACCGTCCCCGCCAAAAAATTAGGGGCGGCATGGGGCAAAGTCAATTTTTACGATAGCTTGGCGGCGAAACTTCGCGTGACCCGGCGGCTGGCGAAGACCTAGCGCACCGATTCGATCGGCCCCTCGGCGCGGCCGTGGATGAATTGCTGGACATAAGGGTCTGGCGTCGCGTCCAGATCCGAAACCGGCCCGGTCCACTGGATCACCCCGCCATGCAGCATCGCAACCTTGTCGGCGATGGCGCGGACCGAGGTCATGTCATGGGTGATGGTCATGGCGGTCGCGCCCATTTCCACCACAATCTCACGGATCAACGCATTGATGACGCCCGACATGATCGGGTCGAGGCCGGTGGTCGGCTCGTCGAAGAAGATGATCTCCGGCTCGGCGGCGATGGCACGGGCAAGGCCCACGCGCTTTTGCATCCCCCCCGACAGTTCCGCCGGAAACAGGTCTGCCACGGCAGGTTTCAGCCCGACACGGCGCAGCTTTTCCACCGCGATCTCGCGCGCCTCGGCCTTCGGGCGCTTCTGCGCGCCGCGAAGCAGGCGGAAGGCGACGTTCTGCCAGACCGGCAGGCTGTCGAAAAGCGCACCGCCCTGAAAGAGCATCCCGAACCGGGCAAGGAAGGCATCGCGCGATCCCCGCCCGGCCGGCTTGCCATCGACAAGGATCTGCCCGCTATCGGGCGTCACAAGGCCAAGGATGCATTTCAGCAGCACCGACTTGCCGGTGCCCGACCCGCCGATGATCACCATGCTCTCGCCCCTGGGGATGGTCAGTTCCACCCCGTTCAGGACGGTGTTGGCGCCAAAGGCCTTGTGGACGTCACGCAACTCGATCATGCGGAAAAGAACACCTCCGACAGGAGGTAGATGGCCGCCAGGATCAGGACCGATGCGGTGACACCGGCGATCATGGAGGCCTGCCCCACGCCCTGTGAGCCACGGCCCAAATTC
>DAIOXI010000265.1:0-1153 GCA_036758045.1 Albidovulum sp.
TCGGAACGGCAGGGCGACAGTAGCAAGCGCGCGCATCTGCCTGCAAGACGCCATCGCCCGCCTCTTGTATTGAACGCGTGTTCAGATAATCTGCCGCCATGGCCCGCAAGACCGGATCGCATTCCGAAATCACCGGCCCGCGCATTCGTGACGCGGCGTTGAAACTGTTTGCGCGCCACGGCTTTGCCGCCGTCTCCATGCGCCAGATCGCGGCGGAGGTGGGGGTGCAGGCCGGGGCGCTTTACCTTTACACGCCCGACAAGGAGACGCTGCTGTTCGATCTCCTGAAGGCGCATATGGACGATCTTCTGGCCGCCTGGGATGCGGAGGATCCCGGCGGCGCCCCGGTCGCGCGGCTGGAAGGTTTCGTGCGCTTCCATATCCGCTTCAACCTTGAACGGCCTGACGCGGTGTTCCTGTCCTATATGGAGCTGCGCAATCTGGGGGCGGCGAATTTCGCGGCCATCGAGGCGTTGCGCAAGACCTATGAGACGCGGCTTGAGACGATCCTGCGGGACGGGCAGGGGGCGGGCACCTTCACTCTGCCCGATGCCAAGATCGCGACGCTGGCGATCATCGCGATGCTGACCGGCGTCAACACCTGGTACCGCGAGGGCGGTCGGCTGAGCCGCGCCGCCGTCGGGGACATCTACTGGGACATGGTGCGCAAGTCGGTCGCGGCCTGACGGCGCCGCGCCGCGCCGTTCTTTCGCGCCCGGCGGGGCCAGGGCCCCTTGTGCCGGGCCTTGGCTTCCGCGCGCTCAATGCCCGGTGCGGATGAACGTACCGTTGCGCAGCTCCGCCATCGCCTGCCGGATCTCCTCCTTCGTGTTCATCACGATGGGGCCATGCCAGGCGACAGGCTCCTCCAGCGGTGCGCCGGAGATCAGCAGGAACCGTATCCCCCGCTCCCCCGCTTGCACGGTCACCTCTTCCCCGGTGCCGAAGCGGATCAGCGTCCGGTTGCCCGACAGGTCGCGGATATGGACCTCCTCGCCCATCACCTCCTTTTCCAAGAGCACGCCCTGCGGGCGGCTGGCATCGGCAAAGCGCCCCTCGCCGTCGAAGACATAGGCGAAGGCGCGACGATAGGTGTCGACCCTGAAGGTCTTGCGCACCCCGGCGGGCACGAAGATATCAAGGTATTGCGGGT
>DAIOXI010000265.1:1163-2968 GCA_036758045.1 Albidovulum sp.
GGTCGGCGGCGATGCCGTCTATGGGCCCGCTCTTGCCCCAGAAACTGCCGATGATGACCTTCACGCGGGTGCCGTCATCGTCGATGATTTCCGGGATGTCGGCGCCCTTCACGTCCTGATAGCGCGGCGCGGTCATCTTGAGATGCGCGGGCAGGTTGGCCCAAAGCTGAAACCCGTGCATCTGGCCCTTGGCGTTGCCCTTCGGCATCTCCTGATGCAGGATGCCCGACCCGGCGGTCATCCACTGCACGTCGCCCGCCCCGAGGCTGCCCGCATTGCCAAGGCTGTCACCGTGATCGACGGTCCCGGCGAGGACATAGGTAATCGTTTCGATGCCGCGATGGGGGTGCCAGGGAAAGCCGCTCAGGTAATCCTCGGGCCGGTCGTTGCGGAAATCGTCGAAGAGCAGGAAGGGGTCAAGCTCCTTCGGGTCGTGAAAGCCGAAGGCGCGGTGAAGATGGACGCCGGCCCCTTCCAGCGTCGGCCGGGCGTGGCGGGATTCGAGTACGGGTCGGATGGACATCTGCATTCCTCCTGATGATCTTCGCCCAATATAGCGCCGGGCGGGACGAGGGGGAGGGACGCGGCCACGCCGTCGCCGCACAGAACCTGTTCGGCACCGCGCATGGGCGAAGGCAAAACGCCCCGGAGCAGGGTCCGGGGCGCGCGCAAGTCTGTTCAGCCGACTGAACCCGGATCAGGTAGAGGTGTCCGAGTCGATCGTCGTGTCGGTGGTGTTGTCGTCGCTGCTATTGTCGCTCGGATCGATATCGGTGTCATAGATACAGGCCGGGATCGAGCCGTCTTCCTTGTCCCAGGCGACGCAGGTCGTGAAGCGCGGCCGCGTGGTGATGAAGCTGGTGTACCAATGCGCGTTCAGGCCGATATTGAACATCGGCTCATAGGCGGTGAAGGTTTCCACGACGATGGTGTAATCGCCGATGGCCATGTTCGGGATGCGGTTGGCGACGGTCTGAAGCTCGGCCGTCGTCAGGCCGGGCGTCTCCCCCGTACCATAGGACCAGGCGACCTTGTTCTTGTTCTCGTCATTGTCCCAGAACACGCTGGTGACGCGGATCGTCGTCGGCAGGCGCGAGGTGGTGAGGAAGTCGTAAAGGGTGTTCAGCCCCTCGACATAGTCGGCATTGATTGCGTCCGTCTCGCGCGAGATCAGGTCGGCGATGGTATAGGCGCCCTTCTGGTCGATGTTCTTCTGTCGGAAGGCGTCGAAGAACTGGAACGATGCGATATACCACCAGATCAGGAAGGTGCTGGCCAGCACGCCCTCGATCGGCACGGCGCCGCGGTCGTTGCGCAGGAAGTGGCCGGTCGCGTGGCGGAGTTGGGTCAAAATGTTCATGATCAGCTCCCCGGCTCGGGTTCGTTGACGAAGGCCGAGGACGAGACCAGCCAGTAACCGCCTGAGGCGTCCTTGGGCAGGTGCAGGCCAAGCCCCGTGGTCGGCACGATCGGGTCGAAGATGGCGCAGGCGCGCACCAGCATCAGCTCATCCCCGGCGCCGGTGACGAAGGGGTTTTTCAGCGGTTTCAGCGGCTGGGTCCGGTCGACGCAGATCGCGGCGGAGTTCAGCGGCGCCCAGGTGGTCGTCGACACCTGCTGCAATTCGACCACGATGGCGTTCTTGCAGTCGGGCAGGAAGGCCGCATTCTTGCAGACCAGGCTCTTGAACTCGTCATAGTCGCCCTTGAAGATGCCCAGCCGCAGATCGCGCACGGCCATGTCCAGCCCGCGTTCCAGCATGACATGGCGCAGCATCAGCATCCCCATCTCAAGCGAAGAGATGA
>DAIOXI010000266.1:0-2964 GCA_036758045.1 Albidovulum sp.
GGCGAAGATCAGGACCAGCGTCGTCATCACCAGCGTGGCGATCGCCACCCCGTTCGCCCCGAACAGCCGCGACAGAAGCGCTGTCGCGAGAGAGGCGGACAGGATATTTGCGACGTTGTTGCCCAGCAGGATCGCCCCGATCAGCTTTTCGCCGTCCTCGGTCACCTTCAGCGCCCGCTCTGCCCCGGCACTGCCCTTGTCGGCCTGCGCGCGCAGCTTGCCCCGCGAGGCCGCCGTCAGCGCCGTCTCAGAGCCGGAGAAGAAGGCCGACAGCAGCAAAAGGCACAGGATCGCGGCAGCGGTGATCCAGAAGGTCGAATCAAGCATCTCAAGCCAGGACATGACGGAAAATCCCTTGGGTTTCGTCCGTTATGGGGTGCGGTTGCCCCGGTCGCAAGTCAGCCGTCGTCACGCGCCAGCGGATGATGTGTCAGAACAAGGGCCTTCAGCCGTTCGTCAAGCACATGGGTATAGATCTCTGTCGTGGAGATGTCGGCATGGCCAAGCATGGTCTGGATCGCCCGCAGATCGGCGCCACCGGCAAGCAGATGGGTGGCAAAGGCGTGGCGCAGGACATGCGGCGTGACCTTGGCGGGGGCCACCCCGGCGGCGATGGCGAGGTCCTTGAGAAGCCCGTGAAACGCCTGCCGCGTCATGTGACCCTCGGCCCCGCGCGCGGGAAAAAGGTGCCTGCCCGGCGGCGTCTTGACCGTCTTGCGCGCCTCTTCCTCGGCCCTGTCGCGGATCGTCAGCCATGCCGACAGCGCCTCGCGCGCCGGGGGCGACAGCGGCACCATGCGTTCCTTGCCGCCCTTGCCCTTGACCAGCAGCATCCGCGGATCGCCGCGCGCCGCCGTGACCGGCAGGCCGACCAGCTCGCTCACCCGCATCCCGGTCGCGTAGAGCAGTTCCATCAGGCAGAGATTGCGCGCGCGTTCCACCGGATTGCGCCCGCTGTCGCGCGCGGCGGCCAGAAGCGCATCGACCTCCGCCTCGCTCAGGATCTTCGGCAGGCGCTTTGCCTTGGCCGGACCGGCGACCTGAATCGCGGGGTTGTCGGCGCGCCAGCCCTCGTCATAGGCAAAGCGGAAGAGCTGGCGGATGGCCGACAGGCGGCGGGCGCGGGTGGCGGGCGACAGCCCGTCGGCCTCGCAGGAGACGATGTAATCCTCGACATCGGCGCGGCTGGCGTCGGTGAAATCGCGCTTGCGCCCGCCCAGCCAGCCCGCGAAATCCTTCAGGTCGCGGCCATAGGCCAGAAGCGTGTTGCGCGCCGCGCCCAGTTCGGCCGCCTGCGCCTCAAGAAAGGCAGATATCCAGCGGTCCATTCCCATCGGCCTATCCCCGTCGTTCGAGGATAAGCAGTTCCAGCGCCGCGCGCCGTGCCGTCGTCTCCAGCCCCACCTCGCGCAGGAAGCGCAGGCCGCCCGTGACGTCGCGCAGGTCGCCGCGCGCGCCTTCGGTGACGTCGTCGATGGCCTTCAGGATACCTTCGCCCAGCCGGTCACCGTCCAGATAGCCGACATAGTCGGGCCGCAGCGCCGCGTCCGGCAGGAACGCCTTCTGCACCGCGACGCCCATCTGGTCGCCCGGCGCCAGCCCGTCGCCGCGTCCCTTGGCGATGCCCGCCAGGAACGCCTCTTCCGGCGTGCGGGGCATGTAGCGAAGCGCGGCGGCCTCGTAGTTTTCCGACAGGAGGCCGACGCGGAAGGCCAGCGCCTCGGCCGCGCCGGTCAAGCCCGCGCGGCCCAGGCGGTCGGCGAACAATTCGGCAAAGGGGACCTCAAGCTCCACCGCCGACATCTGCGACCAGGCGGCGTCGAGCGCGTTCGCGACGTCCCTTGTCTTGCCCGCGCGCAAGGCGGCGTCAAGCCGCTGCACCGCATCGACCCGTTCCCAGACCCCACCCGAGGCAGAGGCCTCATTCTCCGTATAAAGCCCGAAAAGCTGGTTCGCCGGGATCGCGCCGCTGCGCGACAGCCGTTCGGCCGCGTCCAGCCGCGTCTTCCATCCGGCGTTGGACCGCAGATCGGCCTGCGCGAAGGCGACCGGCAGCGCCAGCGTCGACATCGGTTGCCCGATCGCCTCCATCAGCCGGAAGACCAGGGGCGAGGGGCGCGTCGGCGGCGGCAGGTCCGGCTCCCCCTCGAAAAGATCGGGGTCAAGGAAATGTTCCAGAAGCCGCGCCATGTCATTGTCGATATAGCCCAGCGTTTCGCCGGTGCGCAGCGCCAGCGCCGCCGCGTTCCAGTCGCCGCCGCGCGCCAGGCAGAAGACGCGCGCCCTGCGGGGTTTCGCGCATCACCAGGCAGGCGCGATCTTCCTGCCCGGTCAGAAGCGCGATGTCGAACCAGCGCCGGAACGGCTCCGCCTCGGGCGGGTTCACCTGTTCCAGCATCGCCAGCGCCGGTTCCAGCGCGCCAAGGTCCAGAAGCTTGTCGATCCGCGCCATGAACAGCGCGCCACTCCCATCGGCATCGCGCGGCGGGTCCAGTTCGGCCAGCATCAGCCGGTAGAGAAGCGCCTGGATCGAGGGCAGCGTCTCCACCCGCTCGGCCCGGATCAGCCGGACGAGGTCGGCAGACGGGGTGCGCCCCCAAAGCCCCTTCGGCAGCCCGGTCGCGCGTTCCGGCAAAAGCCCGATCATGTCCAGCGTCTGCGCGTCAAGCGAGCGTGTGGTGATCGCCCCCGGCATCGGGTTTTTCGTCACCGGCGGCTCATCCACCGCCGTGCCGCCCTTCGGCATCGCCGCCGGTGTCGCGACCGACCGCGACAGCCAGTCGATCGCCGACAGCGGCGCGGCGTCCGTCTCGGCCATGACCGGCAGTGCCGTCAGACAAAGCGCCGGTAAGACTACGCCCGCCCTAATCGCCCACATTCAGATCAACCGGCACTGTCACGTCACTACGCTCCGGGGTCATGTCGCCCAGGTAAGCATAGCCCACAAGCCCCACGAACGCGATG
>DAIOXI010000267.1:0-675 GCA_036758045.1 Albidovulum sp.
AGAAACAGGAGGATGACGGAAGGAGAGATAATCAGGCGCGCGGCGGACCGGGATGCTTGCGTGGCCATGGGACGCTCCTTGGACAAGGGGGGCGGAACGGCCGCGCCGGGGCGGATGCGGAGGACATCGCGCGACGGGCGCGGCCGGGTTGGCCGGGGCGCGGGGATTCGGAACCCGCGCCCGTGGGCCGCTTCGGGACAGCCGGGGTTACTGGATGTAACCGGCCGCCTTCATCTCTTCCTCGGTGAGCGCCTGCGCCTTGGCCAGCGCCTCATCGCCGGTTTCCTGCCCGGCAAGGGCTGCCGACATCTCCTGCCCGACGGCGGTGCCGATGCCCTGGAACTCAGGGATCGCGACGAATTGCGCGCCGGTATAGGGGATTTCCTGCACCGAGGGCTTGGAGAAATCGACTGCGTTCATGGAATCGAGCGTCATCTTGGCGAAGGGCGCGGCGGCAAGGTAGTCCGCATTCTCATAAAGCGAGGTGCGGGTGCCCGGAGGGGCGGCGCGCCAGCCCTCTTTCGAGGCGACGAGGTTGGTATATTCCTGGCTGGTCGCCCACTGGATGAAGGTCTTCGCCGCATCCTGCTTTTGCGAAGAGGCCGGGATCGCCAGCGTCCAGGCCCAGAACCAGTTGCCGTGGTTGTCCACGCCCGCCTTGTTCGGGAACTGGGC
>DAIOXI010000267.1:685-1365 GCA_036758045.1 Albidovulum sp.
CACAGCCAGTTGCCGTGGTTGCCGTTGCCTGTATCGGGGAAGATGGCGAAGCCGACCTTGTCGGCGACGGTCGAGTTCTTCGGGTCGGACACGAAGGACGCCGCCACCGTGGCGTCGATCCACATGCCGCACTTGCCCTGCTGGAACAGGGTCAGGTTTTCGTTGAACCCGTTCGAGGAGGCGCCCGGAGGACCGTAATTGCTCATCAGGTCGAGGTAATCGGCGACCGTGTCCTTCCATTCCTGGCTGTCGAACTGGGGTTTCCAGTCCATGTCGAACCAGCGCCCGCCATAGCTGTTGTTCATGGCACCGATGAAGGCCATGTTCTCGCCCCAGCCCGGCTTGCCGCGCAGGCAGATGCCATAGACCTCGTTCCCCTTGTCGGTCATCGCGGCGGCGGCCGCCTTGATGTCGTCCCAGGTCGGGCTGTCGGGGATGGTGATCCCGGCCTTTTCGGCCAGATCGGTGCGGTACATCACCATCGCGGATTCGCCGTAGAACGGCAGCGCATAAAGCGTGCCATCGACAGACAGGGCGCCCCGTACCGACGGCAGCAGGTCGTCGACGTTATACTCCGCCGGAAGGTCGTTCAGCGGCGAAAGCCAGTTCTGCTTGGCCCAGATCGGAACCTCATAGGTGCCGATGGTCAGCACGTCGAACTGACCGCCGCCGGTGGCGAT
>DAIOXI010000267.1:1375-2901 GCA_036758045.1 Albidovulum sp.
GGACATGAGGCCCTGCATGCGGATCATGTCGCCGTTGTTCACGGTGGCCACGGTGATCGATTCCGCAAAGGCGGCGGCGGACAGGCCGCAAAGAGCGGTGGCGCCCAGAAGCGCCCGCATCGTCATAGTCATGATTTCCTCCCAAGGGTATGAGCATTTGCCCATCCAGTGCGCATATGCTCACTCTTGCGCGGCACTTTGTCAACCGGAAATTCGGCCCGAGGTCAGCGCGAAAGACGCAAAACCCGCTCCTACCCGGCCAGAAGCGCCTCGGCCGTCGCCTCGTCGGTGACAAGGCCGTTGATCAGCCGCCCCGCGATGGCGGCGCGAATCGCAGGCACCTTGCTGGTCCCGGCGGCAATGCCGATCACCGGGCCGCTGCGCGCAGGCTCGATCCGCACGCCGCCGAGGCGCGCGGTCAGCGGCGTGTCAAGATAGACGCCCCCGGCGTCGAAGACGCAGCCGACAAGCTCCCCCGTCGCGCCGCGCGCCTGCATCTCGGCCAACTGGTCCCTGGTCACGAAGCCGTCCTTGTAAAGCGGCGCATCGCCGCCCATCTGGCCCACGCCGCAAAAGACAACATCGGCATTGCGCGCCAGATCGACGACCGCCTTGACCGGGCCAAGCGCGTAGAACAGCGCCCGTTCCTCGGCCGTCTCGGACAGCACCGGCACCGGCATCGGGTAGTGCGGCACATGCAGCTTGTCGGCAAGCCTGAGGATGACGTCATAGAAGGACGCCGACCCGTCCGGCGCGATATTCCCGATGAGAGAGACGACCTTGTGCCGCTCATAGGGCGCGGCGGCGAGTTCGGCCACCATGGCTGCCAGCGACCGCCCTGTGCCAAAGCCGATCACCAGCGGGTCGGGGCGCGCAAGGTAGCTTTCCAGCAGTTCCGCCGCGATGGCCGCCGTCGCCCGCGCCGGGTCCACCCCCGCGCCCAGATACGGCGCCACCCGCGCCTCGGCCAGCCCGAAGCGCCGCTTCAACGCCGCCTCGGCGGCAAGGCACGACCCGATCTTGTGTTCCAACCGGACATGGATCAGCCCCTCGGCCATGGCGCGGCTGACAAGGCGCTGCGCGCGCTGGCGTGAGACGCCCAGTTCCGTCGCGATCTGGTCCTGCGTCATGCCGCCGACATAGTACATCCACCCCGCCCGCGCGGCGTCATCGTGTTTCGAGGTTTCGGGGTCGATCAGGTTCATGGGGCTCTCCGCAATTGCGGGACAATCTGGAAGAACCGCGCGAAGGAATCAAATGTCTTGGCGGGGCGGATACCGTCGGGCGGGGTCAGGTCGCGGCCTTGCAGATGGGCTCCGCCGGTGAAGCGCAAGACCTCCATCCCCGCCGCATGGGCCGCGCGGATGCCGTTCAGGCTATCCTCGATCACAAGGCAATCCCTTGGTTTCACGCCCATTTTTTCCGCCGCCAGCAGGAAGAGGTCAGGCGCGGGCTTGCCGTGTTCCACCATCGAGGCGGTGAACAGCGGCGTCTCCTCCAGCCCCGGAAAGGCCACGATCTCAAGC
>DAIOXI010000268.1:0-1436 GCA_036758045.1 Albidovulum sp.
CCTTCGGCGAATTTCGGGTCGGCGCCGTAGCTGTATTCGCCGCCGTCCCTTTCCTCGGCCTGGGTCAGGATGTTGTTGGCGCGCTTGAAGCCCTGGAGGAGGTTTTCGCCGTCATCGGTTTTCAGGAAGGCGGCGAGCGCCTCGGCCCGTTTGGCGAGGAGGGTGAGGTCGTCGTTCCCCGGCATCGCAAGGCAGGCGTCGATGACGTCATGGCGGATGCCTTGGGCTCGCAACTCGTTCACATCGGCGAAGGCGCCCTCGCGCGGCCCCGAAACCTCGTTGGCTTGGGAAAAGATGCCGTCCAGTCCGATGCGCAACCCGTTCCCCAGCACAAGCCGGATCACCCCGAGCGCCGCCCGCCGCAGCGCAAACGGGTCCTTCGACCCGGTGGGTTTCTCGTCGATCGCCCAGAAGCCGGTCAGCGTGTCGATCTTGTCGGCGAGCGCCACGGCGACCGAAACCGGCTCGGTCGGCACATCGTCCGACGGCCCCAGCGGCTGGTAATGCGCCTTGCAGGCATTGGCGACCGCCTCGGGCAGGCCGGCGGCCCTGGCGTAGTAGACGCCCATTGTCCCCTGAAGCTCCGGGAACTCCCCCACCATCGCCGATTGCAGGTCGGCCTTGGCGACCCGCGCGGCCTCGGCCGCCAGATCGGGCTTGGAGCCGACAAGGGGCGCGATCTCGCGGGCCAGCGCCTCGATGCGCTCCACCCGGTCCGCCTGTGACCCCAGCTTGTTGTGGAAGGTCACCGCCTTCAGCCCGTCGAGCCATTCGCCCATGCCCGCCCGCGCCACACGCAGGTCATTCTCAAAGAAAAAGGCCGCGTCGGAGAGGCGCGCGGCCAGCACGCGCTGGTTGCCCGCAAGGATCGTCGCGCCGTCATCGGGGGTTTCGATATTGGCGACGGTGACGAAACCTTCGATCCGGCCGGTTTTCGGGTTCCGGGCCGAAAAGAATTTCTGATGCTCCTTCATCGAGGTTTGCAGCACCTCGGGCGGCAGGCCGAGGAAGGTCTCACCGATCTGACCCATCAGGACGACGGGCCATTCCACCAGCCCCGCGACCTCGGTCAGCAGGCCCTTGTCCTCCACCACCTCAAGCCCGGCGGCGAAGGCGGCGTTGGTGGCGTCGTTCCAGATATGGTCGGCGCGCTCCGCCGGGTCGAGCATCACGAAGGCGCGTTTCAGTTTCGCCGCGTAGTCGTCGAAGGAGGCGACGGCGAAGTTCTCGGGCGCAAGGAAGCGGTGGCCGCGCGTGGTGTTTCCGGCGGCGATGCCGTCGATGGCCAGCGGCACGACCTCGGCCCCGTTTTCGTCCGTGAGCAGGCAGAGGATGGAATGGCGCGGGCGCACCCAGCGAAGGCTTCCCGCGCCCCAGCGCATCGACTTCGGCCAGGGGAAGGCGCGGATCGTGGTTTCCAGCACCTCTGCCACGAT
>DAIOXI010000268.1:1446-2892 GCA_036758045.1 Albidovulum sp.
CCGCCTGTTCGGGCGCAGCCGTCGAAGGGCCGTTGCGTTCCTCGCGCGGGCTGCGGCTTTCGCCCGTCAGCCCCTCGATCGCAAGCACCAGGCGGCGGGGGGTGGACAGCGCATGCGCGCCCGCATAGGTCAGCCCGGCCTCCACCAGCCCGTCGGTGACCAGTTTCTTCAGGTCGTCACGCGCCTTGCCCTGCATCCGGGCGGGGATTTCCTCGGAGAAGAGTTCGATGAGGAGATCCGGCATTTACTTCTCCGCGCTTTCGTTCAGCTGGTGCCAGGCATAGGCCCGGCCATCGGGATAGACGGCGACGACACGGTCCACGCCGGGGGCGATGTTCTTTTCGGACAGGAAGGCGACCGCGGCGCCGGAGGCGAGATCCTCGGTCAGGCGGCCGCTGTCGAAGCACTCGAACCACGAGGGCGCGTTCAGCGGCGTCGGGTCTGGGTAGACGGCATAGGTCTCGCTCAGCATCGCCAGCGACATGGGGGTCATGAAACAGCCCCGGAACCGCAGGGGGGAGCTGTCGGCGTCGATGCCGGTGAAGCCGTCGGTCAGCATCGGTTCGGCCGCCCCGGCAAGGTCGGTGATGCGGATCGCGGCCTCGGCCGAGGCGGGGGCGATGTCCCGGTAATAGCCGTATTCCTGAAGGTAATAGACGGCCGCACCGGCGAAAAGGGCGGTCAGCACGATGAACCCCACGACATATTTGCCGTTCACGCCGCCACCCCGCCGCCGGCTTCGGTGGTCACGAAGGCATCGGCGCATTTCTTCGCCAGCGCCCGGACCCGGCCGATATAGGCCTGCCGTTCGGTGACCGAGATCACGCCCCGCGCGTCGAGAAGGTTGAAGAGGTGGCTGGCCTTGATGCATTGGTCGTAGGCGGGATGCGCCATGATGATGGCGCGGCCGGCCTTGTCGGTCGCGGGGGCGGAAAGGATGCGTTCGCATTCCGCCTCGGCATCCTTGAAGTGCTGGAACAGCATGTCGGTATCGGCCTGATCGAAGTTCCAGCGCGAATATTCCTGTTCGGTCTGGCGGAAGATGTCGCCATAGCTGAGCGGAATGGGCGATTGCGGGTCGTTGAAGGGCATGTCCATGACATGGTCGATACCCAGCACATACATGGCCAGACGTTCGAGCCCGTAGGTCAGTTCGCCCGAGACAGGGTGGCAGTCGTGGCCGCCGACCTGCTGGAAGTAGGTGAACTGCGAAACCTCCATGCCGTCGCACCAGACCTCCCACCCAAGGCCCCAGGCACCCAGCGTCGGGCTTTCCCAGTCATCCTCGACAAAGCGGATATCGTGGAGCGAGGCGTCGATGCCGATGGCGGCAAGGCTGCCGAGGTAAAGGTCCTGCAAGTCGGGCGGCGAGGGTTTGATGAGGACCTGATACTGGTAATAGTGCTGCAAGCGGTTCGGGTTCTCGCCATAGCGCCCGTCGGTCGG
>DAIOXI010000269.1:0-2857 GCA_036758045.1 Albidovulum sp.
CCGGCGCGCAGCTGTTCCTCATGCACGATCTGTTCGATCCGGCGCAGCACCTTGAAGCCCATCGGCAGCCAGGAATAGATCCCGGCGGCCTGTTGCTTGATCATGCCCGCGCGCAGCATGTAGCGATGGCTGACGATCTGGGCCTCGGCGGGATTTTCCTTGAGGACGGGGAGGAAGTAGCGGGACAGACGCATCGCGGGCTCTCGGGTTGAACGACCTTCCCGCGTTCCTAGCCGCAAGCCCCGCCGCAGGCAAGCAGCCGCGCCACGCCGCCCGCTATTCGGCCGCCTGATCGGGCCGCGCCGGGGACGGATGGATGCCGCCCGCCAGCAGGTCCTCGACAAAATAGGCGGCGAACTGGTGACGGCCCGAGGTGCCGGACTTGGCATAGATCGAGGTCATCTGCGCCCGCACCGTGCCCTGCGCCGCGCCGCGCATCGCCGCGATCTCGGCAATGTCGAAGCCCTTGAGGGCGAGCATTCCGATCTCCCGCTCCGCCGGACTCAGCCGCCAGGCGTCGAACTGCGCTGCGATGATGTCGGACATCGCGCCCGAGGCGACGGCCAGCGCGTCCTCATGGCTGCGAAGCTCCGAATGGGCGCGACGAAGCTCGATGATCCCGAAGACGCTGCCCAGCATCAGGCCGATGGCAATCACCGTCTCGACGACAGTGTGAAGGCCAACCGTGTCACTGAACAGGTCGGCGGCGGAATCGGCCACGAAAAAGACCGCCGCCGTCGCCTGCACCAGCGCGAAGAGAACAAGCGCGGTCTTGCGCTGCTTTCGCGCCCTGGTTGTATCCTGAGGGTCCATGCCATGCCTCCGGTGGTCTTCCGGGAAGGCATCCCCGGATCAGCGCCGCGTCCCGAAGAGCATAGGGCGGACGATATTGCGCCGCAACACAAGGCTTTCGGCCAGAACCCCGCCAAGGTGAAGAACCGCCAGGACCAGCAGCAGGTTTGCGCCGATCTCGTGCAGATCCTGGACCCAATGGCCCCCCTCCGCCTCTGCACCCGCGCTGTCGCCGCCCTCATCGACCAGCGCCGACCAGTCGCCCGCCGCGACCGCCTCCTGCTGGCGCGCGATCTCCCAGGGGGGTGCGCCCTTGGTCATCACCAGCCCGGTCGCGATCACGATCCCGAGCGACAGCCAGAGCGCATAGATCATCATCGCGCCCGCCGGATTATGCGACCGGAACTCCCGCCGGCGGCGCCGCGCAAGGCGGTTGAGGTGGCTCAGCGCGTCGATGGGCCGGGGCGGAAAGGCGGCAAAGCGCGCCTCCCACGGGCCGATGAACCCCCAGACCAGCCGGATCGCCAGAAAGGCCATCCCGATCCAGCCCAGCCAGACATGCAGCGCGCCCCCGCCATTGTGAACAGCGCGTTAGCGCCAAACGCGCCCGAGATCGCCAAATGGCTGACGCGGATGACGGGGTCCCAAAGGGCGGGCGGCGGGCCGACAAGGTCGCGCGACATGTCAGTCGTTGTCCTTGATGTCGGTGACGGCGCCGGTCTTGGGGTCGATATAGACCTCCATCGGCTTGTTGGTGGCGGTGTCGGTGCATTTCGCCTCGATCTTGCCGCCCTCGGCCTCGAAATCGTTCACCGCGCAGCCCGCCGCCTCAAGCGCGGCCGTGGCGTCGTCCGGGTTGGTGCCGACCACATCGCCGACCTGCGGCATCGCAAGCGCCGCCATCGGGGTCAGGGCGAGGAGAGCGGAAAGAAGGATCGAGGGTTTCATGGGTCTGCCTTTCAGAAGCGTGACAATAGGGAAACGTCGCCGGAACCTGCCGGCCCGGCCCCTCTCACCTGCCCCCTGCCCCGGCCCCCGTCGATTGTCCAAAAGCCTATGCCCCCCCGATTAAGCAGGTGCTGACAGCGGGAAACCGCCAACGGTGCAAGCTTGCATGGCCGCACCGAACCTGCCATCTGATGGAAAAAGGAGAGCCTAGCCCGCATGAGCATGCCCGTTCGCCAGCAACTCATCTACTGGGGGATCGCCGCGGCGGTCTTCTTCCTGGCGCTGTGGGGGCTGGGCACCGTGATCCTGCCCTTCCTCGTCGGCGGGGCCATCGCCTATTTCCTCGACCCCGTCGCCGACCGGCTGGAACGGGCGGGGCTTAGCCGCACCGCCGCCACGGCCGTCATCTCGGTCTTTGCCCTTCTTGTCTTCGTTGTCCTGTCGCTCCTGGTCGTGCCGATGCTGCTGCGCCAGCTTGGCGGGCTGGTGAACGCCGCGCCGGAAATCATCGGCCAGCTTCAGGTCTTCCTGAAGAACCACTTCCCCTCGCTCCTCGACGATCAGAGCGTGTTGCGCGAGACCCTCGCGGGTGTCGGCAAGACGATCCAGTCGAAGGGGGCGGAACTGGCCAGCACGCTTTTGTCCTCGGCGCTGTCGGTCATCAACTTCGTCGTCTTCATCGTCGTCGTGCCGGTTGTGGCCTTCTACCTGCTTCTGGACTGGGACAACATGGTCGCGCGCATCGACAAGCTTTTGCCGCGCGAACACCGCGACACGATCCGCCAGCTTGGCCGCGACATCGACGCGGTGCTTGCCGGCTTCGTGCGCGGGCAGGTTCTGGTCTGCCTGATCCTTGGCACCTTCTATTCCGTCGCGCTGATGCTGGCGGGGCTGAATTTCGGCCTGATCGTGGGCGCGATCGCGGGGCTTGTCACCTTCATCCCCTATATCGGGGCGTTGACGGGGGGGGCGCTGGCGATCGGGCTGGCGCTGTTCCAGTTCTGGGGCGACTGGTTCCAGATCGGCATCGTCGCGGGCATCTTCGCGCTTGGCCAGTTCCTTGAGGGCAACATCATCACCCCGCGCCTGGTGGGCAAGTCGGTGGGGCTGCACCCGG
>DAIOXI010000270.1:0-1994 GCA_036758045.1 Albidovulum sp.
GCTGGCGGCCAGGAATTGCGGCACGACGCTTTGCGCCTGCGTGGTGTAGCTGCGCACCAGATCGGTCAGCACATCGACCGGCAGGACGCTTTCGCCGCGGCTCTCATGTTCGGCGATGATCTGAAGCAGGTATTGCCGCGTCAGGTCGTCGCCCGATTTCAGATCGACGATGGTCACCTCGCGCCCGTCGCGGATGAAAGCGGCAATATCCTCAAGCGTGACATAGTCACTCGTCTCGGTATTGTAGAGCCGCCGGCTGGCGTAGCGCTTGATCAGGAGCGGTTTCGCGTCCTCCGCCATGGCTGTTCCCCCTCGGTCAGGTTTCGGCATTGCAGCGAGATTAGGCCGCGGTGCAAAAAACACAACAAAAAGAAGCGCCACAGCCGGGACGAGTCATTTTGCCCCGGAGGTCGCGCTGGCATTCCAGGACGGCGGGGCAATGCACGCCCGGTGGCGCGCACCGCGCCTTGGTGCCGGGCGGGTGCGGATGCAAAGACTGTCTGCCCCGCAAGCCTCGCGGTCAGCGGCCGAAGGTGATGCGGAAGGTCGTGCCGGTGGACGCGGGGACAAGCGCGATCTCGGCCCCTTGCGCCTTCAGAAGCCGGGCGACGATGTAAAGCCCCATGCCGGTGCCGCCACTGTCGCGGCGCGTGGTAAAGAAGGGTTCGAACACATGCGCCCGGTTGCCGGGGGAGATGCCCTTGCCATCGTCCGCGATGGTCAGCCCGTCGGCATCCGCCGTCAGCCGCAGCGTGCCCGCGCCATGGGCGGCGGCATTGTCGGCCATGTGGCGCAAGACGATGCCCAGCGCGTCGGGCGACAGCGGCAGCGGGCGTTCGGCGCCCCCGGCGGTGATCTGCAAGCCGGGGTGGTCGGCGCCAAGCGCGGGCAGAAGATCGGCCAGCCGCCCGCCGCCGCCAAGCGGCACCTCGCGCGCGGCGGCAAGCCCCCTCAGCGCCGCAAGCTGGCGCTGCATCTGTTCGCCCGCCCCGGCGATCTGGCCGACCAGCGCGCGGTTGCCGGGCGACAGCGCCGGGTCATCCTCAAGCAGTTCGGTCGCGGCACGGATGGCGGTGACCGGGGTCTTCAGTTCATGCGTCACATGGTCGGTGAAACTGCGGATCGTCGCCTCGCGATCCGCCAGCGTTCCGGCCATGTCGATCACGTTCAGCGCCATGCGGTGCAGTTCGCGCGTACCGAAATGCGCGGGCTGGGGCGTCGCGGCATCGGGGGCGGCACGGACGGCGGCGGCATAGGCGGCAAGGCCGGTGACCGGGCGTTGCAGGAGCCTGACGAGGATCAGCCAGAGCGCCCCGGTCAGCAGGCCGATGGCGGCGCCCAGAAGGATCGCCGCCTCGCCAAAGCCGATCACCGGGCCAAGATAACGAAAGATGACGAGGCCGATCAGCGACAGGGCCAGTGTGCCGCCCATCGCGCCGCCAAGCACGAACCAGAGAGAGGGGCGCCACTTGCGCGTCATGCGGCGCAGGACCCAAGGCGGATGCCGACACCATGAACCGTCTCGATGGCGGCCTCGCAACCCGCCGCCGACAGCTTGGCGCGCAGGTTGCGCAGGTGGCTGTCCAGCGTCCGCTCCGACAGCTCCGTCCCCGCGCCCCAGATCCGGGTGACAAGCTGCGCCCGGCCGATGGCGATCCCCGGCCGCCGCATCAGCTGATCCAGGATGCGCATCTCGGTCGCGGTCAGCGCGACTTCCACCCCCGCCACGCGGCAGTGATGGGCGGCGGGGTCGAGCGTCAGGATACCGTGGTTCAGCGCCGGGGCGGCGGCCCCGCGCGCGCGTTTCAGGACGGCGCGGATACGCGCCACCAATTCGCGCGGCGAAAAGGGCTTGGTCACATAATCGTCCGCGCCAAGCTCCAGCCCCACCACCCGGTCGATCTCGTCATCGCGCGCGGTGAGAAAGATCACCGGCACGTCAGAGCGGGCGCGCAGACGGCGGCAGACCTCAAGCCCGTCGATTTCGGGCAGGC
>DAIOXI010000270.1:2004-2796 GCA_036758045.1 Albidovulum sp.
CCGATGTCGAGGACGATCAGGTCCGGCGCCTCGCGCGCGGCATGGGTCAGGGCGCGCTGGCCATCGGCGGCGGTGACGACGCTGAAGGCCGCACGTTCCAGCGCGACGGTGACCACCTCACGCAGGTGCGGATCATCATCGACAACAAGGATCTTCATGGCCCGGCCCTCTATCCTGCCGTCCGCAAACTGCGGGATATGCGCCATTTGCGAAAGCCCCAATCGCGCCAGCCTTGGGTCACCGGCACATCGAAGACACAGGGCAGGTTGGCATCGGCCAGTTCCGCCGCTGCGGTTTCGCCCAGGTCGCAAAGGTAGCCGCTGTCGCGATTGCCCCCCTGCGACAGGTTATGCGCAGCGATCAGGCTGCCGAAATTGACGAAGGCACAAAGATATAGCGTCCCCACCCCCCGCGCCGCCGCGCGCAGGATCAGCCAGCCATTCGCCCGCCGGTGCCGGCTCTGCCAGAAGGTCAGCGCCAGCCCCGCGATATCCAGCACGGTCTGCACCCCGAGGACGAGGTTGAAGAGGATGAGCGCGAGCGAGACCGATTGCGGGTTGAGGCCCGGCAGGCGGGCGCGCGGGGACCTCGCTTTTCCCGTCAGGGCCAACGGCGCGGGGTCGAGAAGCGGCCAGACGATCAGGCCAAGCCCGGACCACAGAAGCGTGCGGCGCAGGATCACCCCAAGGTCGGGGCGGAAACGGAGCAGGTGATCGAGCCATCCCGCAAGGATCGGGTTGGCATCGGCCAGAAGGGCTGTCAGGATCAGGACCCCGCCAAGCGGCACGCCCC
>DAIOXI010000271.1:0-2739 GCA_036758045.1 Albidovulum sp.
GAATCCCCTGGAGAAGCGCACCCAGCGCCACCCCCTGCGAGAGCGCGGCCGCCATCGCCTCGAAGGCGAGGCCGGGGCGGATGTCCACGTCCACCTCGGGCCAGGCGCGGCGGAACTGTTCGAGGACCGGGAAAAGCCAGTCGAAACAGGCATGGCATTCGATGGCGATATGCAGCCGCCCCGAGCGGCCCGCGCGCAGCGCCCGGAATTCCTCGCCCACCGCCTCGATCTCCGGCAGGATGCGTTCGGCGGCGCGCAGAAGGCGCAGGCCCGCCGCCGAGAGGCGCAACGGCTTGGACCGGCGGGCGAACAACTCCACCCCTGCCTGATCCTCAAGCCCCTTGACCTGATGGCTCAGCGCCGACTGGGTCATGTTCAGCACCTCCGCCGCCCGCGCCAACCCGCCGCTGTCATGGATCGCCTTGATGGTCCTGAGGTGGCGCAATTCTATATGCATGAACCAACTTCATATTGATCTTGAGGATTATGAATTTGTCTCACGTCTTTTGCCGTGACACAAGGGGTCAACAGCAAAGGATACCACGACCATGGCCACGCCCCGCATCTCCTTCGAATTCTTCCCGCCCAGCTCGCTCGACGCCTCGTTCCGGCTTTGGGACACGGTGCAGGTGCTTCAGCCGCTGAAACCGGACTACGTCTCTGTCACCTACGGTGCGGGCGGCACCACCCGCGAACTGACGCATGAGGCGGTGACGACGATCGGCAAGAATTACGGGCTGCGCGTCGCCGCCCACCTGACCTGCGTCGATGCCAGCCGCGCCGAGACGCTTGAGATCGCGGAGGCCTATGCCGAGGCCGGTGTGACCGACATCGTGGCGCTGCGCGGCGATGCGCCGAAGGGCGCCGACCGCTTCGTGCCCCATCCCGACGGTTTCGCCAATTCGGTGGAACTGGTCGAGGCGCTGGCCGCCACCGGCAAGTTCAACATCGCCGTCGGCGCCTATCCCGAACCGCATCCCGAGGCCGCCCATCAGCAGGCCGATGTGGACTGGCTGAAGCGCAAGATCGACGCGGGTGCCAGCCGCGCCATCACCCAGTTCTTCTTCGAGGCCGAAACCTTCCTGCGGTTCCGCGACGCCTGCGCAGCGGCGGGGATCGAGGCGCCGATCGTGCCGGGCATCCTGCCGATCATCTCCTGGGACGGCGCCCGCCGCTTTGCCGAGCGGTGCAAGGCCCATGTCCCGCCGCGGCTTGAGGAAGCCTTTGCCACCGCGATCCGCGACGGGCGCGAGGATCTTCTGGCGCTGACCCAATGCACCGTCCTCTGCGAACGCCTGATCCAGGAAGGCGTGGAGGATCTGCACTTCTACACCCTGAACCGGCCGACCATGACCCGCGACGTCTGCTTCGCGCTTGGCATCGTGCCGGAAGTCTCCCTGCAGAACGTCGCCTGAGGCCACGTTCGGCATGTCTCGGCCCCGCGTCCTGAAAGGGACCGGGGCCGTCTTTTTGTTCCGTTTCGGGAAAGCGGCTCAGGACCGCCGCCAGAGGCCCGCCAGCCACATCGCCAGCGGCGCGGGCGCGGGCGCATGGACCGAACTATGCGCCCGCTCGCTGGGATCGCGGCCGATCTCGCGACGGGCGCGCAGCAGAAATGCCTTGCCCCAGCCGTTCCATGTGCCGACCGAAGGCGCGGACGCATCGGTCGGGTAACGGTCGCGCCAGCCTTCCGGCAGGCTCAGCGCGCAGCCCTCGGCCTTTTCCAGCATCCAGACCAGCGGGATGTTGGACAGGGGCCGCGCGGCTTCGAAGCCGCCCAGTTGCCCGCCGATATCGCCATGCGTGCCGCGGAACCAGACCTGCTCCACCCGCCCCTGCCAGTCGCCGTTCGCGGTACTCCACAGCGTCGGGAAATAGGCCGCGCGGCTTTCGTCATGGGCCAGCGCGTGAAAGCCGTGGCGGACAACGGGGCTAAGCGCGTGGTTGTGAAACTCGTGCTGCGGGTCGGTCCACATCCAGAGGAAGGGCAACCGCACGCCCAGCGCCTTGACGGTGTCGAAGACGCCGATCATCTCCACCTCCACCGCCGGATGGCAGAACTTGCGCCGGAAGACGGGGATGAAGTCCGATGTGCCGCCGCGCTGGTAATAGCGGTAGGCAAGCTGCACGTTGCGTTCCGTCGCCTGATCGCTGCGCAAGAGCCCCACCTGGTCGATCAGCCCGGCGAGCGAGCGCACCGCATAGGCGCCGCGCGAATAACCGAAGAGAAAGATCCGGTCACCGGGGCGGTAGCGTCCGGCCAGCCAGCCATAGGCGCGCCGGATCTGGCGGTTGATACCGCGCCCCATGGCCACGTCGGCGGTGTCGCGCCACATGTGCCACTGAACGCCCGCCTCGTAGTAGAGCGACAGATGCGCGGCGGCGGGCTGTTCCCGCAAGAGCCGGTAGATGCGGCCGATATTCGTCTCCTCCCCCGGTTCAAGCGATGAGGCGGTTCCGTCGAGCAAGATGACATGGGTGGTGGCCGTGCGGCCGCGCGTGGGGCTGTGCGTCTCGACCTGGCGGCCGATGCGCAGGAATCGAAGCAGCTTTTCGGTCAGCCGCGTCACCCGAGCTTTCCTTCCCTTTCCGTGTCCCAACTCTACGCCCGGCCGAGGGTTCCGGCCAATACCGGAAAGCCCGACCCTGTTTCACGGCACCCGTGTCGTCGCCGCAGCGCGAACAATGGCGCGGCCCTTCCGCTTCTGTCGCGCAGCCTTGCCGCGACTCTGGACCGGA
>DAIOXI010000272.1:0-2736 GCA_036758045.1 Albidovulum sp.
CGCGGTTGTCAAGCATGGCGGGTCTATAGGGCAGGGGCACGGGCCGGGCAAGCGGCGCCTTTCGGGCGCGCGCGGCTCAGCCCTCCTCGGTCGGGGTGGTGCCGATCCCGCCAAGCCCCGCCACCGCGTCGCGCCCGATCTCGGTCCCGAAATGCTGGGTCTGGCTCAGGCGCGGAAAGCGGCGGCGCAACTCCTCGGACAGTTCGGGGGGCAGATGCTCCACCGTGGCGGGGTTCACCATCAGGCTTTCGGCGGCGATCCCTTCGGCAAAGACGATCTCATGCCGGTCGAAGACCAGACTGAAATAGTCGACGAACCCGCCCTCGCGCCGCAGGATGGTGGTGTCATCGACAAGATGCTTAGCCTGCACCAGGATCTCGGCCATGCCGCCGACGCGGGGGGTCCCGCGCTGATAGAGGAACAGCCGGTGATGCGGGCTGACGATCAGCTTCGATCCATTGCCCAGCACGCCGGGGCGCACCACGACCGGGGCGAAGGCGCCCTTGGCGCGCAGCGTCGCGCGCCCGATCCAGCGGATTTCCTGCGGGCCGTGGTCGCGGGTCAGGACCAGGTCGCCGATCTTCAGCGCCTCGATCCGCTCCTGCCGACCGTCGGGCAGGGTGATGCGGGTGCCCGCGGCGAAGGAGACGCAGATCAGGTCGGTCAGCGGCAGCGACCCGTCCGCCGGACGCGCGGCCAGAAGCGTGTAATCCGTGCGCGGCGAGAGCGGCGAGAGCGGCAGAAGAAGCTCCGCCCCCGTCTCCCCGACACAGAGAAGGATCGCCTCCACCTGCTCGCCATCCGCGCTCATGAAGGTGAACTGCGACTGCGGCCGGATCGCCTCGCCAGGGCGCCCGATCTCCGACCCTTCGGCCACTGCGCGCCCGCCCCCCTCGCAAAACCCAAGGCGCAGCCGCATCCCGGCCGCGCCGGGAACAAGGCGGTAGACATCGCCCGGTTCGCACAGGCCTTCGCCCGCGATCGGATCACCAAGATTGGCCCCGCTGACGACCGGCAGGTGCCGGGCAGGGTGAACGACAGCCCAATGGGCAGGCGCGGGACGAGGCTGGTCTGACAAAGGTTGGTCCGGTCGGAGTGACCCTTCAGCCGTATCAGCCGCGCCCACGCCACGTCAATCGCGCCGCCTCTGGCCCTTGCCAGACGCCGCCCCTAGATTGGCCGCGACCGAAGCACAGGAGGCAAGGATGGATCTGGGGATCAGGGGAAAACGGGCGCTGATCACGGGCGCCTCAAAGGGCCTCGGCCGGGGCTGCGCCGAGGCGCTGGCGGCAGCCGGGGTCGATCTGGTCCTGAACGCGCGCGGGGCCGACGCGCTTGCGGCGACGGCAAGCGACATCGCCGCCCGCCACGGCGTCACCGTCACGCCCATCGCCGCCGACATCACCACCGCCAAGGGGCAGGAAATGGTGCTGCAGGCCGCGGGCGCCCCCGACATCCTCGTCACCAATGCCGGCGGCCCGCCCCCCGGCCTCTGGTCCGACTGGGGGCGGGAGGATTTCATCCGCGCGCTCGACGCCAACATGCTGACCCCCGTCGCGCTGATGAAGGCCAGCCTGCCCGGCATGATCGACAGGGGCTGGGGCCGGGTGGTCAACATCACCTCGCAATCGGTGAAATCCCCCATCGCGCAGCTCGGCCTCTCGAACGCCGCCCGCGCCGGGCTGACGGGCTATGTCGCGGGTACCGCGCGCCAGGTCGCGCCCCATGGCGTGACGATCAACAACCTTCTGCCCGGCATCCACGCCACCGACCGCGCGGATGCGCTCGACGGCGAGGTGGCCAGGGCCCAGGGCATCACGCTTGATGAGGCCCGCGCCCGCCGCGCCGCCACCGTCCCCGCCCGCCGCTACGGCACGGCGGCGGAATTCGGCGCCATGCGCGCTTTCCTGTGTTCCATCCACGCGGGCTATATCGTCGGCCAGAACATCCTGCTCGACGGCGGCGCCTTCAATTCGACGCTTTAGACTTCTTCTGTTTCCAAATACTCCGGGTGGGTCCGGGAGGGCAGCGCCCTCCCGGCTTTGCCGATGAAAGGCGACCTTGCGGGGCAGGGGCGGGACTGCTATCCCGGCGCGAACCCGATAAAATCGCTCAGGCAAGGACAGCGCGTGCCACCCCCGCCCAGACTTGAGGTCCGAAACCTGATTCGCCGCTTCGACGGGCGGCGGGTTGTCGACGACGTGTCGCTGTCGATCGAGCCGGGGCAGGTCACCTGCCTTCTGGGCCCGTCGGGCTGCGGCAAGTCAACGACGCTCAGGATGATCGCGGGCGTCGACATGCAGGACGAAGGCTCCATCTGGGTCGATGGCAAGCTGATCTGCGACACCGTCTTCCGCATCCCGCCCGAACGCCGCGCGATCGGGTTGATGTTTCAGGACTTCGCGCTCTTCCCGCATCTCTCGGTCGCTGAAAACGTCGCCTTCGGCCTGCCGAAAGGCGCCGCGCGCGACATGAACAGGGTTGGGGAACTTCTTGATCGCGTGTCGCTTTCCGGCTTTGGTCCGAAATTCCCGCATGAGCTTTCGGGCGGCGAGCAGCAGCGCGTCGCGCTGGCGCGCGCGCTGGCGCCGCGCCCGCGCATCCTGTTGATGGACGAACCCTTCTCGGGCCTGGACGAACGGCTGCGCGACGGCATCCGCGACGATACGCTGTCGCTTCTGAAGGAAGAGGGAACGGCGGTCCTTCTGGTCACGCATGAACCGCATGAGGCGATGC
>DAIOXI010000273.1:0-2728 GCA_036758045.1 Albidovulum sp.
CCGAGGCGCGGGCGGCGGGGGCGCGCGGCGAGGTGCCGGGGGGGGCCGTCGTCGTCGCGCCGGACGGGCGGGTGGGCGCCGCTGCGGGCAACCGGACGCGGGAGTTGAACGATCCGACGGCCCATGCCGAGGTGCTGGCGATCCGCGCGGCCTGTGCTGCGGCGGGGGCGGAAAGGCTGCCGGGCCATGACCTGTACGTCACGCTGGAACCTTGCCCCATGTGCGCCGCGGCCATCTCCTTCGCGCGGATCGGGCGGCTGTATTATGGCGCCGAGGACCCGAAATCCGGCGGCGTCGCCCATGGCGCCCGCGTCTTCGCCCATCCGCAATGCCACCACGCGCCCGAGGTCTATGATGGCATCGGCGCGGGAGAGGCGGCGCGGCTCTTGAAGGATTTCTTCGCCGGGCGCCGCGACTGACGGGCGCGGCGGATTGTGTCGTATCCGACACGGACAATCCGCGCCGGGCAAGGGGTACAATTCCGCGCTTTGTATCCCGCCATTCCCCCCGTATCCTGCCGCCCGTCCCGACACCCGCAGAAAAGGAGGCGCTGGATGACCATCTATGATCTTTCGACGCTTCGCCCGGGTGCTGGCGCGGCATATTGGCATCGGTCCAACCGGTCGGCCTTTACCTGCTGACCCGCCCCGCGACCGGGGAACCCGCGATCCGGCGCTGAGCGGGCGCGATCCATTCCAGAAGAACCACCCCTGACACCGGTCTGCGCCGGGTTCAGGCCATTCCAATCCATCTTATCAGGGCGCCTTCGGCCGGTCCGGGGCGATGTGACGACATGAACGCTGAACTGCAGGACGACCTGCCGGGGCCTGCCGTGGCCGTCCGGGCGCTGGTCGCCGAATACGGCACCGTCCGCGTGGTGCTGGCGCTGATCCGGCACCTCGCCGGGCGGCGCGCGCTGGCGCGGCGGATACGGGAGACGGAGCTGTCCGACCATATTCGGCGCGACATCGGGCTTGATCCGCGGACGCAGGGGCGAAGGTACTGGGAGTTGTGAGGGCCGCGCCCTTGCGCCCTAAAGCGTGATCGGGGCCATCACCCCTGCCTCGATCACGTTCACGCCGGGCAGTCCGGCCTTCAGGTCATCCGCGTTCTGGGCCAGAAGCGGGAAGGTCTTGTAATGGCAGGGGATCACGGTCTTGAAGGCAAAGTATTTCTTCGCCGCGAAGGCCGCCATCTTCATGTCCATGGTGAAATGCCCGCCCGCGCACAGGATGCCGATATCGGGGGCGTAATATTCGCCCATCCAGCCCATGTCGGCCATCACCGTGGTATCGCCGCTAAGATAGATCGTGTGGCCTTCGCCCGCGATCATATAGCCCGCCTCATGCCCCGCATAGACCGGCCCGTTTGCCCCGCCGAGCGAGGAGGAATGCTGCGCCGGCACCATCGACACCTTCGCCCCGTTCACCTCGATCGTGCCGCCCTTGTTGAAGCCGATGCCGGAGATCCCCTCGCTTTCCTCCCAGAAGGAAATCAGGTCATAGATCCCGGCGACGGGAATGCCCTTGTCTTTGGCGATGGCCAGCGCATCGCCGGTGTGATCGCCATGGCCATGGGTCAGCAGGATATGGGTCGCGCCCGCCGTTGCCTCGCCCGCACGCCCCGCGGGAAAGACCGGATTGCCGGTCATCCATGGATCGATCAGCAGCACCGCGTCCTCGATTTCGATGCGAAAGCCGGAATGGCCGAGCCATGTGATCTTCATCTTGTCCTCCTGTCTTCGGCGCCCTTGCGGGCAAGGCGTGGCGCGGGTAAACCCTGCCGCGATCAAAGGACGGAGTATAGCCCGATGTCCATCGACATTTCGACCGCGCGGAAGGTCGCGCATCTGGCGCGGATCGCCGTGAAGGAAGATGACCTGCCCGCGCTGGCGGGCGAACTTTCGGCGGTGCTGGCCTTCATGGAGCAATTGAACGAGGTCGATGTGGAGGGCGTGGAGCCGATGACCTCGGTCACGCCGATGCGCCTGAAGCGCCGCAAGGACGTGGTAACCGACGGCAATATCCAGAAACAGATCCTGTCGAATGCGCCGGACGCGCGCGAGGGGTTCTTTGCCGTGCCGAAGGTGGTCGAATGAGTGGCTTGAACGAACTGACCATCGCCGCCGCGCGCGACATGCTGCGCAAGGGCGAGGTGACGAGCGCGGAACTGACCGAGGCCTGCCTGACCGCCATCGAGGGCGCGGGCGCGCTGAACGCCTTTGTCCACAAGACGCCCGAGATCGCGCGGGACCGGGCGGCGGCGGCGGATCGGCGGATCAAGGCGGGCGACGCGCCCGCGATGTGCGGCATCCCGGTGGGGAGCAAGGACCTCTTCTGCACCAAAGGCGTGCCGTCGCAGGCCGCGTCGAACATCCTCAAGGGTTTCAAGCCGGAATACGAATCCACCGTCAGCCAGCAACTCGCCGATGCCGGCGCGGTCATGCTTGGCAAGCTGAACATGGACGAATTCGCCATGGGGTCTTCGAACGAGACCTCGTGCTATGGCAATGCGGTGAACCCCTGGCGGCGCGGCAATGACGATGCGGCGCTGACGCCGGGCGGGTCGTCGGGCGGGTCGGCCTCGGCCGTGGCCGCCGACCTTTGCCTTGGCGCGACCGGCACCGATACCGGCGGCTCGATCCGCCAGCCCGCCGCCTTCACCGGAATCGTGGGCATCAAGCCGACCTATGGGCGCTGCTCGCGCTGGGGCATCGTCGCCTTCGCCT
>DAIOXI010000274.1:0-2717 GCA_036758045.1 Albidovulum sp.
TTTCGAACGGGCGGGGATCGTGGTTCCCGGATTGCCCGTCCTGCCGCCGGGCGTCGAACGGCACCCGGTGCCGGGGGGCGGCAGCCGCGCCGTGCCGATCTTTCGCGGCGATGAGATCACCATCCAGGATCGTGAGGGCCTGCAGCCGGTGGAACTGGTGTTCTTCGCCCATGACGGGCGGTCCGATGCGGCGATGATCGGCGCCAGGGGCGGGCGCGACCCCAAGGGGCTGAAAGCCGCGCTTCTGTCCGATCCCTCGGGCCGCAAGGTGGTGCGCGCGCTTGAGAAGTCGGGCTTCGACCTCGGCCGTGCCGATGCCGCGATGGTGTTCGAGGGCGGCTCCCGTGCCGGGGACATGGCCAGTTTCACCGCCTCGGTCGATGGTCTGCTGATCGTCTGTGCCGCCGGCGGCCCGATGGAGCCGCAGGAACAATGGGCGCCGACCGAAGTCGTGCTGTACGTCCGCCGCGCGGTGCTGCCGAACGGCAAGGACATGCTGGTTGCGCCCGATCCGCTGGCCGACCCGCTGCTCGATGCCAATATCCAGCCCGGTCAGGCGGTTCCCTATGAGGTCAAGGCGGGGCAATACATCCAGATCCTTGACGTGAAGGGGCGGGAGTGTTCGGATTTTCAGGCCTTCTCGCTTCGTGCGCTGGACAAGGGACTGGAGCGGGAGATCGACCCTACGACGACGCGCTCGCTGATGGGGTCGCTCTACCCGATGCCGGGGCTGCATGCGAAATACTTCACCGTCGATCACGAACCTCTGGTTGAGATCGTGCAGGATACCGTCGGGCGGCACGACACCTTCGGGTTGGCCTGCACCGCGCGGTATTATGAGGATCTGGGCTATCCCGGCCACATCAACTGTTCCGACAATATCAACCGGGAACTTGCCGCCTTTGGCATCCGCCCGCGTGGCGGCTGGCCCGCGATCAACTACTTCTTCAACACGCTTCTGGACGATACGCACGCCATCGGCATGGACGACCCGTGGTCGCGTCCAGGCGATTATGTCCTGCTACGGGCGCTGACCGATCTTGTCTGCGTCTCCACCGCCTGCCCATGCGACATCGACCCGGCCAATGGCTGGAACCCGACCGATATCCAGGTGCGGCTTTACGACAAGACCGAGGATTTCAAGCGCTCCATAGGCTGGCGCAAAACACCGGGGGCTGATTTGGAAGAGACGAAAAAGACCGGGTTCCACGACTGCTTCGCCCGCCACACGCGGAACTTCGTCGAATATAACGGCTACTGGCTGCCCGATGAGATGACGAACCACGGCGCGACCGCCGAATACTGGGCTGCGCGCGAGAAGGCCGTGATCATGGACCTGTCGCCCTTGCGCAAGTATGAGGTGACGGGGCCGGATGCCGAAGCCCTGATGCAGCTTTGCGTGACGCGCGACATGAAGAAGCTGCCGGTGGGCGGTATTGTCTATACCGCGATGTGCTACGACCATGGCGGGATGATCGACGACGGCACCGTGTTCCGTCTGGGCGAAACCAACTTCCGCTGGATCGGCGGCAATGACCAGTCGGGGCTGTGGCTGCGCAAGCAGGCGGAGGAGCGCGGACTGAACGCCTGGGTCCGAAGCTCTACCGACCATCACTGCAACGTGGCCGTGCAGGGGCCGCTGTCGCGCGATATCCTGAAGCAGGTGATCTGGACCCCGCCCGCGCAGGCGACGGTGGAGGAGTTGGGCTGGTTCCGCCTGACGATCGGGCGGCTGCACGGGTTCGGTGGCCCCTCGGTCGTGGTCAGCCGCACCGGCTATTCCGGTGAACTGGGCTATGAGGTCTTCTGCCATCCCAAGGATGCCGAAGCGGTCTTCGATGCGATCTGGGCCGTGGGGGCGCCGATGGGGATGATCCCGCTGGGCCTGAAAGCGCTGAACATGCTCAGGATCGAATCCGGGCTGATCTTCGCGGGGTCGGAGTTCGACGACCAGACCGACCCGATGGAGGCGGGCATCGGCTTTGCCGTACCGCTGAAATCCAAGACCGACGATTTCGTCGGCCGCGCGGCGCTTGAGGCGCGCAAGGCCAACCCGCAGAAAAAGCTCGTCGGGCTGGACCTGCCGGGGGGCGTGGTGCCGACACCCGGCGATTGCGTGCATTTCGGCAAGCCGCAGATCGGCGTTGTCACCTCGGCGGTGAAATCCCCGATCCTTGGCAAGGTGATCGCGCTCGCTCGCGTCGATGTCACCCATGCCGCGCCGGGGACGGAGCTTGAGGTCGGGCGGCTGGACGGCGATCAGAAGCGGCTGAAAGCGGTCGTCGTGCCCTTCCCGCATTTCGACCCGACGAAGGAGCGGGTGAAGGGAAATTACTGACCCGCGCCACCGGTCCGGGCGTGGCGCCAGACCTCTGCCCGGACCCGCGCCCGCTTGTAGGCGTCAAAGATCGCCATGGCATAGACGAAGATGCCGCCCGCGAGCTTGCCGACGATCGACACATCGGCGCCCGCGGTCTTTAGCGTGTAGCCGCCCAGCAGCAGGATGAAGAAGACGAAGACGAGGCCGCGAACCGGCTGCCGGTTCAGAACCTGCCCGCTGCCGGGAAGCACGATGGCGGAAGCCAGCACCAGATAGGGGTTGGCGGGCGCTCTGGTCGGCATCAGGCGGATCTTCTTTCGGCTTCGGTTTCGGGTTCAAGGGGCCGGATGTCCGCGCGCAGGGACAACAGCGCGTCGAGATGGGGGATCAGCTTGCG
>DAIOXI010000275.1:0-2717 GCA_036758045.1 Albidovulum sp.
TCGCCGGAGAGTTCGCGCACCGCCGCGCCATGGGCGACCTGACAATACCAGCAACGGTTGATGGATGACACGCAAACCGCGATCATCTCACGTTCAAGCTTTGTCAGCCCGCTTTCCGCCAGCATCAGGTCGTTATACATCGCACTGAACGCATTCAGCTTGGCGATGTCGAAGGCATAGGCTTTCAGGACATTGGGGATGAGGCCCAGCTTTTCGGCGCACAGGTCGAAGTACTTCCGGGTCGCCTCGGGAAGCGGGTCGACCATGGGCAGGTCAAGCGCCGTCGGGCTTTGCGTGTCGTCTGTCACTGCTCCCCATGCCTCTTGGGGTTATCTTGAGCGGTAGTGATAGTTTTCCACAATCCGCATCCCGAGGGAAGCGTAGAGAGCGTTCGCCGCCTCATTAGCCCTTGTAACCGCTAGAAAAAGCTCTGTCGCGCCGTGATCTTGCGCCCAGATCGCGGCCTTGCGCATCATGTTGACGGCGGAACCTTGCCGACGCAGGTTCGGCGGGACGTGCAGGGCATGCAGCATGGCGCGGTTTTCCACAACCGCGACGAAGGCGACGCCGGACATCCGGTCGGGGACGCGGCCCATGATCGCCGTCTTCGGTCCCGCGACACGGTCCATGACCGCCAGACGCGCGGGGCCGATGCCGCCTTCGGCCCAGACGACGCGCATGATTTCGAACGGTGGCCAGACGGTGAAGGCGGTCAGGGGGCCGGGCTCGGGTTCGGCCAGAAGCGCGGTGGGGGCGGCGTAGATCACGACCGGGTCCTTGACCGTATAGCCACGCGCGGCCAGCGCATCGTCCAGCGCCTCCTGCCCGCCAAGGACCATGAAAAGATTGGTCTGCCCAAGCGCGTCCTGCGCGGCCTCGGCGGCGCTGATGTCCTCCGGCCCGAACGGCCCCTCGACCGTCGCGGCCGACACGCGGCTGCCGCCGCCCTGCCCCTCGCGGATCGTGAAGGCCCCGGCGCGCGACAGGGCGGCGGCGGGCCAGGTGGCGTCGAGAAGGGAGAGGATCGCGTTCATTCGGCCCCGGCGATCGCGGCGAGCCTTGCCATCGCGGCGTCCAGGCGCCCTGCATCGGTGCCGCGCACGACGATATTGGTGCCATAGGCGCCGTTCTGGATGAAGGGGTAGGAGCCGAAGCTGAGGTCGTCGAATTCCGCCGCCAGTTCCGCCAGCGGCCTGGCGACCGAGCCTTCGCCCCGCTCGATCCTCAGCGTTTGCGACAAAAGCGGCCGCCCGCCCGTCAGCCGCGGCAGGAGCGAGGCGACCATCGCCTGAAAGATGCTCGGCACACCCGCCATGACATGCACGTTTTCGAGCGAGAAGCCCGGCGCGGCGGAAATCGGGTTGTCGATCAGGACCGCCCCTTCGGGAATGCGTGCCATGCGCATCCGCGCCTCGTTGAACTCCAACCCGCTGCGGTCGTAATGCCGCGCCAGAAGCTCGCGCGCGTCGTCGCGGACATGAAGCGGCAGGCCGAAGGCGGCGGCGACCGCGTCGGCGGTGATGTCGTCATGGGTCGGCCCGATCCCGCCCGATGTGAAGACATGGTCATACCGCGCGCGCAGCGCGTTCAGCGCGGCCACGATGGCGTCCTGCACGTCGGGCACGATCCGCGCCTCTTTCAGGTCGATACCCTTGGTCGCAAGCTCCCCCGCAAGGTAGTGCATGTTGGCATCGCGGGTACGGCCCGAAAGGATCTCGTCCCCGATGACGAGAATGGCTGCCGTGGGGTTGGACATGGGGTGGCCCTCCGTTCATCCAAGCTATAGGCATGTGCGGCGGCGGCGGAAAGCCCCGGTCTGGCCAAATCCGGCAAGCTTGACTATCTAGGCCGTGAAACTGTCAAAGGAGCATCCGGTGGATGACCCGCGTGGCCGTCTGACGAAGGACGGGATCAGGATATACGAGGCCGAGGATTTCGAGGGGATGCGCGTCGCCGGGAGGCTCGCGGCCGAGATCCTTGACGAGGTTGCGGCGCTGGTCGAGCCGGGGGTAACGACGGCCGCCATCGACGCCTTCATCGAAGAGCGCGTGAAAGCCGCCGGGGCGAAATCCGCGACCATCGGCTATCGCGGCTATCAGCATGCCTCCTGCATCAGCGTCAACCATGTCGTCTGCCACGGGATTCCGGGGCCGAAGACCCTTAAGGACGGCGATATCCTGAACGTCGACGTGACGGTGATCGTCGACGGCTGGTATGGCGACACAAGCCGGATGTACGTCGCGGGCAGCATGAACCGCAAGGCGGAGCGTCTGGTGCAGGTCACCCATGACGCGCTGATGCTGGGGATCGAGGCGGTGAAGCCGGGCAACACCTTCGGCGACATCGGCCATGCGATCCTGTCCTATGTCGAGGCGCAACGGATGAGCGTGGTGCGCGATTTCTGCGGCCACGGCCTTGGCCGCGTCTTCCATGCGCCGCCGAATGTGCTGCATTACGGCCGCGCGGGATCGGGGCCGAAGCTGGAGGAAGGCATGTTCTTCACCATCGAGCCGATGGTGAATCTCGGCCGGCCGGAGACCAAGGTGCTGGGCGATGACTGGACGGCGGTGACGCGGGACAAGTCGCTGTCGGCGCAGTTCGAACATTCCATCGGCGTGACGGCGGAGGGGTGCGAGATCTTCACCCTGTCGCCCGCCGGGCGGTTCCACCCGACAAAGTGATCGGCCCGCTTGCGCGGCCCGATCCGGGGGGGGGGG
>DAIOXI010000276.1:0-2654 GCA_036758045.1 Albidovulum sp.
CGTCTGGCGCTGCCGCTCCTCGATCTCCTGCGCCGCGAGGCCGGTATCGTGGTGGTGGAGTACGAACCCTATGGCGGCCTTCTTGAGGGCGATTCCTTCGACCGCCACTAGATCCGCCCCGGCCGTCCCAACGTGCTGATCGAGCTGCGCCACGACCTGATTGCGGCCGAGGACGGGCAGATCGCCTGGGCCGACCGTCTGGCGCCGATCCTTGACGCGGCGCTTTCCGCTTCCAATCTCTGATCCGAAGGAGGACACCCGATGGACGACCGGACCAGGATCGAGCTTGAGGCCGCCGCTTTCCGCGCGCTGCGCCACCACCTGATCGACAAGCGCCCCGACGTGCAGAACATCGACCTGATGAACCTCGGCGGCTTCTGCCGCAACTGCCTGTCGCGCTGGTATCAGGAGGCCGCGAACGACCGCGGGATCGAGATGTCGAAGGAAGCCGCGCGCGAAGTCTTCTACGGCATGCCCTATGACGACTGGAAGGCAGCCCACCAGACCGAGGCGGACGCCGAAAAGCAGGCGGCGTTCAAGGTCGCCTTCCGCGAGAATGTCGGCGGAAAACCGTAAGCGGTCGGCGGCCGTGGCCCGGTCCCGGTTGTCCCGGCGCGGGACAGGGCCTATCCTGTCCGCCTTGCAGAGACGGGGAATGACATGCGCAGCATCGCACGCCTCCTCGGCCTGACGGCCCTGACCCTTGCCCTCGCCGGATGCGTGACCGAGCCCGGTTCCCTTGCCGGTGCGGTCGCCCGAGACGGGCGCAGCCCGGACCGCGCGGTTCCGGTCACGGGCGTCGATGCGGAATATGCCTGGCTCGCCGCCAACCGCCCCGGCTGGCACCTCGACCGGCAGGACCTCCAGATCGGGCGTTTCGGCCGCCCCTACACGGTCTTCACCATCAGCCGGGGCGCCGAGGTCCAGAAGGTCTATTTCGACATATCGAGCTTTTACGGCAAACCGGCCTGACCCCGGCCCACACGCATTTGTGTCCTCCCGGAAACGCAGTGTTCACGGTCTTTGCTCCTGGCAGGGGCCAAAGAGGTGCTAACATTCCCCCATCATGCGGCTTCTCGAGACACGCCACTGCTACACCCGCTCCGAACGGCTTTCGGACGCGGTGATCCATGTGTCGGGCCTTGTCCTCGTCCTGATCGCGGTGCCGGTCCTCATCACGCTGGCCGCGTTCCTCAGGGGCGATTTCACCGCGCTCTTCGGCATCTCGGTCTATGGCGCGGCGCTGGCGGCGATGATCCTCTTCTCGGCGCTCTACAACATGATCCTGCATCCGGGCTGGGCCTGGCTTCTGAAACGGCTCGACCATTCCGCGATCTATGTGAAGATCGCCGGCACCTACACGCCCTTCACGCTGCTGAGCGGGCAGGGCGGCTGGCTTCTCGCCGGGCTCTGGGGCGCGGCGCTGACCGGGGTGGGGCTGAAGATCGTCGCGCCCGACCGCTTCCGCTGGCTGACGCTCGCGCTTTATCTCGGGATGGGCTGGGCCGGGCTTCTGGCGGGCAGGGCCTTCTTCGCCACGCTCTCGACGCCGGTGATCGTCCTGATCGCCACCGGCGGTACGCTCTATACGCTGGGCGTCGTCTTCTACCTCTTCGAACGGCTGCCCTTCCACTACACGATCTGGCACATCCTCGTGCTGACGGCGAGTGTGGTGTTCTACGCCGCCGTGACGCTGCACCTTATCCAGACCGCCTGACCGCGTCCGGCTTCTTCGTTGTTCAAATACTCTCCGGGGGGGGCCGGGGGTGGAAAACCCCCGGCGCTTGCCTCAGACGGAGGCCTTGCGGCTTTCCTCGATATAGATCTCGCGCAGCCGCGCCGCGATCGGGCCGGGCTTGCCGGAGCCTATCGTGGCGCCGTCGATCTCCACCACCGGCATCACGAAGGCCGAGGCAGAGGTGACGAAGGCCTCATCCGCGTCCTTCGCCTCCTCGATGGTGAAGGAGCGTTCCTCCACCTCAAGCTGGGCTTCCTTCGCCATGCGCAGCACGGCGGCGCGGGTGATGCCATGCAGGATGTCATGGCTCAGCGCGCGGGTGATGATCCGGCGGCCCTTGACGATATAGGCGTTGTTCGACGTACCTTCCGTCACGAATCCGTCCTCGACCAGCCAGGCATCGTCCGCGCCCGCCTTCTTGGCCATCATCTTGCCCAGCGAGGGGTAAAGAAGCTGCGTCGTCTTGATGTCGCGCCGCCCCCAGCGCTCATCGGGGATGGAGATGATCTTCCACCCCGTCTTCGCCGCGGGCGCGTCGGCCAGGCCGGGCTTGGACTGGGTGAAGAGGAACAGCCCCGGCTTCACGGCCGGGTTCGGAAAGGCAAAGTCGCGGTCGCCGGGATTTCCGCGCGTGACCTGAAGATAGACCAGTCCGTCGGTGATGCCGTTGCGCCTTACCAGTTCGCGGTGGATCTCCAGCAGTTCCTCATCGGTGACCGGCGCGTCCATCTCAAGCTCGCCCAGCGACCTGCTCAGCCGCGCCCGGTGCCCCGCGAAGTCGATCAGCTTGCCGTCCAGCACGCTTGTCACCTCATAGACCGCGTCGGCCATCAGGAAGCCACGGTCGAAGATCGACACCTTCGCCTCTTCTTCCGGCACATAGTCCCCGTTGACATAGACGATGCGGCTCATGGGC
>DAIOXI010000277.1:0-2334 GCA_036758045.1 Albidovulum sp.
GGACCACATCAACCCGGAAACCGGGCGGGTGCATACCTCCTATTCCATCGCGGGGGCGAATACCGGGCGCCTCGCCTCCACCGACCCGAATCTTCAGAACATCCCGGTGCGCACCGAAGAGGGCCGCCGCATCCGCGAGGCCTTTGTCGCCGGGCCGGGGATGCGGCTCGTCAGCCTCGATTACAGCCAGATCGAGTTGCGCATCCTGGCCCATGTCGCCGATATCCCCGAGTTGAAGCAGGCCTTCCGCGACGGGATCGACATTCACGCCCTCACCGCGTCGGAGATGTTCAACGTCCCGCTGGAGGATATGACGCCAGAGGTGCGCCGCCGCGCCAAGGCGATCAATTTCGGCGTCATCTACGGGATTTCCGGCTTTGGCCTCGCCCGCAACCTGCGCATCCCGCGGGCCGAGGCGCAGGGCTTCATCGACCGCTATTTCGACCGCTTTCCGGGCATCAAGACCTATATGGACGCGACCGTGGCCTTCGCGAAGGAACACGGCTTTGTCCAGACCCTGTTCGGGCGCAAGATCCACACGCCCGAGATCAACGCCAAGGGGCCGCATGCCGGTTTCGCCCGCCGCGCCGCGATCAACGCGCCGATTCAGGGCGCGGCGGCGGACATCATCCGCCGGGCGATGATCCGCATGCCCGCCGCGATCGAGGGGCTGCCCGCGACGATGCTGCTTCAGGTCCATGACGAACTTCTGTTCGAGGTGGATGAAGGCGCCGTCGATCCTCTGATTGCCGCCGCGCGCGAGGTGATGGAGGGTGCGGCCCGCCCCGCCGCCCATCTCGACGTGCCGCTGGTGGTCGATGCCGGTCAGGGCGCGAACTGGGCCGAGGCGCATTGAGGGGGGCGCGGGCGAGATACCCCATAAGCGGATGCTGACGGCATCGGGGCGCCGGTTGTACGCGGCGATCTGCCGGGTCCCAACTGTCTGAAATTGCTGGACCTTCCCCTAAACCATTGTTTAGCGCGGCGGAAGGTTGCGCGAATTTTCTGCCTAAGCGCCTGTTATATGGCAGCGCGCCTTCGATTGGCTTTCTCTCGGCGCGTGGCACCGTTCATCGGTGGCACGGACTGAAAATCTGACCGAGAGGCAAAGATATGAAATATTCGATCATCGTCGCCGCGGCCCTTGCACTGGCATCGGGCATCGCCCAGGCGGAAACGCAGATGACGGGCGACAGCGGCCCCGCCGCAGGCGAGGTGGAAGGCACGACCCTGTCGCCGCAAACCGGCGGTGAAAACGCCGTGGCCGAGGGCGCTTCGGCCGTGAACGAAACCGAAGGCTCCGAAGCCGTCGAGGGTGAAGGGGGCGACTCGGGCGAACAGGCGATCATCGAGAACGGTGATGGCGAGCATGCCGGTGAAGGCGGGTCCGAGGGCGAGCATTCCGAGGGTGGCGAGTCACATGGCGAACACTCGGACGGCGACCACTCCGGTGGTGATCACTCGGGTGGCGACCATTCGGGTGACGACGACTGATCGTCCTCTGGCATAACAGGCAGGTCCCGGCGGCCGAACCCGTCGCTGGGCCTGCCACGCTTGCGTCCCCGATGGGGAGCAAGCCCTTCGCCGTGGCGACGCTGCAGACGAACCTCGCCGCCGGGGCCGCCCCGGCGCAGGATCGCGATCTTCTGACGCGCCTCGTCTCGGCCCTCCGCGCGGAGGGCTATGACCAGATCCGCACCGAACGCACCCTCCTGAAGCGTATCCGCATCGCCGCCGGGCGTGCGGGTGACCGGCGAGAGATCGTGATCGACCCGCGCACCGGCGAAATCCTGCGCGATTACAGCCGGGAACGGAATGGTGAGATGTCGGCACCCGGCTCCGATGCCATACTCGACGCGGGAGAGAGGGAAGGTGACGCCGGACCCGATGGACCCCGCCACCATGAGCGCGAAGCGCCCGAGGACAGCGATGCAGACGACCCCGACACACCCTGAACGGCGCCGGGCGCTGCGAAACGGCGTGCTGATCGGCGCGGCGCTGGCCTTGCAGGGCGTTTGCGGATTCTTCTTCGTGGCGCATATCCTGTTGGCGTTTCTGGAAATTCCGGTTGCGCCGATCCCTTGGGCCTTGCGCGAATACCTTGAGATCGGCGCGGCGCTGGGGCTTTCCTGCGGGGTGGCGCTGGGGACTGTTGTCCTGATCCGTGCGCTGAAGGCGCGGCGCCGGGCCGAGGAACGCCTGAGCCGCGCGCGCGGCGATTTCCGCGATCATCTGGAGGCGCGATTCGGGACCTGGGGCCTGACCCCGGCCGAGGCCGATGTGGCGATCTTCGCGATCAAGGGCCTCAGAACGCAGGAAATCGCCGACATGCGC
>DAIOXI010000277.1:2344-2651 GCA_036758045.1 Albidovulum sp.
GGGGGTGATCGGGCGCACGCAACTCCTCAGCCTCTTTATCGAGGATCTGATGGAGGGCGCGCTGCCCCAACCCGCCGCCCCATTGCGCGCGGCAGCCTGAGCGCGGTTTTCATTCCGCCCGCGCTGGATTAGCCTGCCGGGAGCAACCTTGTGGCAGGGGATGTCATGCCGCACGATCACCACCACCACCATCACCATGCCTCCGCCGGGGAACGCGGGCTGGTTCTGGCCGTCGTGGTCAATGTGCTTCTGACCGTTGCGCAGATCGTCGGCGGTATCCTCTCCGGCTCCGTCGCGCTGATCGCGG
>DAIOXI010000278.1:0-2035 GCA_036758045.1 Albidovulum sp.
CGGCAAAGAACACCGCCAAGCGCGTCGCGCACCTGCGCTTCCTCTGGCACAGGCACGGCGCGCAGCAGTGCGGCGGCAGCGACCAGCATTCCGGGCGTGCAGATACCGCATTGCGCGGCGCCATGGCGTTCGAAGGACTTGGTCAGCCGCGCCATGACCGGATCATTCGTGTGCAGCCCCGTCAGCGTCTCCACCCGCCGCCCTTCGGCCTGCGCGGCAGGCGTGATGCAGGCGCAGACCGGCTCTCCGTCGATCAGGACGGTGCAGGCGCCGCAATCGCCCGCGTCGCAGCCGACCTTGACGTCATTGGCCCCGTCCTTCCAGCGCGCGGCGGATCATCACCAGCGCCGCCTCGCGCCGGTAGGCGGCGGTGGCGCGCACGTCGTCGATGGGGGTCAGCGCCGCCAGATGGTCCGCCAGCACCGCGCCGGGCAGGTCCGAGAGGGCGCGGCCCACCAGCGCCGCTTCGACATCGGGCAGCCGCATCGGCACGGGAGAGGCCGCGCCGACCGCGACCCGCGCGCCGGTGACGATGCGCCCCTCGGTCCACAGGATCACGGCGGCGGAGACGATGGAGATGACCAGATAGGTCCGGCTGCCAAGCTTGCCGAAGGCCGACCGCGCGCCGTCCCGGTGCGGCAGGCAGAGCGCGGTGACGATCTCCCCCGCCCGCAGGTCGGTCTTGCGCGGGCCGGTGATGAAACCGGAAAGCGGCATCCGGCGGGTGCCGCGGACCGAGGCAAGCTCCACCTCCGCCTCCATCGCGATCAGCACGGGAACGCCGTCGGCGGCAGGCGAGGCGTTGCAGAGATTGCCCGCGACCGTGCCGGTGTTCTGGATCTGGACCGATCCGACCTGCCGGGCGGCCTGTTTCAGCGCGTCGAAGAGCGGCGGCAGATCGGCGCGCACGACATCGGTCCAGGTCGTCGCCGCCCCGATCCGCCAGCCATCGCCCGCCCGCATGACGCCGCGCAGCCCCTCCACCGCCGTCAGGTCCAGCACCCGCGCGGGCGCGGGCCGCAGGCCGAGCGCGGGGAAGACGTCGGTCCCCCCGGCGACCACCGCCGCCGGACCTGCGGCGAGGAAGGCCAGCGCCTGATCCAGCGCTTGCGGGCGATACAAGCTCACCGCAAACCGTCCTTTCCTTCCGCCTCCTCATGGGTCAGCCCGCCGACCCGCGGCAGGGGCCGCCCGCTATCGGTGACCGCGACCGCCACGAGGATCTCGTCGGCGCGGGGGGCATCGGTCACGCGCACCTCCATCCCATCGAAATGAGAGCGCACATAGGCCGCGTCCTTGTGGCCCAGCGGCACGTCCAGCGGATGCCCCATCGGCCCGCGCTTCTTGTTCGAGGGCACCAGCGCGACCCCCTTTTCGACCGCCGCGCGCAAGGGCTTGCCCAGTCGCGGGTGCAGGATCGCGGCGGCGTGTTCCAGTTCCCCATTCTCACCCACCAGCGCGGCCTTGCCATAGCTTTGCGCCTGTGCCGGGGTGATGCCGAGCGCCGCCACGCATTTTTCGCCCAGAAGGCCGCCAAGTTCCTCGCCGATCTGCATCAACTCCTCCAGATCGGCCTGATAGCGGCCCGCCAGCGGGTTTTCGATCACCGCGATGGCTGCGGCGCGGCGGGTGGGCGGCGAGACGGGCTGCCCCATCTCGGTCAGCACCTCTTCGACCACGGTCACGATCTTGCGGATATTGGCCTGTGTCATGGCATGTCTCCTTCCTGTCGGGGGGGGCCTTGCAGCGCGGCGGGGGCGGTTGTGCGCGCGGCGCCCTGAAGATGCAGAAACGCGCCCCGGATGAGGCCGCGCGCGCGCAGGGTTTCGGCGACGGTCAGCCCGGCCTGAAGGGCAGCGTCGCGGTCGGCTTGCGTCAGGGGCGCGACATCGACCGTCACCGGACGGTCGCCGAGATCGCTGTCGGGCGCAAGCTCGCGCGCCGGGCGGCGGCGGATGGCGGGGTGGCCTGGCAGATCGACGGCATTGGCGATCAACGTGGCGGCCAGCGCCACGGCGTCGTAGCCCAGGCCCGC
>DAIOXI010000278.1:2060-2605 GCA_036758045.1 Albidovulum sp.
GGCAGATCGACGGCATTGGCGATCAACGTGGCCGCGACATCGGCGCTGGCCGCGTTCGCCGCAAGCACCGTCACCGCGTCGGCGATGCCGAGCGAATGACTGCGCCCGCGCCAGCCGCTTGTCGCGACGCCGCCGATGCCGTCGGAGGCACGAAGCGTGATCCGCGCGGGCAGCCCGCCGGGCGCGGCCACGGCAAGGCGCGTGACCTCTCCCGGTGCCAGCCACAGCGCGATGTCGCCGCCATCGTTGACAAGGGCGCGACGCAGGGGCGCGGCACTCAGCGCGAGGGCGAGCAGATGATCGGCCACCGCCCCCGCGACCGCCGCCATCGGCGTCACGAAGACCCCGGCATGGGGGCGCGCGGCCGCCATCATCCGGCGGGCGACCGGGCCGGTCGGCGTGGCGCTGTCCGTCTGGACCGGCGCGCGGAGAAGGGAAAGTTCCGTCACCAGCCCGTCCAGAAGCCCGGCAAAGCCATGCCGCAACGCCGCCTCGGCCCGCACCACCGAGTGAGGGTCGCCCGGCAGGTCGATGATCACGTCGCT
>DAIOXI010000279.1:0-1475 GCA_036758045.1 Albidovulum sp.
ATCGAGAATGCCGCGATGGAGGATCGCACCATCATCGAATGGGACAAGGACGACATCGACGTGCTGAAGATCCTCAAGGTCGATGTGCTGGGGCTGGGGATGCTGACCTGCATCCGCAAGGCATTCGGGCTGCTTGAGGACCATGAACAGCGCACCCTGACGCTGGCCACCGTCCCGCCCGAGGATGCCGCGACCTATGAGATGTTGCAGGTGGCCGATGCGGTCGGTGTCTTTCAGGTCGAAAGCCGCGCGCAGATGAATTTCCTGCCCCGGATGAAGCCGTAAGAGTTCTACGATCTGGTGATCGAGGTCGCCATCGTCCGTCCCGGCCCGTTCCAGGGCGGCATGGTCCAGCCCTATATCCGACGCCGCCAGGGGCTTGAGGCACCCGAACCCTTCGGCCCGGCGCTGGAACAGGTGACGCGCCGCACGCTGGGGGTGCCGCTGTTTCAGGAACAGGCCCTGCAAATCGCCCAGGTGGGCGCCGGGTACAGCGCCGAGGAGGCCGACAGGCTGCGTCGCTCGCTCGCCAGTTTCCGCCGCATGGGCACGATCGGCGAACATCGCGACAAATTCATCGCCGGGATGATGGCGCGCGGCTATGCCCCCGAGACTGCCGCCCGCTGTTTCGGCCAGATCGAGGGCTTTGCCGATTACGGCTTTCCCGAAAGCCATGCGGCGGCCTTCGCACATCTGGTCTATGTCTCGGCCTGGCTGAAACGCCATCATCCGGCGGTCTTCGCCTGCGCGCTTCTGAACAGCCAGCCGATGGGGTTTTACGCCCCGGCCCAGATCGTGCGGGATGCGCGCGATCACCGGGGCGAGCTGCGCCCGATCTGCGTCAATGCCAGCGCCTGGGACAATACGCTGGAACGCCGCCCCGATGGCGCCCTGGCCCTGCGGCTGGGCTTTCGCCAGATCAAGGGGTTTCGCGAAGAGGACGCCGCCCGGATCGTCGCCGCGCGCGGCAATGGCTATCGCGACCCCGAAAGCGTGTGGCTGCGCGCGGGCGTCGCGCCCGCCGCTCTGGAACGTCTGGCCGAGGCGGACGGCTTCGCCGCCATCGGCCTGACCCGCCGCGATGCGCTCTGGCAGGTGCGCACCATCCGTGCGGCCGCGCCGCTGCCGCTGTTCAACGACCCGATCGACGGCGAGGCGATCGCCGAGCCTGCCGTCCCCCTGCCGCAGATGCAGATCGGCGAAGAGGTGGTCGAGGATTACGTCGCCACCCGCCTGACCCTGCGCGCCCATCCGATGGAACTGCTGCGCCCGTCGATGCCGGGCCTGACCCGCCATGATGCCCTGATCGCCGCGCCGCTGCGCCGCACCACGGTCTGCGGCCTTGTCATCACCCGCCAGCGCCCCGGTACGGCCTCGGGCGTGATCTTCCTGACCTTGGAGGATGAAACCGGCGTCTCGAATATCGTGGTCTGGCGCAAGGTGTTCGACCGCTTCCGCCGTGCCGTCATGGGCGG
>DAIOXI010000279.1:1516-2590 GCA_036758045.1 Albidovulum sp.
CATGCTGCAACGCGAAGGCATCGTCACCCATCTGATCGCGCAAGAGATCGAGGACGTCTCGCACCGCCTCTCGGACCTCGGTCACCCGATGGATGCCGCCATCGGCCAGACCACGGCCAAGACCGACAGCGCCCCCAAACCCCTGCCTGCGCCGCGCGTCATGCACCCCCGCGATCAGGCCAAACGCCTGTTTCCCAGCCGGGATTTCCATTGAACGAGGTCCATGAGTGATCTGGCAGACCCTCGCGGATGCGGCAAATGGCAGCTTCGCCGCGCCGGGTAGGGGGACAGCGTTCCCAAATCCGTTTCGAAAAGCTGCACCGCTTCGGCGGTTATACCGAATTTTGCATAGAGTTCATCGCGTGTTGCCAAGCCTGCCCCGACCACCCTCTTGCATTCATATCGGGCTCGGGTCAGGACCGGCTCTGATGCACAAATCGGGTGAGGGCCGGGGCTCCAAGGCGGGCGACGCCGATTTTCAAGCAAAGCTTCGCGGGTTGGTCGAAACCGATCTTCGTTACGCCGCCGCTATCGGTTCAGCCGCGGCGGAACTGTCGGGCCTGTCGTCGGTTCGTGCCGCGAAACTGCGCGTCCATGCCGTCGCAGCCCATGCGCCCGAAGCGTCGAAGCGGGTTGCCGTCGCGCGGAAGTCGCCGCGCTGGACGCGAAGCTTGCCGCCGTCGAAGCCGAAATTGCGCCGTCCTTCTACAACCCCGCTATCGAAGCGGGCATGGCGTCGGCCGTCGATATTTCCGCACATCTTGGGGGTGAATGATGCCCACAATTGCCGAAAGCCAAATCGAAGAACCGACCGCATGGCTTGCCGCGTCGTCGCGCAACGGCGTGTCGCCCTGCGGTGATCCGATCAAGCGGGGGCCGTTTGGTAAGTTGGTCAGTGTAGGTATGGATGACGCCGCGCCCGATCTTGCCGACGCGGTTGCCTTGGGCTGTCTGCCCTTGCTGACGCCCGCCGATGCGCCCGAACCGGCCTTTGCCGAACCGCAGGGCCAGCCGGTGCTTAGGTGGCGTCGATCATGACGGTCTTCTCTTCGCTGTGTTCGGCGGCCAGACCGG
>DAIOXI010000280.1:0-2573 GCA_036758045.1 Albidovulum sp.
TCGCTGATGGTCGGCATCGTCGGGTCCTTCATCGCCGTCGTCGTCGGCACGCTTTATGGCGCGACCTCCGGCTATGTCGGCGGGCGCACGGATCAGGTCATGATGCGGCTGGTCGATATTCTTTTGTCGGTGCCGTTCATGTTCGTCGTGATCCTGCTTCTGGTCATGTTCGGGCGATCGCTGGTCATGCTGTTCCTCGGGATCGGTCTGATCTCATGGCTGAACATGGCGCGGATCGTGCGGGGCCAGACCCTCAGCCTGAAGCATAAGGAGTTTGTCGAGGCCGCCCGCGCGACCGGCGTCGTGCCCTTCACCATCATCCTGCGCCATATCGTGCCGAACCTTCTGGGCATCGTCGCGGTCTATGCGACCCTTCTGGTGCCGGAAATGATCCTGATCGAAAGCTTCATCTCCTTCCTCGGCCTCGGCGTGCAAGAGCCACTGACCTCGCTTGGCGCGCTGATCTCGGAAGGGGCGAAGACGATCTATTACGGCACGATCTGGCAGCTTGCCTTCCCGCTTCTCTTCTTCGTCGTCACGCTTTTCGCCTTCTTCTTCGTCGGTGACGGGCTGCGCGATGCCTTCGACCCGAAGGACCGCTAGGATGGCGATGCTGGAAATCACCGACCTCGCCGTCCGCTTCGCGACCACCGACGGCACCGTCAGCGCGGTCAACGGCGTCAGCCTGACCCTCGACAAGGGCGAAACGCTGGGCATCGTCGGCGAAAGCGGATCGGGCAAGTCGCAGCTTGCCTTCGCGATCATGGGGCTTCTGGCGAAGAACGGCGCCGCCACCGGATCGGTCCGCTTTGACGGGCAGGAGATTCTGAACGCCCCGCGCAAGACCATCAACCCGATCCGCGCCAACAAGATCGCCATGGTGTTTCAGGACCCGATGACATCGCTGAACCCCTATATGCGGGTGTCGGACCAGATGGCCGAGGTGCTGACCCTTCACAAGGGCATGTCGAAGGCCGAAGCGGTGGCGGAATCGATCCGCATGCTGGACGCAGTGAAAATCCCCGACGCGCAGGGCCGCGCGCGGCTTTACCCGCACGAGTTTTCCGGCGGGATGCGGCAAAGGGTGATGATCGCCATGTCGCTGCTTTGCCGCCCCGAACTTCTGATCGCGGATGAACCGACAACCGCGCTCGACGTGACGGTTCAGGCGCAGATCATGAACCTGCTGGCCGAGTTGCAGCACGATTTCGGCATGGCAACGATCCTCATCACCCATGACCTTGGCGTCGTCGCGGGCTTCTGCAAGGCGGTGCTGGTGCTCTACGGCGGCACGGTGATGGAGAAAGGCCCGACCGATCCGCTTTTTGCCGCGCCCTCGCACCCCTATACCCGCGGCCTTCTCGGCGCGATCCCCCGCGTCGATCAGGAGGAGGAGGCGCTGCACTCCATCCCCGGTTCGCCGCCCAACATGACCGGCGCGCCGAAGGGCTGCCCCTTCGCCCCGCGCTGCGGCCATGCGGGCGAGGATTGCCTGGACCACCTGCACCCGCTGAGCGAATTCGCGCCCGGCCGCTGGCGGGCCTGCAACCGCAGCGTGGAGGATCTGGCATGACCGCGCCCCTTCTTGATGTCCGCGACCTGCGCGTCAGTTTCGAACTGCGCCGCGCGGGCGACCTGCCCTGGACGCCGCCGCGCCTGCTTCACGCCGTCAGCGGCGTGGATTTCACCCTTGCTGCGGGCGAAACGCTGGGCATCGTCGGCGAATCCGGTTGCGGCAAGTCCACGCTGGCCCGCGCGCTGATCCAGATGGTTCCGGCGACCGGCAAGGCCATCTGGCGGGGGCAGACGGACCTTCTGTCGCTTTCCCCGCGCGAGATGCTGAAATACCGCGCCGATATCCAGATGGTGTTTCAGGACCCGCTGGCCAGCCTCAACCCCCGCATGACCGTGGGCCAGATCATCGCCGAACCGCTCAGGACCCATCATCGTGGCCTTGGGTCAGCCGAGGTGAAGACCAGGGTCAAGGCGATGATGGATCGCGTCGGTCTGCTGCCGAACCAGATCAACCGCTATCCGCACGAATTTTCCGGCGGTCAGTGCCAGCGGATCGGCATCGCCCGCGCGCTGATCGTGGAACCAAGGCTGCTGATCTGCGACGAACCCGTTTCCGCGCTCGATGTGTCTATTCAGGCCCAGGTCATCAATCTTCTGACCGACCTTCAGCGCGATCTGGACCTTGCGATGATCTTCATCGCCCATGACCTCAGCGTGGTGAAACATATCTCGGACCGGGTGATGGTGCTGTATCTCGGCCGCACGATGGAGGTCGCCGAAAGCCCCGATCTGTATGGCGCCCCACAGCATCCCTACACGCAGGCGCTCTTGTCCGCCGTGCCGATCCCGGACCCGGCGGCGGAACGCAAAAAGGTCGTGATCCCGCTGGGCGGCGACCTGCCGTCACCGATGAACCCGCCTTCGGGTTGCGTCTTCCGCACCCGCTGCCCGCGCGCGCAGGCACGCTGCGGCGAAGAGGTGCCGGGGCTGGCGGGTGGCGACCACGCCACCGCCTGCCATTTCCCCGGCCCGCTCGAGATGGCAGAGATCGACCGCAC
>DAIOXI010000281.1:0-970 GCA_036758045.1 Albidovulum sp.
GATTCGGTGGTCGACATGATGCGCGGCAATCTCGGCCAGCCGCCGGGCGGCTTCCCCGAAGGCATCGTCAGGAAGGTCCTGAAGGGTGAGGCGCCGAATACCGAGCGCCCCGGCAAGCACCTGCCGCCGGTCGATCTTGAGGCGACCCGCGCCGAGGTTTCGGGCGCGCTTGGCGGCTTCCGCATCGACGATGAGGACCTGAACGGCTACCTGATGTATCCCAAGGTCTTCCTTGTCTTTATGGGCCGGCACCGGTTCTACGGGCCGGTCCGCACGCTGCCGACGCCGGTCTTCTTCTACGGCATGGAGCCGGGGCAGGAGATCACCGCCGAGATCGACCCCGGCAAGACGCTGGAGATCCGCCTTCAGACCGTTGGCGAAACGGATGACCAGGGTGAGGTGAAGGTCTTCTTCGAGCTGAACGGCCAACCCCGCGTGATCCGGGTGCCGAACCGTCTGGTCAAGGCCGCGACCGCCGCGAAACCCAAGGCCGCCGAGGGCAACCCCAACCATATCGGCGCGCCGATGCCCGGTTCCGTCGCCTCCGTCGCCGTGACGGCGGGGCAGAAGGTCAACGCGGGCGACCTTCTGCTGACCATCGAGGCGATGAAGATGGAAACCGGCATCCATGCCGACCGCGCGGCCGTGGTGAAGGCGCTTCATGTCGCGGCCGGCAGCCAGATCGAGGCCAAGGACCTGTTGATCGAACTGGAGTGAGCTGTGCGTTTTGCCTGTCTTCTCGCGCTCTCGCTGGCCCTGCCGGGGTTGGCGCGGGGGCAGGCCACCACCATCAGTTTCGCAAGCGGCGCCCCGGTGATGCCCCGCGCCATCGAGACGGCGGCGGCGACCCTGCCGGTCCTTCTGGCCCATGCCGGGGCCGCGTCGGCCCTCGCGACGGCGGGCCCTTCGGTCAAGGTCGCGCCGAGCGTGGAGCGCCCCGAGGCGGAGCATGAAATCATCGGGGTCAGCC
>DAIOXI010000281.1:980-2493 GCA_036758045.1 Albidovulum sp.
TCAGGGCAAGGGCGCGCTTGCCTAGGACCCCGTGGCCATCCGCCGGCCCGGCCCTCACCCGTTAGGCGGGCGTTAATCGCCCCGCCTCTACCCTGCCCACGGGGAAATGAAGGGGTAGAGAGATGATTCATGACAGACACGCGGCGCTGGAGGTCTTTCTGGTGCAGGACGTGATCCTGACGCTGGGCGGGCTGCGCGGCACGCTGGGCTGGCTCGGCACGGCCGAGGACTGTTCGCCGGTCCAGCGGGCCGAGGCTTTCGCCCGCATCACCCGCCAGATCGGCGCGCTCGAGGATCGGGCGCGCGCGCTTTGGCAGGACATGCGCGCGCCGCCCTCCGACGATGCCGGGGCGGCGGCGAACCTGTTCCTGCCCGAGGCGGGCGAGGCCGCCCTGCCCGCGCGGGCGATCTTTCGCACCTGCCGGGCGGGGGCGTGAGGCGCGAGTCACGCGGCGCGGGGCAGTTCGTCAAGGCGCAGCGCCCCGCAGCCGATCAGCGCCATCAGGTCACGCCCCCGCGCCAGGTCGAGGACGGGGTGATAGCCCGCATCCGCCCCCTGCCCCGACGGGCAGTGCAGGCAAAGACCAGAGGCGGCAAAGATCACCTCATCCTCGGCCAGGCGCAGCGTGGTGATCCCCATCGGCGCGGGCTGCGCCAGCCGGGCGATGCCGCGATAGCCCTCCAGCGCCGCGGCGGGCAGAAGCGCGGCCTCTGCCTCAAGCACGGCGGCGACGACCGGCGACTGGATCAGCACCCGCTGGTCGGGGTCAAGCCAGACCGCGCCGCAATTGTTCAGCACGCCGCCCGGCACCCGGATCAGGCTGCGCCCGGCAGGGTGGCGTCGCGCGGTATCGACCGCCAGAAGCGGGCGGAAGCCGCCGTCCCAGGTGGCAACGCGCATCCCCGGAACAAGCGCATCGGCCCGCCGCCAGCCGTCCTCGGTCTCGCTCAGCGTTGCCCCGGCAACGCCGCCGGGCTGGCGGTTCATGAACCGGGCGAGCAGATCGACAGGCTGGGCAGGTTCGAAATGGCGAATGTCCTGCATGAACATGATGATGGTCCTTTCTGACGGTGGCCCCTCTGGGCGCGGTGTTGTGGGTGCCGTATCGGCGATGTCCCCAGTCAGCACCGCGAATTCGCCCGGATTTCGACATGGTTGCGTCGAAGATTTGGCACTATCCCGCCACGATCCTTAATCCGCCCCCGCGCCCCGGCTTTGGCGACGTTTCCGCCCCGCCTTCTTCCCCGGTTAACCAGGTTTCCAAGCGATTCCATACGCTTGCTCAAGCTTTCACCGCTATTTGGGCGAATCACCCCAGGCCGTAACACCCCACACAGGCCCGTTTCCGGCAGCGCGTCCCCGCCCCGCGCCAGCGCGACAAAGATTCTCACACCGCCTCGCGATTTTCCCCTTGCAGCCACCCGGCAGAGTTTATAAATCCCCCTCACCCAAAGGATGCGGGCGTAGCTCAGGGGTAGAGCATAACCTTGCCAAGGTTAGGGTCGTGAGTTC
>DAIOXI010000282.1:0-2464 GCA_036758045.1 Albidovulum sp.
GGGACGGCGGACAGCTACCGCCGCCTGCGCAACACTTTGCGCTTCATCCTCGGCAACCTCGCAGGGTTCACCGAGGCAGAGCGGGTGGACCCGGCGGAGATGCCGGAACTGGAACGCTGGGTTCTGCATCGCCTGGCCGAACTCGACCATGTCGTGCGAAAGGGCTACGCCGCCTATGACTTTCAGGGCGTGTTCCAGACGCTCTTTACCTTCTGCACCGTGGACCTTTCGGCGGTCTATTTCGACATCCGCAAGGACGCGCTTTACTGCGACGCGGCGGACAGCCAGCGCCGCCGGGCGGCGCGCTCGGTGCTGGACCTGCTCTACCACCGTCTTGTGACCTGGCTGGCGCCGATCCTCGTCTTCACCATGGAAGAGGTCTGGCTTTGCCGCTTTCCGGGCGAGGATAGCTCCGTCCACCTTCAGGACATCCCGGAAACGCCCGCCGACTGGCTCGACGAACCCCTGGCGCAGAAATGGGACCGCATCCGCCGCGTGCGCCGTACCGTCACGGCCGCGCTTGAGGTTCAGCGCACCGCCAAGGTCATCGGCGCCAGCCTTGAGGCCGCACCGGTGGTCCATGTCGAGGATGCCGAAACGGTCAAGGCGCTGAAATCGGTCGATTTCTCCGATATCTGCATCACCTCGGCCATTCAGATCACCAGCGACCCCGCCCCGCAGGAGGCGTTCCGCCTGACCGAGGTGCCGGGCGTCGGCGTGGTGTTCGAAAAGGCCGAGGGCGCGAAATGCGACCGCTGCTGGAAGATCCTGCCCGACGTCGGCACCCGCGCACCTCCCGGCACCTGCGCGCGCTGCGACGCAGCGCTGGGATAGCGGGCCTCGGGCAGGGAAAGCGCGCGGCGAACCTCGTCGCGCGTCAGCCCGATGTCGTCAAGCAGGTGGTCGTCCATCCGCGACAGAAGCGCGCCGAGGGTGCGGCGCGCCTGCCATCTTGCGACGACACGGTTGAGAACGGTCTTTGCGGCGATCAGGGTCATGGCACACCTCCTGCCCCATCAGATGCGCCTGCGCTTGACAGAAATCAAACGAATAGAAATCATGGGTGCCATCTGAATTTCTGATGGTTCTCCCATGCCGCCGCCGCTCGACAGCGATCTTCTGCGCCACTTCCTTGCTGTCGCCAGGACCGGCAGCGTGACCCGCGCCGCCGAGGTGGTGGGGCGCACGCAATCGGCGGTCAGCATGCAGATCCGGCGGCTGGAGGAGGTGCTGGGCGGCGCGGTCTTCGAACGCCTTCCGCGCGGGGTCGCGCTGACCCAGATGGGGCGTGAGCTTTTGCCCTATGCCGAACGCATCCACGCCCTGCTGCGCGAGGCGGGGGAGCATGTGACGAGCCCGCGCCTGTCCGGCACCGTCCGCGTCGGCATCGTCGATGAATATGTCGAAAGCGTCGTCCCCACGGTGCTGGCCGAATTCAACGCCGCCCATCCCGAGGTCGATGTCAGCGTCTATTGCGACTTTTCCGACCGTCAGGTCGAGGCGCTGGCGCAGGACCGGATCGACCTTGCGGTGATCTTCGACTGGGAAGGCACCGGCGCGGGGGAGGTGATCTGTCACGACCCGACGGTCTGGGTCACCTCGCTGGCGCACCGGACCCATGAATGCCGCCCGATCCCGGTCGGGCTTTACATCAACTCAAGCTGGAGCCGGGACTACGCGGCCTGGTCGCTTGACCGCGCGGGCCTGCCGTGGCGGCTGGCGTTCGAGGCGGACAACTCGGCGGCGCTGGAAAAGGCGCTGATCTCCGGCCTTGCCATCGTGCCGCGCGCGCGGTCCACCGTGCCGGAGGGCTGCCGGGTGCTTGGCCCCGGGGACGGCTTTCCGGCCATCGACGGGACCGAGGTCGCGCTGCTGTCCAACCCGCGCCGTTCGGGTGCGGCGATCAGCGCCATGGCCGAGGTGCTGCGTGCGGCCTTCCGCCCGGCCGTCGCGGCCCGTCAGGCCGATGCCGAAGGAACCGCTTGACCGGCGCGGAAAGCTGGCCCAACGATGCCGCCATGACGGTTGGAAACCGGGCGCGTCCCGGCATCAGGACGGGCAACAGGAATGCGCTACGGCGTGGGCGTTGTGATGGTGGTGTTTGCCGGGGTCCTTTGGTCCCTTCAGGGGCTGATCTTTCGTCAGATCCACGACGCGGGGCCTTGGGCAATCCTCTTCTGGCGCTCCCTCGGAACGCTGCCGGTCCTGGCCGGTTTCCTGATCTGGCGCAGTTCCGGCCATCCGCTTGCCGCGATCCGCGCGGTGGGGATCGCCGGCGTTCTTGGCGGGCTTAGCCTTGTCGGGGCCTTTGGCGGCATCATCTTTGCCATCCAGATCACGACCGTCGCCAATGCGGTCTTCCTGCTCGCGGCCTCGCCGCTGCTGACCGCGCTGCTGGGCTGGATGTTTCTGGGCGAGAGGGTCCGCAAGGACACCTGGTTCGCGATCGCGATCGCGGCGGCGG
>DAIOXI010000283.1:0-2459 GCA_036758045.1 Albidovulum sp.
CCAATGCGCGCATGACCGTCGATCTGGAAAACCAGACCGTCACCACTTCGGACGGGCAGAGCTTTGCCTTCGAGGTCGATGCCTTCCGAAAGCACTGCCTGCTGAACGGTCTGGACGATATCGGCCTGACGCTTGAAAAAGTGTCGGCCATCGACACATTCGAAAAAGCGGCCGCCCAGGCGCGTCCTTGGGTCTGAAAATCCCTTGCCCACAACATCTTGGGCCGCCCCTTGGGGCGGCCTTATTCTTGCGCGAATGTCGGCGGAATCTTGCTTGTGAATTGATGCAATGCCGCACCACTTCTTCCACGAAAACGCCCCAAAGACCCGCTTAAACGGGAGGAAGGTTGAAGGGGAGCTGGAAGTGGGCAAAATAAAGGCAAAAATGAGGCAGTCCGTCACAGATGGCGGATTCAATGTGGAAGAGGGGCGCGGCACTGTATCCGTCCCCGCCAGGTTGAGGGGCTAGGACGTGATTTCGCAGATCACAGGCGCATTCGTGCGCGCGTTGTTGGTAATGGTGTTGATCGCGACGCCTTCCCTCATGTTGCCGTCGGTCACCTCCGATACCACGCAGATCGTGGCGCTGGTCGCCCTCTTCGCGGCCGCCCTGACCTTCTTCGAATATGCCTCGACCTATCCCGGCCTTGTCGAATTCCGCGATGCCCCGCCCTTCAACCGGGTCCGGTTCCTGTCGCTTTTCGTGACGGTCCTGCTGCTCTCCACCATCGTGCGCGGCCAGACGGAGCCGACGACGCTGACCAATTTCATCGGCGCGCTGGGCAACAAGCTTGGCGGCGTGATCGACGTTCCCTACAGCCCGGTCCGCCTTGTCGTCCTGATGCTGCCCGAGGATATGAGCCTGCGCCACCTGATCCTTGTGCGCAGTACCGCGGGCCTCAGCTACCTGCTCTCTCTCTCCACGATCATCGTCTTCGTCATCACCATGCGGATCCTCGGCTGGCCGAGCCGGATGGGAAGCTTCAATGTCTGGATCAATCTGCCGACCTTCGATCCGACGACCGGCGGCGATGTGGTCGAACGGCTGGAACGCGACGCGCGCTTCAACATCGCGCTGGGCTTCCTGCTGCCCTTCCTGATCCCGGCCGCCGTCAAGGTCGCCGCGATCGCTTTCCAGCCGGTGACGCTGGAAAGCCCGCAAACCCTGATCTGGACGATGACCGCATGGGCCTTCCTTCCCGCCAGCCTTCTGATGCGCGGTATCGCGATGGGCCGCATCGCCGGCATGATCGCCGAGAAGCGGCGTCAGAACAACCTCGCCGCCGAAGCCGAAATGCTGCCGGCCTGATACTTGCGGCGGCGCTTCTGGCGCTGCCATTGTCGGCTGAAACGCTGCGGATCGCGACCTGGAATGCCGAGCTGAGCCGTGAGGGGCCGGGGCTTCTGCTGCGCGACATCCGGTCCGGCAAGGATGCGCAGGTGGCGGCCGTCGTGGCGGTCATTGTCCGGACCCGTCCCGACATCCTCGTCCTGACCGGCATCGACTATGACCATGACCTGCGGGCGCTGTCGGAACTGGCCACCCTTGTGGCGGCGGCCGGAGGGCCTGACTACGCCCATCTTTACGCCCGCCGTCCGAACAGCGGCATGGCCAGCGGCCTTGATCTTGACGGCGACGGGCGGCTGGGCGGCCCCGGTGACGCGCAGGGTTTCGGTGCGTTCTCGGGGCAGGGCGGCATGGCGATCCTCTCGCGCCTGCCGGTGGACCGGGATGCGGCGCAGGACTTCTCTGCCTTCCTCTGGCGAGATCTGCCGCAGGCGCTGATCGACGCTGCGGGGCTGTCGCCTGATGCCTTGGCCGCACAGCGCCTGTCCTCGGTCGGGCATTGGGCGGTGCCGGTCGAATTGCCGGACGGTCGCCGCCTGACGATCCTTGCCTATCACGCGACGCCACCGGTCTTCGACGGGCCGGAGGATCGCAACGGCCGCCGCAATCACGACGAAACCGCCTTCTGGACCCGGCTTCTGGATGGCGAACTGCCCTTTGCCGTGCCCAGGGCCCCCTTTGTCATCGCCGGGGATGCCAATCTCGACCCGTTGGATGGCGATGGCCGCAGCGAAGCGCTCTCCGCCCTTCTGGCCGATGCCCGTCTGCGCGATCCGGCGCCGAAAAGCGCGGGCGGACCGCAGGCATCGGCGCGACAAGGCGGCGTGAACGCCGAACAGCAGGGCGACCCGGCGCTGGACACCGCCGACTGGCCCGAGGACGGGCCGGGCAACCGGCGTGTCGATTACGTCCTGCCCTCGGGCGACCTGACCCCGACCCGCGCCGGGGTCTTCTGGCCCGCCGAAGGGCAGGACGGCGCCGAGGCGGCCACCGCCGCCTCACGTCACCGGCTGGTCTGGGTGGATATAGACCTGCCGTAACCCGCCGCTACACGAAAATGAAATCGCCCTGGTCGATCTCGGCGCTGGTCAGCCCGTCGAGGTGGATGGTGT
>DAIOXI010000284.1:0-1663 GCA_036758045.1 Albidovulum sp.
CCCCCGATCAATTTGCCGGGGAAATCCGCGCCCGCCCTACCGTTTCGCGCGCGGGATACGCCGTTCGATCTGGCCCTCGATCTCTTCCACCCGGCGGACCTGTTCCATATGGCCGCCAAGGGCAGCGTAGTCGGACAGGCGCAGGGTGAATTCGATCGGCGCGACCAGCGCCGGGGTCGGCACGTAGCCGAAGGCATTCGTCGGCATGTCCATCACATCGGCCATGAAGGTGATGCCGCCGCCGGGCCAGATATAGCACTCCGCGCCCCCGCAGGTGACATTGGTCACCGCCTGCCGGACCGACCGCGTCAGGCGGACGGGGTTTTCCGTTACCCCCGCGCGCAGGCAGCCGCCCGCGCCGCCCATGAAGAGGGCCGAGGTCACGGAAGGCTCGCAATTATCGGCGATACGCTCGACCGAAAGTTTCAGCGCCTCGGGCAGGTCGCGCCGGACCGGCACGCGGTTTTCGTCAAGCTCGTAATAGCCCCACTGCTCGCCCGTGGTGGAGACCATCAGCAGCCTGAGGCCCGGCCAGGCGGGATCGCGCCACGGGCCAAGGATGGTCAGCGGGTCCTCGATATTCGTGCCGCCCCAGCCGGTGCCGGGATCGGCGACGCGGAAATAGCGCCCCGGCGTGGATTTGTGGCCAAGGATCTTGATCCCGGTCGGCGGCACGTCCAGCAGCTTGCCCGCCTGATGTTCGGACAGGACCCCGGTGATGTGGTCATCGACCACGACAACCTCATCCACCAGCCCGTGCCATTGTTTCGCGAACATTCCGATGGTGGCGGACCCGCAGCCGACCCGCATCAGATGTTCCTCAACCCCGTTGACGACCGGCGGGCAACCCGCCTGCAACACCACCTCGGCGCCGCCGTCGATGGTGACGGTGACCGCCTCGCGGTTGCAAAGCCGCAGAAGCGCGTCGCAGGTGACGCGGCCTTCCTTCTTCGAGCCGCCCGTCAGGTGGTGGACGCCGCCCAGCGACAGCATCTGCGAACCGTATTCGGCCGTCATCACATGGCCGATCGCCTCACCTTCGACCCTGACCGGCGCGGCTTCCGGCCCAAGGAAGCGGTCGGTGTCGATCTTCACCTTGGCGCCGCAGTAGGAGAAGATGCCTTCGGTCACCACCGTCACCATATCCACCCCGTCATGGTCCTGCGCCACGATGAAGGGCGCGGGCTTGTAGTCGGGATAGGTCGTCCCCGCGCCAATGGCGGTGAAGACCGGCCGTTCGGAGCGCAGGATGTCGCCGTCCCATTCGCCCGCGTCGCCGTCAAGGAACGGGACCACCGCGCCGTCCTCTTCCTTCACGGCCTGCAAGACCGTGAACGGGTCAAGGCGGACGAGGTCGCCGCCCTCATTCGCGTAGCGGTCGCAGGCCCCGGCGCGGCCTTCGGCGATGTAGCACATGACCGGGCAGGCATCGCAGCGGATCTTGCCCTCCATGCGGGTTGCTACCGTCTGACGGACCATATCAGCCCTCCTTCGCGGCGCGGATTGCCGCCAGAACCCGGTCCGGCGTCGCCGGAAGCCTTGTGATGCGCGCGCCGGTCGCGTGGCGGACCGCCGACAGGATCGCGGGCGCGGTGGGGATCAGCACATGTTCGCCCAGCCCCTTGGCGCCGAGCGGCGTCAGCGGCGTCGGCGTCTCGATATG
>DAIOXI010000284.1:1673-2371 GCA_036758045.1 Albidovulum sp.
CGGTGCGTCCGGGGATATATTCCTCCATCAGCGCGAGGCCGAGGCCCTGCGCCACGCCGCCATGGATCTGCCCCTCGACCAGCAGCGGGTTGATCGCGCGGCCGACATCATGGGCGGCATGGATGCGGTCCACGGTGACGGTGCCAAGTTCCGTATCGACCGTCACCTCGGCCATCTGCGCGGTATAGCCGTAGACGGCGTAAGGCACGCCCTGACCGTTTTCGTCCAAGGGCAGCGTCGGCGGATCGTAGGATTGCACCGCCTCAAGCGCGTAGCCTTCGGTTGGCTCCAACGGCACCCTGTGGGTCACGCCCTCGGCCGTCACGGTCAGGCCATCGTTAAAGCCGATCATTCCATCCTGACAATTCGTTAGACGCAGAAGCTCAGATCGTAGCTGAAGTCCCGCCAGCCGCGCCGCATTGCCCGACACGAAGGTCTGGCGCGAGGCAGAGGTCTTGCCCGCGTCGGGTGTCACATCGGTATCGGGGCCGACCAGATCGACCTTTTCCAGAGGCACGCCAAGCGCCTCGGCAAAGATCTGGGCGATGACGGTATTGGCGCCCTGGCCGATATCCATGGCGCCCTGATGAAGGACGATCCGCCCGCCGCCGGTGATGCCGGCGCGGATGGTGGAGGGGTTCGGGAGCGAGGTGTTGCCGCAGCCGTACCAGCCGCAGGCGACCCCGACCCCTTTCTTA
>DAIOXI010000285.1:0-2354 GCA_036758045.1 Albidovulum sp.
CGCGCTGCGGAACGCGGTGTTGACGGTGGCGGCGGTCAGGCCATAGCCCGCCGCCCGCTGCCGGAACGCCGCGACCCAGGCGTCATAGCCCGCGTTCGGCACCGCGGTCAGGTCGCCCGCAGGCGCGGCCCGGCGCGTCGTGGTGATGGCGCCGAGCTGCGGGTTGCTACAGGCGGCAAGGCCTGACAGTGCCGTCAGGCCAAGGGCGAAGTTGCGTCGCGTGAGGGTCATGGATCTTCCTGCTGCCCGAGGTACTTTTTCCGCCACTGTAGCGGATCGCCCGGCCGGCGCAAAGCGCTGCCGGGGGCCCCGCCGCCGGGGTCGCCATTCCGCGCCCGTGGACTTGACCCGCGTGGCGACTTATCTCTGGACACATGCTGCGCATCACCGATGACATCGCGATTGCCGACTGGGAACTGACGGAAAGCTTCATGCGCGCCTCGGGGCCGGGGGGGCAGAATGTCAACAAGGTCTCCACCGCCGTCGAATTGCGGTTCGAGGCGGAGCGATCGCCGCACCTGACACCGCCGGTCAAGGCGCGGCTGAAGCGGATCGCGGGGCGGAAATGGACCAATGAAGGAGCCATCGTCATTCAGGTGGAAGACACCCGTAGCCAGAACCGCAATCGCGAGATCGCGCGCGAGCGGCTGGTGGAGATGATCCGCGCGGCCCTTGTCACGCCGAAGCAACGCCGCCCGACGCGGCCGACACTTGGCAGCCAGAAGCGCCGTCGGGCGGCGAAGACGATCCGGGGAGAGGTGAAGGCCCTGCGTGGCAAGATCTGGCGCGACACGGAGTAGCCCGTAAGCAATCGCGTATTTTCCGGCAGATCGTTGCCGGTGCGAACTTTTTCGTTTGGTTTCTTTCGCGCGCCATGGCATCGACGCATCCAGGGCCGGGCAGGGACCCGCTGGGGACGAAGACGCAAACCGGGCAGAGCGCAGAATGCTGAAGAAAGCCTTTCTCGTTGTCACCGGCAACGCCTTCGGCTCTGCCCTCTTGCTGCTGCGCAACCTTATCGTCGCGCGGCTCGTCAGCCCGCATGATTACGGTATCGCCTCCACCTTCGCGATCGTGATGTCGGTGGTCGAGATGCTGTCCTATGTCGGCCTAAATCAGCTCATGGTGGTCGACAAGGACGGCGACGACCCGCATTTCCAGCGCGCGATGCAGGGGTTTCAGGTCATGCGCGGCATGACGTCGAGCGTGATCCTGTTCCTGATCGCGCAGCCCTATGCCGATTTTCTGGGCATCTCCGAAGTGGCCTGGGCCTATCAGGTCATCGCGGTCATTCCGCTGATGAACGGGTTGCAGCATTTCGACATGCACCGGCTGAAGCGGCACATGGTCTTTCGCCCCTTCGTCGCGACACAGTCGATCCCGCCGCTGATCTCGGTCCTGCTGCTTTGGCCCATCGCGCTGATCTACGGCGATTACCGGATCATGCTGGTCTCGCTTCTGATCCAGACGGCAAGCATGGTGATCCTGTCGCATGTGATGGCCGAGCGCCCCTATCGGCTCAGCTTCGATTTCGGCCTGATGAAAAAGGCCACCATGTTCGGTTGGCCGCTTCTCCTGAACGGCATTCTTCTTTTTGGCGTCTTCAACGGCGAACGGCTGATCGTCGGGCGGGAACTGGGGATGAGCCAGCTGGCCGTCTTTTCCATGGCGATCACGTTGACGCTGACGCCGACGCTGGTCCTTGGCAACGCGGCGCAGTCGCTGTTCCTGCCGAAACTGTCGGCGCTGCGCGACGATCAGGACCGTTTCAACTGGTTCGGGACCGCCGCCGCGGAAGGCGGGATCGCGATCGGGTTCCTGCTGCTTCTGGGGACCGTCCTTCTGGGCGGGCCGATCGTGCATATCCTTCTGGGGCCGAAATACGATGCGATGCTGCTGATCCTGATGCCGATGGCGGTGATGCAGGCGGTGCGGGTGGCCAAGACCGGCGCCTCCACCGTGGCCCTGGCCCGGCACAGGTCCGGCAATGCCGCCATCGCCAACATGTTCCGGGTGCTGTCGCTGCCGATCTCATGGATCGCCGTGGTGCAGCCCGGGTCGGTCTACACGGTTCTGGCCGTCGCGACGGTGGCCGAGGTTCTGGGCTATGCGGTCTCGCTTTATCTCGCCTCGACACGCGCGGGGCTGAAGCTTCGGCCGCTGCTGATGCCGTCGATCCTGTTCGCAATCGCCTGCGCCGCGGCGCTGATCGACGCCGCGATCCTCTTGCCGCAGCCCGGCTTCCTCGACAACCTGCACTGGACGCGCTGGGTCGTCGCGGCGATCATCCTTGCGGGGCTGTGGCAGATGTCGGCGCTCAGGGGGTATTTCCTGCGGCGGCTCGGCGGGCGGGC
>DAIOXI010000286.1:0-737 GCA_036758045.1 Albidovulum sp.
CCCTCACCCGCCATTCCGCCTATCCCGACCTTGCCCCCGACTGCGTCGCCGCCGGATCCGGTTCCTCGGCCCGTTATCTCCCTGCGCTGCCGCGCTAGACTAACACGACGCTGGGCCAGTGGATCCGCGACCGGCGCTTGCAGGCCGCGCATGAGGATCTGTCCAACCCGGCCAACACCCGCAGCATCGGCGAAATCGCCTATGCGCGGGGTTTCGCGGATCAGGCGCAGTTTTCCCGCGCCTTCCGCGCCCGGTTCGGGCTGCCCCCCAAGGACCTGCGCGCGCAGCATCGCCGACCCGCCCGGCCCTAGACGCGCCCGCGACGGGCAAGCGGGCGGGCCAGAAGGACGGCCAGCGCCAGCTTGAACGCCTCGGCCGGCAGGAACGGGATCAGACCGCCCGCCACCGCCTTCTCCGCCCCGATCAGCGCCGCCAGCCAGACCACGCCCGGCAGGTAGATCAGCGCCATCCCGGCGAACATGACCGCCGCCGCCGGCACCACCCCGCGCAGCCAGCCCCGGTCGGCGGCAAGGCCCACGAAGACTGCGGCCAGCAGGAAGCCCAGAAGGTAGCCCCCCGTCGGCCCCGCCATATAGGCCAGCCCCGCGCCCGAGGCGAAGACGGGCAGGCCAGCGGCGCCCTCGGCCAGATAGGCCAGAAGCGTCGCCCCCGCCATCCGCGCGCCCAGCGTCGCGCCGATCATCAGCACGGCCAGCGTTTGCAACGTCATCGGCACC
>DAIOXI010000286.1:747-2329 GCA_036758045.1 Albidovulum sp.
CACGACCTCGCGCGCCGCCGGGCGCGGCTGGCCCTGTTCATCCAGCCACAGGCCCTGCGCGCTGGCCGCCAGCGCCAGGAGCGCGGTCCCGGCGAGGACAAGTGCGGCTCTTGCCGGAAGGCTTGCCGGGCGGGTCAGAAGGATGTTCCTGTCCATGGTCTTTCTCCTCTCTGCGGGGGTCAGTTGCGGCCCAGATGGTCGCGCACACGCTGGATCGCGGCCTGCCGGTCGGCCCGCGCGGCCTGCGCCTGATCCATCGTCACCTCGTCGAAGCGCGCGGGGGAATGCGGCTGAAGCTGGCCGATCAGGTCCATGTCGGCCGAGATCACGCAGCCCACCATCATGTAGCCGCCCCCCGACACCGCATCGCGGTGCAGCACGATCGGCTCGGTCCCGCCCGGCACCTGGATGGAGCCGTAGGGATAGCAGGCATCGACGATGTTGGACGGGTTCGACCCGGCGCCGAAGGGCTGTTCGCGCGGCACGAAATCAAGCGCGGTGCCGCCCCGGAATCGGTATCCGATGCGGTCCGCCTCGGGCGCGACCTTCCAGGTATCCGCGAAGAAGCGCTTGCCGGCCTCGGCCGTGATCCGGTGCCAGTAAAGCCCCGGCAGCATCCTGAGTTCGGCGGGGTTGCCCGGCATCCGCCGCAGGTTCGCCGGAACGGACCCGCCGCCCCAGCCCCCCAAACCGCGCTCCTCCCCGTTCAGCTTCGGCGGCAGGTCGCCGCCGGTGATCGCGACGGTGGCGGGCGCGGTGAATTCCAGTTCCGGCCCCAGGAAGACGGCCTCAAGCACCGCAGCGCCCTCGTCATTGCCGACCAGCATGTTGGCGGCGCGCAGCGCGAAGCGGTCCATGCCCCCGGAGAGTGGTATCCCGAGGTGGTAAAAGCCCGGACGGCCAAGGTCCTGAACGGTGGTCGAGAGACCGGGGGCGATGACTTTAACGGCCATGGAGGACCTCCATCAGCTTGGCATTGGTGCCGTCGATGTCCTTGTTGAAATCGCTCAGGCTGAAGCGGCATTCGCGCACGACCGGCTCGAACGCATTACGCTCAACCTCCTCCAGCGCGGCGTCGTAGTCGTCGCGGCTGATCGGCTTCCATTTCACGATGTCGCCCGGCCTGAAGAAGCACATCTCGTCGCGCAGGTAGCTGACCTTCTGTTCCGGGTCGTAGATCGGCATCGGCGTGATGCCGAACATCTGGTAGCCGCCCGCGCCGCGCACCGAGTAGATGCAGGAAAAGCAGCCGCCATAGCCCACGGTCAGTTTCGGCGTATCGGTCCGCGGGCGCAGATATTTCGGCACCTCGATCTGCCGCTGCCGTTCGACCATCTGGTAAAGGAAGGGCAGTCCGGCGACGAAGCCCACCATCGACACGAACCACGGGCTGCCCGCATGGGCGGCGATGAACTCATCGACCGATTTGAAGCCATTGATCTCGGCCGCATATTCGATGTCGGTGGCGTTCGGGTCCTGATGGCGTTCGCGAAAGCGCATCAGCGTCTCATGCGTCCACGGGTCCTGATAGAAGACCGGGATTTCCATGATCCGGGTCCTGAGGCTGGCATCGGATTTCGAC
>DAIOXI010000287.1:0-2318 GCA_036758045.1 Albidovulum sp.
AAATTCCGATTTCTCCGGCGTCGTCCGCGCCTGCGCCGAACGGCCTGAGACCTGGATCAACGACCAGCTTTTCGGCCTTTACGACGCGCTGCACGCGATGGGCCATGCCCAAAGCCTTGAGGTCTGGGAAGGCGACATGCTTACCGGCGGCGTCTTCGGCCTGACGCTGGGCGCGGCCTTCTTCGGCGAAAGCATGTTCTCCCGCAGGACCGATGCATCGAAGATCGCGCTGGCCTATCTGGTGGACCGGCTGAACGTCACGGGCTTCACGCTTTTCGACACGCAGTTCCTGACGCCGCATCTGGCGTCCCTTGGCGCGGTCGAAATCCCCCGCGCCGCCTACCGGGCGCAACTGGCCGATGCCTTGCGGAAATCGGCGGATTTCAACGCGGTCGGGGTCCCCGCGCCTCAGCTCGTCTTGCAGCGGAGCAGCCAGACGTCATAGCGCGGATCGTCCAGCGCCGACAGCGCCGGGCTCGAGGCCACCATCCAGCCGGAAAACTCGGTCTTGCCGCTGCGGCGGTCGGCGATGTCAAGATGCGCGAAGGCGTTCGACGTGGGATCGTCCACCGGATAGCGGCAGTCAGAGACGGTGACTTTCAGCCGCCCGAACTCCACGCTGCCCCCCGCCGCGACATCCAGATCCTCGATCACGCCGGTGTTCTTGTCGAGCGCGCGCAGGATCGCCCCCCCGGCGCTTGCAACTTCTTGCGCGGCGGTGGGACCCGCGAGTGCCAGAAGGGCAAGGCAGGCGAACAGCTTCACGGGGCGCTGCCTTCGTCCGAATTCGATGCGCCGCCGACGAATTTCATCAGAAGCGAAATCACGCTGACCGCGCCTTGGGTATCCTCGATCTCATCCCCCGCGGCCAGATCGTCGGGGCTGCCGCCGGGCTGGATTTCCACGAAGGCGCCGCCCAGAAGCCCTTCCGAGGCGATGATGATCGTGCTGTCGGAGGGCACCGAGATGCCCTTTTGCACATCGACCGTGGCATCTGCGCGGAAGGTCGTCGGGTTCAGCGCCAGCGCCGTGACGGTGCCGATCTTGACACCCGACATGCGCACATCGGTGCCGACGGTGATGCCCTCGACCGACCGGAAGCTGGCCTTCAGGGAATAGCTGTCGGCGCGCGGCATGAAGCCCGCGCCACCCGCCGCATAGGCGAAGAACCCGACGGCGACGGCAAGGACACCGGCCCCGGTCAGGACCTCTGTCGCGCTTTCGCTCATTGCGCGTCCGGGCTCCAGGCTTCGTAATCCTGCCGCTTCACCGGACGTTCCAGCAGGATCGACCCCGGCGGCACATAGGCCAAGGGCGTCCCGGTCATGTTTTCCCGATGCGGCTTTTCCCAGGCCTTGTGCGCCAGCGCCGCCTTGGTCGGCGGCTCATCCCAGGTGAAATGCAGCCAGCCATGCCAGTCGGGGCTGACCCGGCTTGCCTCCGACTCGCCATTATAGATCACCCAGCGCCGCTTGCCGTCGCGGGTCTGGTAGAAGACGTTGCCCTGATCGTCCTCGCCCACCTTCACCCCGCGCCGGGCGGTAAAGATCTGCGTGCCAAGCGTCTGGCCGTTCCACCAGGTCAGAAGGCGAAGCAGGAAATTCATCGGGCACCTCCGGGCGTTGCTGCCCCCTTATAGCGCAGGTTTGGGCGAGGTCCAGAGGGCGTGGACCGATCCGCCGCCGTCACCGCCGCCCTGCGGCATCAAAGCCCCGGCAAAGGGAAAGGGCGCGCAGTCTCCCGCGCGCCCTTCGCAGAACCCTGGGGCGGCGCAGCCCGCGGTCGCGGCCTTTTCGCCCTTCGAATCCGCGTGGATCAGAAGCGGCTTGGCACCGGAATCCACCGCCTCTTCGTTGACCACCACTTCCTCGACCGAGGTCAGGCCGGGCAGTTCGAACATGGTATCGAGGAGGATATCCTCCATGATCGAGCGCAGCCCCCGCGCGCCGGTCTTGCGCTTGATCGCGCGCTTGGCGATGGCGCTCAGCGCGTCGGCGGTGAAGGTCAGCTTCACGCCCTCCAGGTCGAAAAGCCGCTGATACTGCTTGACCAGCGCGTTCTTCGGCTCTGTCAGGATCGTGACCAGCGCGTCCTCGTCCAGATCGGTCAGCGTTGCGATTACCGGCAGGCGGCCGACGAATTCCGGGATAAGCCCGAATTTCAGCAGGTCTTCCGGCTCAAGCTCATGGAACAGCTCGCCCACGCCGCGCGCATCGGGGTCCTTCACATCGGCGCCAAAGCCGATGGCCGATCCCTTGCCGCGCATCGCGATGATCTTCTCCAGCCCCGCGAAGGCGCCGCCGCAGATGAAGAGGATG
>DAIOXI010000288.1:0-2266 GCA_036758045.1 Albidovulum sp.
GGTGATTGAGGTTCATCCCTCGCTCGTCTCCCCCGAGAAGATCAAGCGGCTGTTCGAGACCTGCCTGTCCGCGGGCCTGTCTCCGCGTGTGGATCTGTTCGGGGGGACGGTCGTCGCATTCGAGCGACAGGAATAAAGAGCTGGCCCCATGACCCGCTCCCTCCTCTTCGTGACCGGCACCCGTGCTGATTTCGGCAAGATCGAACCCCTGGCGATCGCGGCCCGTGATGCGGGCTATGGCGTGGGCTTCTTCGTCACCGGGATGCACATGCTCGACCGCTATGGGCTGACCAAGAATGAGGTCCACCGGGTCGAGGGCGTGCGGGTCCACGAGTTCCTCAACCAGCGCGCGGGCGATCCGCAGGACATCGTGCTGGCCAAGACCGTGACCGGCTTTTCCGACTATGTGGCCGAACACCGCCCCGACCTTGTCGTCGTCCATGGCGACCGGGTCGAGGCGCTGGCGACCGCGCTGGTGGCGGCGACGAATTACATCCGGTCGGCCCATATCGAGGGCGGCGAGGTTTCCGGCACCATCGACGAGGTGTTCCGCCACTGCAACACCAAGCTTGCCAGCCATCATTTCGTGTCTTCCGAGGCCGCGGCAGAGCGGGTGCGGGCGCTGGGGGAGCCGTCGGAGCGTATCCATGTCATCGGTTCGCCGGAGCTGGACTTTCACGCCGCACCCTCGGGTGTCGGTATCGACGCGGTCCGCGCGCGCTATGACATTCCCTTCGCGGATTACGGCGTCTGCGTCTTTCACCCTGTCACCTCCGAGGCAGAGACGATCGGCCGGCAGGCGGCTGCGCTTTTCGCCGCGCTCGATGCCTCGGGGCGCAACTTCGTGGTCATCGCTCCCAACAACGATCCGGGGTCAGGGGACGTGTTCAAGGTGCTGGAGGCGCTGCCGCCGGATCGCTTCCGGGTGCTGCCCTCGATGCGGTTTGCGCATTTCTCCGAACTGATGAAGAACGCCAAGGCGATGGTCGGCAATTCCTCGGCCGGGGTGCGCGAGGCGCCGTTCCTGGGCATCCCCTCGCTTGACATAGGCACCCGGCAGACCAACCGTTCGGACGCGCCCCCGATCACCTCGGCCAGGGCCGATGACGCGGCGACCATCGCGCGCTTCCTGCGTGACGACTGGGGGCGCAGCTTCCCCCGCCATGAAGCCTTCGGCGCGGGCCGGGCGGCGGCGCGGTTCGTGGAGGTGCTGAACGATCCCGGTTTCTGGGACGGGACGCTTCAGAAGAAATTCCACGACCACAACCGGGACGGCGCATGAGCGCACCGACCGGCATGGCCCTACGGGCCTATGGCTGGGCGACGCGGGGCCTTGGGCTGATCGCGCCCATGGTGCTGAGGCGGCGGCTTGCGCGCGGCAAGGAGGACCCCGCGCGCTGGCGCGAGAAGCTGGCGGAAACGGGGCTGGCCCGGCCAGAGGGGCCGCTCGTCTGGCTGCATGCCGTAGGGCTGGGGGAGGTGATGGCGCTGCGCGGTCTGATCGGCGCGATGGCCGGGCTGCGGCCGGATCTGCATTTCCTCATCACCTCGACCGCGCGTTCCTCGGCAGACGTCGTGGCGGCGAACCTGCCGCCCCGGACGGTGCACCAGTTCCTGCCCGTCGATGCGCCGCGTCTTGTCCGCGCCTTTCTGGACCACTGGCGGCCCGATCTGTCGGTCTGGTCCGAACAGGACCTCTGGCCCAATTTCGTGCGGGCGATCCATGACCGGGGCATCCCTCTGGCGCTGGTCAATGCGCGGATGAATGACCGGGCGGGCCGGTCGCGCGCGCGGGCGGGACGGCTTTACGCCGACCTTTACGCCCGCTTTTCCCTGATCGCGGCGCAGGATGAGGGCAGCGCACAGGCGTTGGAGGCACTCGGCGCGCCAGGGCCGGTCTTGCGGCACCGCTCGTTGAAAGTCGCGGCGCCGCCGCTGTCCGCCGATCCGCAGGCGCTGGCGGCGCTTGAGGCGGCGCTGGCGGGCCGGGCGCGCTGGTGTCTGGCCTCCTCCCACCCCGAGGATGAGGCGGTTGCGTTCAAGGCCCTTGCCGCCCTGCGCCGGGCCGGGGATGGCGCGCTCCTCATCCTCGCGCCGCGCCGGGTCGAGCGGGGGGCAGAGATTGCCGGGGCCGCCGGGCGCGCGGGGTTCCGCGTCGCGCAACGCTCCACCGGCGCCGGGCCGGAGGGGGCGGATGTCTATATCGCCGACACCTTCGGCGAGTTGGGGCTGTGGTACAGACTTTGCGACCGGGTGCTGATGGGCG
>DAIOXI010000289.1:0-1105 GCA_036758045.1 Albidovulum sp.
CGCGATAGGGGAACATGAAGCCCGACAGCAGCAGCGACGGCAGGAAGAAGAAGAACGTCAGCTGCATCGCCTGCATCTGCGTCCGCGAGGCGGTGGAGATCAGGTAGCCAAGGATCACCAGCGACGAAACGAAGATGAAGACGCCCAGAAGCAGCAGCCACATCGCCCCCATGAAGGGCACGCTGAAGATCAGCTTCGACGCAATCAGCACCACGGCGACCTGCACCGCCCCGACACCCAGATAGGGCAGCACCTTGCCCAGCATGATCTCGACCGGCGTCGCAGGCATGGACAGCAGGTTCTCCATCGTCCCCCGCTCCACCTCGCGCGTCAGCGCCATGGCGGTCATCATCACCATGGTCATTTGCAGGATCACGCCGAGAAGGCCGGGAACGATGTTGTATTGCGTGATCCCTTCGGGGTTATAGCGCCGGTGGACGACAACCTGCATCTGCGCCGCCGCCGCCTCGACCGCCTGCGCTTCGGCCCCCGTTTCGCGCAACAGCGCCTCGGCCGCGACGGTGCCAAGGGTCGAAATGGCGCCGGAGGCGACCGAGGGGTCGGTGGCATCCGCCTCGATCAGGATCTGGGGCTTGTCGCCCCGCATCACGCGGCGGCCGAAATCCGACGGGATCGTCACGACAAAGGCCACCTCTCCGCGCGTGATCAGCGCCTCTGCCTCGGCGGCCGAGGCGTGGGGATGGTCAAAGCGGTAATACCCCGTCAGTTCCAGCGCCGAGACGATGGCGCGGGTAAAGCGATCCTCGGTCGGGGCGACCAGCGCGGCGGGCAGCCCCTTGGGGTCGGAGTTGATGGCAAAGCCGAAGAGCATGAGCTGGATCAGCGGTATCCCCAGCATCATCGCAAAGGTGATCCGGTCGCGCCGCATCTGGATCACTTCCTTTTTCAGAAGCGCGAACAACCGCCCGAGAGAAACGAAGCGCCCTGTCATTCCATGTTGTCCTTCGCTTCACCCATCAACTGGATGAACACATCCTCAAGGCTCGTCTCTGCCTCGGAAAGCTGAACCCCGGTATCCTCGGCCACCTTGCGGGCCGAGGCGCGCAGCGCGACGCCGTCCTTGCCGACCACATGCAGCGTGTTG
>DAIOXI010000289.1:1115-2219 GCA_036758045.1 Albidovulum sp.
GCCGAAGGGCGCGATCTGCTCCACCCCCGGCTGGCCGCGCAAAAGCTCCGCCGCCCGGCTGACGCCCTTGCCCTCAAGCACCACGGTCGTCAGCCCGGCGTCGCGGACGACCCCGGCCACTGTCCCCTGGGCGACCAGCCGCCCGTAGGAGATGTAGTTTATCCGGTGGCAACGCTCCGCCTCGTCCATGTAGTGGGTAGAAACAAGGACGGTCAGCCCTTCGGCCGCGCGCAGATGGATCTCGTCCCAGAAATCGCGCCGCGCTTTGGGATCGACCCCGGCGGTCGGCTCATCCAGCATCAGGAGCCGGGGCTTGTGCATGATGCAGGCGGCGAGTGCGAGGCGCTGCTTCCAGCCGCCCGACAGCGACCCGGCAAGCTGCCCCTTGCGCGAGGTCAGGCCAAGATCGGCGAGCGTTTCGGCGACGGCGCCGCCTGGCAGGCGGTAGAGGCCAGCGACGAAGGCAAGGTTTTCCTCGATCGTCAGGTCCTCGTAGAAGGAAAAGCGCTGGGTCATGTAGCCGACCTCGCGCTTGATGACGTTGCCCTCGGTCCGAATGTCATGGCCCAGCACCCGACCTTCGCCGTCATCCGGGGTCAGAAGGCCGCACATCATGCGGATCGTCGTCGTCTTGCCCGACCCGTTGGGGCCAAGGAAACCCGCGATCTCTCCCTTCGCAACGGTCAATGAGACATGGTCGACAACCGCCCGCCCGCCGAAACGCTTGACGAGATCGTGCACCTCGATGGCCGGGGCCTCGGTCATTTCGGGCCGTCCGAAAGATCGACATCGACGATCTGGCCGGGTTTCAGCGCGCTGCTGCCGGGACCCGGCCGTGCCTCGATCAGGTAGACGAGCGTCTGGCGGTTCTGAAGCGAATAGATCACCGGCGGGGTAAACTCGGGACTGTCGGAGATATAGGTGACCAGCGCCGTCTGCCCCGCCCCGCAGCCATCGCAATGAACCGTCAGTTTCGATCCGATCGCCACATCGGCCAGTTCCGGTTCGGGGATGTAAAGGCGCAGCTTCACCGCCCCGTCGGGCAGCATAGACAGGACCGGGGCGGAAGGCCCGGCAAGTTCGCCCGCGTCGCGGATCACGTCA
>DAIOXI010000290.1:0-2176 GCA_036758045.1 Albidovulum sp.
GCTGGAACAGCAATGGTCGCGCCCGACGCTCGAGATCAACGGGCTTTGGGGCGGCTATCAGGGCGTCGGATCGAAAACGGTGATCCCGGCCGAGGCGCATTGCAAGATCACCTGCCGTCTGGTGGGCGACATGGATCCCGACGACCTGCGCGCGAAGATCCGCGCCCATGTCGCGGCGCGGCTGCCGGTCGATGCGCGGGTGACATGGGACAGCGACCTCGAAGGCTCCCCCGCTGCCGTGATGAACACCGACCGGCCGGAATTCGCCGCCGCGAAGCGGGCGCTGTCGGACGAATGGAACCGCGAGGCGGTGATCGTCGGCATGGGCGGGTCAATCCCCATCGCCGGTTTCTTCAAGGAAATCCTTGGCATGGATGCCATGCTGATCGGGTTTGCCAATGATGACGATGCAATCCACTCTCCGAATGAGAAATACGACGTGAAAAGCTTTCACAAGGGCATTCGGAGCTGGGCGCGTATCCTTGCCGCGCTGAACGAATGAGGGGCTTTGCCGAACGTCGGATCGCCGTGAACGGGCAGGAGATCGCCTGTTCCACCGGCGGTTCCGGCCCGGCGGTCCTGCTGCTGCACGGCTTTCCGCAGACCCGCGCGTTATGGCACAAGGTGGCGCCGGTTCTGGCCGGGCATTTCACCGTCGTGACCGCCGATCTGCGCGGTTATGGCGCCTCCTCGAAGCCCGAGGGGGTGGAAAGCTACACGTTCCGCGAGATGGGCCGCGACATGGCGGCACTGATGGCCGCACTTGGGCATGACCGCTTTGACCTTGTCGGCCATGACCGGGGCGCACGGGTGGCGCACCGGATGGCGCTGGACGATGCGGGCGGGCGGATCGGCAGGCTGGTGCTGATGGACATCGTGCCGACGCTTCACCTGCTCTCCCACCTCACCCGGCAGGTCGCGGCGAGCTATTACCACTGGTTCTTCCTCGCCCAGCCGGAGCCCCTCCCCGAACGGCTGATCCTGTCAGACCCCGACTATTTCTTCGAAAGCTGCCTTCTGGGCTGGGGCGGCGCGCGGCTTTCGGATTTCGACGCCGGCCAGCTTTCCGCCTATCGCACCGCCTGGCGCGACCCGGAGACGGTGCGCGCCATGTGCGACGATTACCGCGCCGCCGCCAGCCTCGATGTCGCGCTGGATGAGGGCGATCTGGGCCGCAAGGTCCCCCACCCCGCGCTTGTCCTTTACGGTGCGGCGGGCGCCATGGCGCGCGCCTTTGACGTCCCCGCCACCTGGGCCGACCGGCTGGCCGACATGCGGTCCGCGACCATCCCCGGCGGGCATTTCTTCATCGACACCGCGCCCGAGGAAACGGCGCGCGCGCTGCTGGAGTTCCTGACATGACCCCGACCCTCCGCGATGCCCGCCCCGAGGATGAGGCCGGCTGGCGCCGTCTCTGGCGTGCCTACCTGACCTTCTACGACCATCCGCTGCCCGAGGAGGTGACCGCCTTCACCTGGGCGCGGCTGATGTCATCGGAGTCCGCGCTGAACATGCGCCTGGCGGTCGATGGAGCCGACATCCTCGGCTTCGCCATCCATCAACATCACGCCTCGACCTGGGTCGCGGGCGAAGACTGCTATCTTGAGGACCTTTTTGTCGATGAGTCCCGCCGCGGCCACGGCATCGGCCGGGCGCTGATCGACGATCTGCGGACGCTGGCCCGCGCGCGGGGCTGGAAGCGCCTCTACTGGCACACCGGCCGCGACAACGCCCGCGCCCGCGCGCTTTACGACAGCTACACGCCCGAGGACGGGCATGTGCGCTATCGCCTGACGCTGTGACGCGGCGCGCTACCCGCGCACGAGCGCCATGCGGATTACTTTGGCGATCAGCACCACCCAGGGCGCGGCGTGAAGCACAAGGTCGAAGATGTCGAGCGGCCTGACCAGCGTGCCAGCGACCAGCATCTTCAGCTTTTCCCAGATATGGGGTTCCGGGACAAAGGGCGCGAGGCCCAGCGTCAGCGCCGCCAGAACGGCGATGTTCATCGGTATCCTGTCGAGAAGCTCCACCGCGTTCCCCTTTCTCCTGCGCCGCATGGGCATAGCCGAAGCGCGCAGCGCAGTCACCGGGGCGAATCAACGCGGGGCGGGGAAAGACGGTGGCGCGGTTGACGGGGCTCGAACCCGCGACCCCCGGCGTGACAGGCCGGTAC
>DAIOXI010000291.1:0-233 GCA_036758045.1 Albidovulum sp.
TGGGTCAGAAGATCTCTGACCGCGTCGCGATGATGCGCAACCTGCCCAAGGGCATCGACCAGCGGTCGGCCTGCCGTCACCCTGACTGGACCGGCCCCGATGATCTTGAGATCAAGATCCTCGAAATCCGCGAGATCACCGACTGGGAGAAGCCGATCTACGTCAAGGTCGGCGGCGCGCGGCCCTATTACGACACCGCGCTTGCGGTGAAGGCCGGGGCCGATGTCGTCGTG
>DAIOXI010000291.1:243-2133 GCA_036758045.1 Albidovulum sp.
GACGTGTTCATCGAACATGTCGGCCAGCCGATCCTTGCCTGTATCCCACAGGCCGTGAAGGCGCTTCAGGACCTTGGCATGCACCGCAAGGTGCAGTTGATTGTCTCGGGCGGCATCCGCTCGGGCGCGGACGTGGCGAAGGCGATGGCCCTTGGCGCCGACGCAGTGGCGATCGGGACCGCCGCGCTGATCGCGCTGGGCGACAATGACCCGGCGTTGGAAGCGGAATACCAGAAGCTTGGCACCACCGCCGGTGCCTATGACGACTGGCACGAAGGCAAGGACCCGGCGGGGATCACCACCCAGGACCCGGAGCTTTACAACCGCTTCGACCCGGTCAAGGGCGGCCGCCGCCTGCGCAATTACCTGAAGGTGATGACGCTTGAGGCGCAGACCATCGCACGCGCCTGCGGCAAGAACCACCTTCACAACCTGGAACCCGAAGACCTCTGCGCGCTGACCATCGAGGCAGCGGCGATGGCAGGCGTTCCGATCGCCGGCACCAACTGGATCCCCGGCCGCAACGGCGGCTTCTGATCCACAAAAAACAATACGTTACAGGGAGTTATCATATGGCCAAAGACCTTGCCAAATGGGCCAAGGAAAGGGGGGTCAAGTATTTCATGATCTCCTACACCGACCTCTTCGGAAGTCAGCGGGCGAAGCTCGTCCCCACGCAGGCGATCAACGACATGGCCGAGGACGGCGCGGGTTTCGCCGGTTTCGCCACCTGGCTTGACCTGACCCCGGCCCATCCCGATCTGATGGCGGTGCCGGACGCCGACTCCGCCATCCAGCTGCCGTGGAAGAAGGACGTCGCCTGGGTCGCCGCCCGCGCCACGATGGAGGGCAAGCCCGTCGATCAGGCGCCGCGCGTCGTCCTTGAAAAGCTGGTCGCCGAGGCGGCAAAGGAAGGGCTGCGTGTCAAGACCGGGGTGGAGCCGGAATTCTTCATCCTGAACGGCGAAGGTACGGCCTGTTCGGATGTCTACGACACCGCCGAAAAGCCCTGCTACGACCAGCAGGCGATCATGCGCCGCTATGACGTGATCTCCGAGATCTGCGACTACATGCTGGAACTCGGCTGGGAGGCCTACCAGAACGACCACGAGGACGCGATCGGCCAGTTCGAGATGAACTGGAAATACGACGACGTGCTGCAGACCGCCGACAAGCACAGCTTCTTCAAGTTCATGGTCAAGTCGGTGGCCGAAAAGCACGGCTTCCGCGCCACCTTCCTGCCGAAGCCCTTCAAGGGCCTGACCGGGTCGGGCTGCCACGCCCATATCTCGGTCTGGAGCCTTGACGGCAAGACCAACGTCTTTGCCGATGACAGCAAGGAACTGGGGCTGTCCGAGAGGGGCCGCCACTTCCTTGGCGGGATCATGAAGCATGCCTCGGCGCTGGCGGCGATCACCAACCCGACCGTCAACAGCTACAAGCGGATCAACGCGCCGCGCACCTCTTCCGGCGCGACCTGGGCGCCGAACACGGTCACCTGGACCGGCAACAACCGCACCCACATGGTCCGCGTCCCCGGCCCCGGCCGGTTTGAACTGCGCCTGCCCGACGGCGCCGCGAACCCCTACCTGATGCAGGCCGTGATCCTTGCCGCCGGTATCGACGGGGTCCGCACCAAGGCCGATCCGGGCCGCCGCTACGACATCGACATGTATCAGGATGGTCACAAGGTGAAGGGCGCGCCGAAGCTGCCGCTGAACCTTCTCGACGCGCTGCGCGACTATGACAAGGACAAGACGCTGAAGGCGATCATGGGCGAGGAATTCTCGACCGCCTATCTCAAGCTGAAACAGCAGGAATGGAACAGCTTCGTATCCCACTTGTGTGGATGCCGCGCGGAATGCAAGGACATCGTGAACCTCTTGGACG
>DAIOXI010000292.1:0-1868 GCA_036758045.1 Albidovulum sp.
GAAGCGTGTCGATGATGCCCCGGACCCAGGACCAGAGCCGGTCGCTATTGGCCGCGAGGATGCCCACCGGCAGGCCGATCAGCATCGCGATGAGGACCGAGATGCCGCAGAGATAGACGGTGATCATCGCCTTTTCCCACTGCCCCGTCGCCGCGATCAGCGTGACAAGCGCCGCGTTCAGAAGCGCCAGCCGCCAGCCGCCCAGGCGCAGCCCGGCAAAGGCAAGAAGCGCCGCGACACCCAGCCAGGGCAGGCCCAGAAGGAAGCGCTTGAAGGGGATCAGCAGGTTCAGCAGGAAGAAGTTCTTCACCGCCTCCAGCGCGTCGAAATAGTTCACGTTGATCCATTCGACGACCCGGCTCCAGAAGGTGCCGGTCGAGAGGTGCAGCGCCTCCGGGTAGCTCTGCACCGCCGGGACCAGCAGCCCCGCCACGCCCGCCACGACGATCACCGCCAGCGCCGCGATCAGACAGGGATGGCGCGCGACGACCCCGCCCGGCACCGCCGGTCGCCGCCCGCGCGCGGCGGCCGCCTGGCTCAGCCGGTCCAGCGCCACGGCCAGCGCCACAATGGCGAACCCGGCCTCAAGCCCGGCGCCGAAATCAAGCCGGCGCAGCGCCGACAACACGTCGAAGCCGAGCCCCCCGGCGCCGATCATCGAGGCGATGATCACCATGTTCAGCGACAGCATGATGACCTGATTGACGCCGACCATCAGCGCCTCGCGCGCCGACGGCACCATGACGCGCCACATCATCTGGCGTCTGGTGCAGCCGACCATATGGCCCAGATCGCTCAGCTCCGACGGCACCCGCGCCAGCGCCAGTTCCGTCACTCGCGTCATCGGCGGCATGGCATAGATCAGCGTCGCCACCACCGCCGCCGTCGGGCCGAAGCCAAAGAGGAAGAGGATCGGCACCAGATAGGCGAAAACCGGGATCGTCTGCATCAGGTCCAGAACCGGGCGGAGGACGCGCGACACCCAGCGATGCCGCCAGGCGAGGATGCCCAGCATCAGCCCGCCCATGACCCCCAAGGGCACCGCGACAAGGATCGAGGCCAGCGTGACCATCGCGCTTTGCCACTGGCCAAAGACCGCGATGAACAGGAAACAGGCCGCCACCAGGGCCGCCAGCCCCCGCCCCCCGGCCCAAAGCCCCAGAAGCGCGAAAGAGACAAGGACCGCGATCCAGGCCAGGGGCGGCGTGATCTGCACCGCGGCACTCCCCTGCCCGTCAAGGAACCCGATCGACAGCACCGACAGCACCACCCGATAGGGCGCGTCGATCACGGCGGCGATGAAACGGGTCAGGTCCTGAAAGGTGAAAAGCCCGAATGTGGCGTCGTTCAGCAGCCATTTGGTGAAGGCGGTGATCCAGCGCGCCGCAGGGACGGTCGCCTGTCTGGGCCATTCGAAGGTCCATGGCGCCGCCTTCGCCCCCCAAAGCCAGAGCGCCACGCAGGCCAGCAGCACGATCCCCCAGCCCGCCCATCGTGGCAGGCCACGCGGCGGGGCAAGGGCGGGGGCGTCGGCCAAGGCTCAGCCCCCCATCAACAGGCGGGTGACATCGGCGCGGCGCAGATGGCCGACCACGGCCCCGCCCGCATCGGTGACGGCAACCGCCGCGGCCCCGTCGAGGAACAGGGGCGCGGCATCGGCAATGACGGTGCGGGCGCCGACCGTCCCCGTGGCCTCGCCCTCGGCCGCGACCATGACGTTTTCGGCGCGCACCACCTTGGCCTTCGGTACGGCCTGGGTGAATTCGCGGACGTAATCGGTGGCCGGGTTCAGCACCAGTTCCTCGGGCGTGCCTTGCTGCACGATCTCCCCGTCCTTCATGATCGCGATGCGGTCGGCCAGCCGGATC
>DAIOXI010000292.1:1878-2105 GCA_036758045.1 Albidovulum sp.
GAAGTCATGGGTGATGAAGACGATGGTCTTTTTCAGGACCGATTGCAGGCGGATGAATTCGTCCTGCATCTCGCGCCGGATAAGGGGATCGAGGGCGGAGAAGGGTTCGTCAAGGAACCACAGTTCCGGCTCCACCGCCAGCGATCTTGCGATGCCCACCCGCTGCTGCTGGCCGCCCGACAACTGACGCGGCAGCGCCTCCTCGCGCCCGGCAAGGCCGACAAGGC
>DAIOXI010000293.1:0-2095 GCA_036758045.1 Albidovulum sp.
CCCCCGGGCCAACACCTCGGCCTTGAGGCGCACCCCGTCGTCAATCTTCGGCGCGCGGGTCTGATCGGCGCGGGCCGGGGTCAGGTGGGGCGTGTTGCGGCTGCCCTGGTCCCAGTCCTGGGCGACGGCGGCGCTGGCCAGCAGGGCAAGAAGGGCGGCGGCGTGAAGGGGGCGGGACATCTCGGCTCCTCGATCGTGGGGTCACGCCCCCATTGAACCCGCTCCGGCCCGATTTGGCCCGTCACGGTTGCGTCAGGGGCAGGTTTCAGGCGGGACGGCGCCGGAACGGCCGCAGGACCAGCGCCAGAAGCCCCATCATCGCGGCCCAGCCGCCCGCGAACCCCACCGCTCCGGTCGTCACCCCCGCCGCCGTGGCCGGAACGGCGGGCTGGAAATCGGACCATGTGGCAGCCAGCAAAGCGGCATCGTCGAAGCGCTGCGGCAGGAACTGGCGTTCCACCGGCCCGGCCTCGCGCAGCAGGGTCAGGTCGGATTGCAGGCGGTCATGGCGCGTGAAGGTGGCGCGCATGTCGGCCTGCCGGTAGCCGAGGAATTCGGTCCCGCTCATCGCCGCCAGCGCCGCCTCGCGCGTCAGGCCGGACTTCGCCGCCGAGGCATCGAAATCGGCGGTCACGGCGGACAGCGCATCGACCTGCCCTGCCAGACGCTGAAGGTATTGCTGCGAGAACTCGGGGAACTGCCACAGCGCGACGCCGCCCGCCACGCCTCCGGCAAGGGCAAGAAGCCTGACAACCATCAACCTACCTCGGACGCGGTTTCGTTGCGTCGAGTGTCCGCTTTTGCCGCGCCCCGCGCAAGGCTGGGCCGGTGCATGTTGCATGAAAGGTGGGAACCGGTTTTTCGTGCTTCTCGAACATGCAGCATCAATGGGTCAGAGCGTGCCGCGTGAATGTGAATGAACGCGAAACGCTCTATCCGGCCCTTTACGGATGCGCCGCGTAGATCTTCGCGATGCGGTCGATGGCGGCCTCGGGCGACATCTCCTCGCTCTCGCCCGTGCGGCGGCTGGTCAGTTCGACCTTGTTCGCGGCAATCCCGCGCGGGCCGACGGTGATCCGCCACGGCAGGCCGATCAGGTCGGCGGTCGCGAATTTCGCCCCGGCCCGTTCGTCGCGGTCGTCGTAAAGCGGGTCCAGCCCCTTGGCCTTCAGCGCGGCATAGATCGACTCACAGGCGCTGTCGGTCGAGCCATCACCCTGCTTGAGGTTGACGATCCCGGCGGAGAAAGGCGTCACGCCCTCGGGCCAGATGATGCCCTTGTCGTCGTGATTGGCCTCGATCAGCGCGCCGACCAGACGGCTGACGCCGATGCCGTGGCTGCCCATCTGCACCGGCACCCGGCTGCCATCGGCGGTGACGACGGTCGCGCCCATCGGTTCGGAATACTTGGTGCCGAAGAAGAAGATCTGCCCGACCTCGATCCCGCGCCCGACCTTGCGGCGGGCTTCCGGGATCGCGTCGAACAGGGCCGCGTCATGGGTTTCGTCCGTGCGGGCATAGGGCGTCGTGAACTCCGCGCAGATCGCGGCGACCTCCTCGCGGTTGTCGTAATCGACCGCGCGGTCGCCCAGCTTCAGCTCGGTCACCGCGCTGTCATAGAAGACCTCGCTTTCGCCGGTCGAGGCGAGGACGAGGAATTCATGCGTGTCGTCGCCGCCAATGGGACCGCTATCCGCGCGCATCGGGATCGCGGTCAGGCCCATGCGTTCGTAGGTCCGCAGGTAGCTGACCATGTGGCGGTTATAGGCATGCAGCGCGTCCTCGCGCGTCAGGTCGAAGTTGTAGCCGTCCTTCATCAGGAACTCGCGCCCGCGCATGACGCCGAAACGGGGGCGGACCTCATCGCGGAACTTCCACTGGATGTGGTAAAGCGTCAGCGGCAGGTCCTTGTAGCTGTTCACATGGGACCGGAAGATGTCTGTGATCATCTCCTCATTCGTCGGGCCGTAAAGCATGTCGCGCTCATGCCGGTCGCGGATGCGCAGCATTTCCTGCCCGTAATCGTCGTAGCGCCCGCTCTCACGCCACAGGTCGGCGGGCTGAAGCGTCGGCATCAGAAGCGGGATATGGCCCG
>DAIOXI010000294.1:0-2024 GCA_036758045.1 Albidovulum sp.
GCGCGACTTTCCGCGCCTGATGCTGCATGCTGAAAGCCTGCGGCTGAACCATCCCGAGACCGGGCGGGGGGAGACCTTTACCGCCCCAGTGCCGTTCCGGTGATCCTGCGCGCGCATGAGGCGGACGGCACCCGGTCCGAGGCGCTCTATTCCCGCTGCGGGCAGTATCGCTACCGCCTGACGCGGCGCTGGGATGCGGGGCCGGTGCTGGTGTGGATCATGCTCAACCCATCGACCGCGACGGAGGAACGCAATGACCCGACGATTGCCCGCTGCGAGGGGCGGGCGCGGCGCGGCGGTTTCGGCGGGGTGGAGATCCTGAACCTGTTCGCCTTCCGCGCCACCCGTCCCGCCGATCTGCGGCAGGCGGGTGATCCGGTCGGGCCGGGGAACGGCGCGGTCGTGCTTGAGGGCACGGCGCGGGCCGGGATGATCCTCTGCGGCCGGGGCGTTCACGGCGCCTTGCGGGACGCGGGCGCGCGGATGCGGGAAAGGCTGAACGCGCGGGGGCTGGTCCTGCATACGCTCGGCCTGACGAAGGCGGGCCATCCGCGCCATCCGCTTTACGTCGGCAATGCCGTGGCGCCGCAGGTCTGGCCCGCGGGCTGAACGGAAAATACCGACAATTCGCACGATCCGCCTGATCTTCCCGGCGTGTTAACCCGCGTCCGGCAGGGTCCGTCGCGGGAAACCAGCGCCGTGCCGGGGCTGGCGGAATGGGGTAGTGCGATGTTGATGTTTGCGGGATTGCTTGGTCTGGTGACCCTTGGGCTTGCCTTCGATTTCTCGGCGCCGGAGCCTGAACCGGAGCCGGAACCGACGGAGCCGGAGACGGAACCGACGGGCGAGGAACCCGCAACCGGGACCGCCGATCTCGTGACGTCCGGGGCTGCCGCCTCGGCGACCGAAACGGCCGATATCCTTTCGGGCGATGCGGGGGGCGCAGCGACGGATGACTGGATCGAAGCGCTTGGCGGCGACGATCAGGTCAATGGCTATGCCGGTGCCGACACGCTGATCGGCGGCGCGGGCGATGACCAGCTTTTCGGCGATGACGGGACCGATACCCTTTGCGGCTGCGAGGGGAACGATACGCTCGACGGGGGCGACGGCGACGATTTCCTGGCGGGCGAGGGCGGCAATGACAGCCTGACTGGCGGTCCGGGCCAAGATGTGCTGAGCGGCGGCGAGGGGGCCGACAGCCTGAATGGCGGGACCGATGCCGATTTCCTGGACGGCGGGGCGGGGAATGACGCGCTGATGGGCTGGCTGGGCGATGACACGCTTTACGGCGGCGCGGGGGCCGACGTGTTGATGGGCGGCGACGGCAACGACTATCTGGATGGAACGGTGCGGGAAAGCGCGCAGGTCCAGCTGTCGGACCGGCAGGATTACCTGAACGGCGATACCGGGAACGATACGATCGTCGCCGGGCCGGGCGACTGGGCCACCGGCGGGGCCGGGACGGATGAGTTCGACCTGGCCGGCTGGCTCGACCAGGGCGGCGGTGTCGTGACCATCACCGATTACGATCCGGCGGAGGACCGGCTGGTGCTGGTCTACGATCCGCTTGTCCACCCCGACCCGCAGGTGAGCGTGACGGCGCCCGAGGCGCGGGGGATGTCGGTCACTGTCCTGATCGACGGCGCCGCCGTGGCCGAGGTCTTTGGCCCGGTCGCGCCCACGGTGGACGACATCATCCTGCGCGCGGTGACGGCGGAGCCTGCCTGAGAGCGCGCGATTCCCGCTTTCCTTTTCGCGCGATTGCCCCTATATGCCCCCATCCGCCGCATGGGCGGAGACTCCACGGGCCCTGCTGGACGACATCCCGGCTTGCGCCATGACCCCTAGAACCGAAAGGAGACCCCGATGTCGATCACGGCCGAAGAAAAAGCCCGCGTGATGAAGGAATTCGCGACCAAGGAAGGCGACACCGGTTCGCCAGAGGTCCAGTTCGCCATTCTCTCCTCGCGCTTCTCCGCGCTGATCGAGCTTTTCTAGACCCACAAGAAGGACTACCACTC
>DAIOXI010000295.1:0-1972 GCA_036758045.1 Albidovulum sp.
CCTCGGCCAGCAGCCCGCGCAGTTCCTCGAGCAGCAGCGCCTCGTCCCACCCGCCCAGTTCGGTCAGCTTGTTGTCCGCGATGCGATAGGCCCGGCGCTGCGCCTCGGTCAGATGGCCCAGCACGATGACCGGCGCCTCTGCCAGCCCGAGCCGGGTCGCGGCCAGGATGCGCCCATGGCCCGCGATCAACTCGCCATCCGCGGCGACGAGGCAGGGAACGGTCCAGCCGAATTCGGCCATGCTGGCGGCGATCTTCGTGACCTGGTCGGCATCGTGGGTTTTCGCATTGCGGGCATAGGGGCGGAGACGGGCCAGCGGCCAGTGCTCAATCCGGCCGCGCAGGAGGGGCGCGTTCATGCCGCGACCCGCTTGGCCTTGAGGGCGGCAAAGGTTTCGCCGGTTTCCGCCAGCAGGGCCTCTTGGCCGGTGAAGGACTGCCAGCGCTCGATGGCCACATCCACATATGCCGGGTTCAACTCGACCCCGAAGCAGACCCGGCCCGTGGTTTCAGCCGCGATCAGCGTGGTGCCGGAACCCATAAACGGTTCATAGACGGCTTGGCCGGGGCTGGAATTGTTCAGGATCGGGCGGCGCATGCATTCGACCGGCTTCTGCGTGCCGTGCACCGTGACGGTGTCCTGATCCCGGTTGGCGATCTGCCACAGTGTGGTCTGCTTGCGGTCTCCGGCCCAGTGGCCATTGCCCTTGGCCCTCACCGCATACCAGCAGGGCTCGTGCTGCCAGTGGTAATCGCCCCGGCTGAGCACCAGCCGGTCCTTGGCCCAGATGATCTGCGACCGGATGGCGAAACCCGCGGCCACCAGGCTCTCGGCCACTGTCGCGGCATGCAGCGCGCCGTGCCAGACATAGGCGACGTCGCCGGGAAACAGCGCCCAAGCCTCGCGCCAGTCGGCCCGGTCGTCGTTCAGCACCTTACCTGTGCGTTTCGTCTTGGCCGCGCCAGCCTGATTGCGCCAGGAGGGATCATATTCCACCCCATAGGGTGGGTCGGTCACCATCAGCAGGGGGCGCACATCACCGAGCAGCCGCCCGACCACATCGGCGGCGGTGCTGTCGCCGCAGATCAAACGATGCGCGCCCAGCTGCCAGAGGTCGCCCGGCACGGACACAGGCGTGACCGGCAGGTCCGGAACCTCGTCCTCGCCCTCGACCGGGCCATCCCCGCCCAGCGCCTCCGGATCCCGCAAAAGCGCGTCCAGATCATCGTCACTGATCCCGAGCAGGGACAGGTCGAAATCCTCGGCCAAAAGCCCCGCGATCTCGTCGCGCAACAGAGCTTCGTCCCACTCACCCAACTCGGTCAGCTTGTTGTCGGCGATCCGGTAGGCCCGGCGTTCCGCCTTGTCGAGATGGCTGAGGCGGATCACCGGCACCTCGGTCAGCCCGAGCATGGTGGCGGCCAGCACTCGACCATGTCCTGCGATCAGTTCGCCGTCGTCGGCCACCATGCAGGGGACGGTCCAGCCGAACTTGGCCATGCTGGCCGCGATCTTCGCCACCTGATCGTCGCCATGCATCTTGGCATTGCGGGCATAGGGGCGCAGCCGGGCAATCGGCCAGGACTCTACCTGGCTAGGCGCGAAGACGAGGTCCATGGGGCGGGGCTCGGGATGTGGGGGAGGTGAAATGAAAAGCGCCCGCGAGGGGGTTCCTCCGGGCGCAATTCTTCGATGATCAAGGGGTAGGTCAATGGGGGCAGGTCTGTCAACTTGAAAAGTGAAGCGGATTCAACGGCTTCTCAGAAATTGGCTTTCGGCGGTGGCCTCTGGCCACCTGGCTTCCCCGGAGGTGGCTTCCCTGGCTTCCCGCCGGGGATCCACCCCGGCCAGATCGTGATTCCGCAAGCCGCTGATCTGACTCACGAATTCCGGCGTCAGCGCTCAAGGTGGCTTCCGCCTGGCTTCCCCGGTGAAACTGCCTCACGCTAGCCAACCGCCGCGCTGCGCCCCC
>DAIOXI010000296.1:0-1949 GCA_036758045.1 Albidovulum sp.
CGATCTGGCCCGCGAGGTCTGGTCGCGCATCGGTCTGTCGCTGGATGCGGCATTGGCGCGGATGGCGGCCGGATGGGAGGCGCTGAAGGCGGCGGGACTATCGGCCCTTGAGGGCACCATCGCGGGCGTGGTCAGCTTCGGCGACCGTACGGCCGCGATCTTCCAGGGCGCCTATGACGCCGCGGTGGCGATCTGGGGCAGTCTACCCGGTGCCATCGGCGACTTTGCCTTCCAGGCCGCGAACGGGCTGATTTCGGGCGTCGAGGCGATGCTGAACGGCGTCGTGACGCGCATCAACAGCTTCATCGAGACCCTGAACGCGGCCCTCGCGCTGTTGCCCGAATGGGCCACGGGCGAAGGTGGGGTGCGGATCGGCGTTCTCGACCCGGTGGAACTCGGCCGCATCGGCAACCCGTTTGAGGGAGCCGCGACCGCAGCCGGTACCGCCGCGGCGGACGCATTCTCGGCCGCGCTGTCCCGCACCTACCTGGAACCACCCAATCTCGGTCTTGGCGCGATGGCCGACGATGCCCGCGCCCGGGCCGACGGCTATCGCGAAGCGGCAGGTATGCTGGCTGACGCTGCAGGTCGGCCGCTGGCCAGTTGGCAGGTCCTGAAGGATGCCGTGACCGGCACGGGGACCGAGGCCGAGACCGGACTGGCGGATGCCGCCGCTTCTGCCGACGCCCTGACCACCGGGCTGAACGACACCGCCACCGCCGCCGATGGCGCAGGCGGTGCTGCGCGCAACGCGGGGGCGGCTGCCGCCGAGGGCGCGGACACCGCCCTCACCGGCTGGCAGGCCGTCACGGCAGCGCTTGCTGACTACGCCGCGAAGGCGCGCGACATCGGCGGGGATATCGGCAGTGCGCTGGTCGGGGCTTTCCAGAGCGCCGAGAATGCCATCGGCGACTTCGTGAAGACCGGCAAGCTCGACTTCCGCGATCTGGTCACGTCGATGATCGCCGATCTGTCCAAGCTCGCCGCCCGGCGCTTCATCCTCGGCCCCATCGCCAATGCCCTTTCCGGCGCGCTGGGCGGCGCGGGCGGGATCTTCGCGAACATCCTGCACACGGGCGGGATTGTCGGCGCCCCTGGCCCCAGCCGGATGGTCCCGGCCCTCGCCTTCACCAATGCCCCTCGCATGCACAACGGCGGCTGGGCTGGTCTGCGGCCCGACGAGGTGCCCGCGATTCTGCAACGGGGCGAACGGGTGCTCTCGCGCCGGGAGGCGGCAGGGTACGGCCAGGTGGGCACCTCAACCGTCAACGTGACGATCAACGCCCGCGACGCCGAGAGCTTCCGCCAGTCCCGCACGCAAGTCGCCAGCGACATCGCCCGTGCCGTGTCGCTGGGCCGGAGGGGGATTTGAGGATCAGCCATGGCCTTCCATGAGGTCCGCTTTCCGGACAACACCAGCCGCGGAGCGCGCGGCGGGCCCGAGCGCCGCACGCAAATCGTCGAATTGGCGAGCGGTGCAGAGGAGCGCAACGCCAGCTGGGCCAACAGCCGCCGCCGCTACGACGTCGCCTATGGCATCCGCCGCGCTGACGATCTGGCAGCGGTCGTGGCCTTCTTCGAGGCAAGGAACGGCCGTCTGCACGGCTTTCGCTTCAAGGACTGGTCCGACTTCAAGTCCTGCCTGCCGTCACAGCCGCCCGCCTCAACCGATCAACCCATCGGCACAGGCAACGGGTCGGCCACGCAGTTCCAGCTTGCCAAACGCTATACCTCGGGCGCGCAGTCGTGGACGCGCGCGAGCACCAAGCCCGTCGCTGGTACCGTCACCATCGCCCTGAACGGCACCCCGCAGGCCTCTGGATGGTCGGTTTCCACCGCGACAGGCCTCATCACCTTCGCCACCGCCCCGGCCGTGGGCGTGGCCATCACCGCAGGCTTCGAATTCGACGTCCCCGTCCGCTTCGACACCGACGCCCTCGACGTCACCC
>DAIOXI010000297.1:0-1908 GCA_036758045.1 Albidovulum sp.
GGTCGGCACGCGCGACCTCGGCCAGGAGGTCTATATCGCGCTGACCAAGGCCGATCCGGGGCGCGGCCTTGTCGCCGGGCTTGCCGTCGCCTTCATCGCCATCATCGCCGACCGCATGATCCACGCCGGTGCCGGGGCCGCGCGGGCGCGGCTGGGGCTGGGGGAGGCGCGGGCATGAGCGGCGTGCGTGTGGCAGATGCGGGAGCCTCCGGCGGGAGTATTTGGCGCAACGAAGAAGTGGGGGGCGCATGAGTGTCGAACGTATCCGGGCGCTGCCCTGCTGGCGGGGAGAGATTTCGGCGGAGCCGCTGACCGGGGGACTGTCCAACGAAAGCTGGAAGGTGACGGACGCGGGGCGCGCGCATGTGGTCCGCTTCGGCGAGGATTTCCCGTTCCATCATGTTGCCCGCGCCAATGAGGTGATGGCGGCGCGGGCCGCCCATGCGGCGGGCTTCGCGCCCGAGGTGGTCCATGCGGCGCCCGGTGTCATGGTCTCGCGCTTCATCGAGGCGCGGACCTGGGGCGAGGCGGACCTGAGGGCGGACCCGGAGCGGGTGGGGCGCTTCCTGCGCCGGTTTCACGACAAGATGCCGGGCGAGGTGTCGGGGCCGGGGGTGATCTTCTGGGTCTTCCACGTCATCCGCGACTATGCAAGGACGCTGGCCGCCGAGGGGAGCCGCTTTGCCCCCGACCTGCCGCGCCTTGTCGGGATCGCGGCGGCGATGGAGGCGGCGCAGGTGGCGCTGCCCGTCATCTATGGCCATCACGACCTTCTGCCGGGGAATTTCCTTGAGGATGCGTCGGGCCGCCTCTGGCTGATCGACTTCGAATATGCGGGCTTTGGCACCGCGATGTTCGACCTGGCGGGCGCGGCGTCGAATGCCGGGATGGGGGCGGGCGAGGCGGCGGCGCTTCTCGGCGCCTATTTCGACCGCGCGCCCGATGCCGCCCTGTCCCGCGCCTTCGCGGCGATGCAATGCGCCAGCCTCGCGCGCGAGGCGATGTGGGCGATGATTTCGGAGATCTTCCTTGCCGCGCCGGGGGCCGATTACGACGCCCATGCGCGCGAATACCTTGGCCGGCTCGATGCCGCGCTTGACCGCTACCAGACCTCATACGGAAAGATCCTGCCATGACCTTGCCCAGCCACGCCCGCATCGTCGTCATCGGCGGCGGGATCATCGGATGTTCGACCGCCTACCACCTGGCCCGCGACCACAAGGCCGAGGTCGTGCTGCTGGAACAGGGCAAGCTCACTTCCGGGTCCACCTGGCATGCGGCGGGGCTGGTGGGGCAGTTGCGCTCTTCCGCGTCGATCACGCGGGTGCTGAAATATTCCGTAGACCTCTACAAGGGGCTGGCGGCGGAGACCGGGCTTGAGACCGGGTGGAAGATGACTGGCTGCCTCAGGCTCGCGACCAATCAGGACCGCTGGACCGAATACAAGCGGCTGGCCACCACGGCGCGGTCCTTCGAGATGGAGATGCATCTCGTCTCCCCTGAGGAGGTGAAGCGGATGTGGCCCCTGATGGAGGTCGGCGATCTGGTCGGCGCAAGCTGGCTGCCGACGGACGGGCAGGCGAGCCCCTCCGACATCACGCAAAGCCTTGCCAAGGGCGCGCGGATGCATGGCGCGAAGATTTTCGAGGGCGTGCGGGTGACGGGCTTTGCCATGGCGGGCGATCGGATCACCGCAGTGAAGACCTCGGGCGGCGAGATCGACTGTGAGATCGTCGTCAATTGCGCCGGGCAATGGGCGCGGCAGGTGGGCGCGATGGCGGGGATCGAGGTGCCGCTTCAGGCGGTCCGCCACCAGTATATCGTGACCGAGCCGGTGCCGGGGCTGGCCTCCGATGCCGCCACCATCCGCGACCCCGACCGGCGGACCTATTTCAAGGAAGAGGTCGG
>DAIOXI010000298.1:0-1899 GCA_036758045.1 Albidovulum sp.
ACCGACGGCTTCACCGGCAATGTCGCGCTGAAGACCGGCGAGGGCACGGCGCGGCTGGTGGGCGACTTCCTGCGCGAGGCATTCAACGCCAGCTTCCTGTCGAAGATTGCCGCCGTCCTCGCGCTCGGTTCGCTCAAGCGGTTGCAGACACGGATCGACCCGCGACGGGTCAACGGCGGGGTCTTCCTGGGACTGAACGGCACGGTGGTGAAATCGCACGGCGCTGCCGACGCGACCGGCGTCGCGGCGGCGATCGAGCTTGCCTACCGGCTGGCCAAGTCCGGCTTTCAGGAACGCCTCGCGGCGCGGGTTGCCTCTGCCGCGCAGGCGGGGCAGGATGCGGCGCAGGGCGGAGCAGAGAACGGAACATCCGAATGACAATGCGTGCCGTGGTTCGGGGTGTCGGGCATTACCTGCCGTCCCGCGTGGTTGAGAATTCGGAGTTCGAGGACAAGCTCGACACCAGCGACGAATGGATCCGCGGCCGCACCGGGATCGAACGCCGCCATTTCGCCGCCGAGGGTGAAACCACATCCGACATGGGCGCCGCCGCCGGGCGCGCCGCCATCGCCGATGCAGGGCTGACGGCCGAGGATATCGACGCCATCATCGTCGCCACATCGACCGCCGATCTGACCTTCCCCTCCGCCGCGACGATGGTTCAGGCGAAACTGGGCATTTCCAAGGGCTTCGCCTTCGACGTTCAGGCGGTCTGCGCGGGCTTTGTCTTTGCCATGAGCAATGCCAACGCGATGATCGTCTCTGGTCAGGCGAGACGGGTTCTGGTGATCGGCGCGGAAACCTTCAGCCGCATCCTCGACTTCACCGATCGCGCGACCTGCGTTCTGTTCGGCGACGGCGCGGGGGCGGTCGTGCTTGAGGCGGGCGAAGGCAAGGGCACGGCAGAAGATCGCGGTATCCTCGCCACCGACCTGAACAGCGACGGCTCCTACAAGGACCTGCTTTATGTCGATGGCGGCGTCTCCACCACCGGCACGGCGGGCCATCTTCGGATGCAGGGCAACCAGGTCTTCCGCCACGCGGTCGAAAAACTGGCCGCGGCCGCCCATACCGCGCTTGACAAGGCCGGGCTGACAAGCGCCGCCGCGCAGCGGATGCAGGTTCCGATGGAGCGTGTCGTCGTCACCGTGCAGGATCACGGCAACACCTCGGCCGCGTCGATTCCCCTTGCGCTGTCGGTCGGAAAGGCCCGTGGACAGATCAAGCAAGGCGATCTGATCGTGACCGAGGCCATCGGCGGTGGCCTGAGCTGGGGTTCCGTCGTTCTGAGGTGGTGAAAACCCGCTTGAAAGCCCTTCTCCAAGCCATTGATATTGACTCGGAAATCTTATCCGCCCATCCTGCGTTGAAATTCAGCAAGGGGGACGTGATGAGCGATAAGACCTTGACCAGGATGGATCTGAGCGAGGCCGTGTTCCGCGAGGTGGGCCTGTCCCGCAACGAATCCGCGCAACTGGTCGAAGGCGTGTTGCAGCATATGTCCGACGCGCTGGCGCGCGGCGAGACTGTGAAGATCTCGTCCTTTGGGACCTTTTCGGTGCGCGACAAGGCGGCCCGCGTCGGGCGCAACCCCAAGACAGGGGATGAGGTTCCGATCCACCCCCGCCGCGTGCTGACCTTCCGCCCCTCGCATCTGATGAAAGAGCGTGTGGCGAAGGGGAACAAGGGCTGAGGCGTCTTTGATGGAGAAATCGGCGGAAGCCTTTCGGACGATCAGCGAGGTGTCCGAGCTTTTGCAGACACCGGCCCATGTGCTGCGCTTCTGGGAAAGCCGCTTTTCGCAGGTCAAGCCGGTCAAGCGGGCGGGCGGGCGGCGCTATTATCGCCCTTCCGACCTGGCGCTTCTGGGCGGGATCAAGCGGCTTCTCCATGACGACG
>DAIOXI010000299.1:0-1414 GCA_036758045.1 Albidovulum sp.
GGGGCAGAATGTGTCATCGGTATCTCCTTCGGGATCATTCGGTCATCTCCTTCCGCCAGGTCGCGATGGCCGCTGCGCGGCGCGCCTCGACCTGCGTTTCGGGCAGGAACAGTGTCTTTTCAGGGCGCGGCAGCGCGGCGAATTCTGGCGGCAGGGCGCCCTCCACCATCACCGCCGGATAGGACCAGTTGGCTGTCGGGATCATCTTCTGGAAATCCTCGGACAGCACATAATCCATGAACTGCCCGGCCAGCTCCGGCTGGTCCGAACCCGTCAACCGCCCGACCAGCTCGGCCATGAAGTAATGCCCCTCGGGGAAGATCGCCGCGCGCTTGGTGTCGTCCTTTTCGGCGATCAGGTGATAGGCGGGAGAGGTGATGTAGCTCATCACCATGTCGGCCTCGCCCGCGGTGAAGAGGCCATAGGACTCCGACCAGCCCGGCGTCACCGTCAGGATCTTGGGGCTGAGCTTGCGCCAGACCTCGGCCGCACCGTCGCCATAGATCGCATCGACCCACAGCACCAGCGCCAGGCCCGAGGCCGAGGTGCGGGGGTCCTGAATGACGATCTTCAGATCGTCGGGCGCGTCGATCAGCGCCTGAAAACTGTCCGGCGGATCGGGCAGGCGCGTGCGGTCATAGACAAAGGCGGTCTCGCCCCAGTTGAAGGGGACGAAATCCGGGTCGGTCCAGGCAACCGGCAGGGTCAGCAGCGAAAGGTTCAGGCCATGGGGCGCGAAAAGCCCCGTCGCGCGCGCCGCGGCGGTCTGGTCGGTGGACAACCCGATCACCACATCGGCGCCCGCGCCGCCGTCAAGGCGCAGCCGCGACAGCAGATCGCCGGTCATGAAGCGCAAATCACAGCCGCAGCGGCTTTCGAAACCGCTCTCTATCTTGGGTCCGGGCCCCCATTCCGACGCGAAATAATCCGGCGCAAGGACGATCAGTTCGGGTTTGCCTGCGGCCAGCACCGTGCTGGCTGCCAGGCATCCCGCGATCATCAGAGCCGGAGAAATGATGGTCTTCATCTCTCATCCTCCAATGGTCAGGCGGGCGGAGATGGTATGGGGCGATGGCCCTTGACCTTCCCTCCGCCGGTCTTAACCGGTTCAGGTTCTACGGGTTCGCTTGCGCATCTCAGCCCTGTCGCCAGAGCACCCCGAGGTGAGGCGCACCATAGCGGAATGCGTGGCGGCGGCAAGGGCGGAAGGGGCGCTGCCCCTCTGCGGGCCATGCGGCCCGCATTCACCCCGAGGTATTTCCGGCAAGATGAAAGGCGGGAGAGAGCGAATGCTTGAGCGGCGGCGCGCCCTTCGCTATGCCCCTTGCAGCACAGGAGCCAGCCCATGAGCCTTAACACCTTCGGTCATCTTTTCCGCCTTACGACCTGGGGCGAAAGCCACGGTCCGGCGATC
>DAIOXI010000299.1:1424-1738 GCA_036758045.1 Albidovulum sp.
GTCGACGGCTGCCCGCCGGGGGTGGCGGTGGATGAGGCGATGCTTCAACACTGGCTCGACCTGCGCAAGCCGGGGCAGAACAAGTACACGACCCAGCGGCGCGAGCCCGATCAGGTCAAGATCCTGTCGGGCGTCTATGAGGGGCGCACGACCGGGACGCCGATCCAGTTGATGATCGAGAATACCGACCAGCGGTCGAAGGACTATTCCGAGATCGCGCAGAAGTTCCGTCCCGGTCATGCCGACATCACCTATTGGCAGAAGTACGGCATCCGCGACCCGTGGGGCGGCGGCCGGTCCTCTGCCCGCGAGTC
>DAIOXI010000300.1:0-1720 GCA_036758045.1 Albidovulum sp.
CAGCCGTGCGACATTTCGACCCGCCGTCAGGGCAACGGTGCGATAGCGTGCCACGCCCCCCTGCCGCATGAGAAGATCGAAGGTGCTTTCGCCAATGGACCCGGTCGCGCCGAAAACGGAAATGCTGCGCATCGGATCAGAACCGGACCACCGGCACCGGCGTCAACTGCGCCACCAGCAGCATCAGAAGGGCCGCGCCCAGAAGCCCGTCGAAACGGTCCATCAACCCGCCATGGCCGGGGATCAGGTTGGAACTGTCCTTGACCCCGGCCCGCCGCTTGATGGCGCTTTCGGCGATGTCGCCAAGCTGCGAGGCGAAGGCGAGGACGGAGGAGATCCACAAAAGGTCGATCCCGGCGGTGGAGATCTTCAAGAACACCGCCCCGATGACCGCCGCGGCGAGCCAGCCCGCGACAATCCCCGACCAGGTCTTCTTCGGGCTGACCGAGGGCCAGAATTTCGGCCCGCCGAAGACGCGGCCCGCGAAATAGCCCGCCACATCGGTCACCACGACCACAAGCACCAGCCAGAGAAGCCAGAGCATCCCGTAACCTTCGCGGAACGCGACCAGACCATAGCTCGCCCCCATGATCATCGCGCCGTAAAGCGGAATATAAAGGCGGCTTTGCCCGTCGGGCCGCGCCAGCACCGCCGCCAGCAGCAAAAGCGGCGGCAGCGCGAGGGCGGCCATGAAGAACGGATTGCGCCCCAGCAGCACCAGCGCCAGGACGAAACCCGCCAGAACGCCCAGCCCCTTTGCCTCGAACGGCCGGATCGCGGGCGTCATGGCCGCCAGTTCCCAGATCATCAACCCGCCGCAAAGGATGGCGAGGGCGGCGAACCAGTAGCCGCCCATCCAGATCAGCAAGAGCCCGCCCGCCGCCATCGCCGCGCCCGAGATCAGCCTAGGCGCGAGGTCATTCCATTTCGAAGCTGCGTTCATGCCGTCAGCGCGCCGCCATACCGGCGTTCGCGGTCCGAGAAACGATCGAGGATTGTCCCCAGTTCCTCGGGCGTGAAATCGGGCCAGAGCGTGTCGGTGAATTCGTATTCCGCATAGGCGGACTGCCAGAGCAGATAGTTGGAAATCCGCGTCTCGCCGCTGGTGCGGATCACCAGATCGGGGTCGGGAAGGTCGAACGTGTCCAGATGGTCGCCGACCGTGTCCTCGGTCACATCCTCGGGCTTCAACCGGCCCTCGGCAACGGCCGTCGCGATGCGCCGGGCGGCGCGGGACAGTTCGTCGCGCCCGCCATAGTTGATGGCGACGGTCAGGTGAAGGCGGTCATTGTCCTTCGTCCGCTCCTCGATCCCGGCCATCAGCTTTTGGAGCTTCTTGTCCAGACGTTCCCGCCCGCCGATGAAGCGCAGCCGCACGCCCTCGCGCGACAGGCGTTCCGCCTCGGACTGGATGTAGCGGGCGAAGATCGTCATCAGCCCGATGACCTCTTCGGTGGAGCGTTTCCAGTTCTCGGTCGAGAAGGCGTAGAGCGTCAGGTAACGGATGCCGAGACCCGGCGCCGCCTCGACGATCCTGCGCACGCCCTCGGCGCCCCGCCGGTGGCCGACCAGACGCGGCCAGCCGCGGGCCGTGGCCCAGCGTCCGTTGCCATCCATGATGATCGCAACGTGGGACGGCATGACGCCGGTAATGTCCTTCGCGGCCATTGGCCCTGCCCTTTCCGGCCGTGATCCCGCCCCCTGCAAGCCCTCAGACCTG
>DAIOXI010000301.1:0-1696 GCA_036758045.1 Albidovulum sp.
GTGTTTGTTCCGCCGATATCCGCGACAAGGGAGGTCATGGCTGGGCCTGCATCTTGGGTCACCCTTCGTTCAGCGCCTTGGACAGCGCGTGATAGGACGCTTTGGGGGAACGCTGCAAGGTGCCGGGTTCGACATGGACCAGGCCGAAGCGGCGGTCATAGCCAAAGGACCATTCGTAATTGTCGAGCAGCGACCAGTAGAAGAACCCCCGTATGTCGTCACCCGCCGCGATGCGCTCCCGCACGGCGTCGAGGTGGCTTTGGATGAAGGCGATCCGCTCCGGGTCCTCGATGCGGTTGCCTGTCAGCCGGTCGTCCCGGGCCATGCCGTTTTCGGTGATGTAGATCGGCAGGCCCGGCGCCTGTTCGGTCGAAAGGCGGCGCAGAAAGAAGGCGAGGCCCTCGGGGTAGATCTCCCAGTCCATCGCGGTTTTGGGCAGCGGGCCTTCGACGCTGCGGGTTGCGGGCCAGAGCGCGCCGGGCGCATCGGCGTAAAGGCGGCGGGTGTAGTAGTTCACGCCCAGCCAGTCGATCGGGGCGGCGACGCGGGCCATCTGGCTTTCCCAGCCTTTCGGCATCCAGGGGCCAAGGCCCGCAAGCGCCTGATCCGGGTAGCGGGCCGACCGGATGCCCTCGATGAACCAGCGGTTGTAGATCGCATCCTCGCGCGCGGCGGCGGCGCGGTCCGCGTCGCTGTCGCTGGCCGGGCCGCACTGTTCGAAGTTCAGCACGATGCCGAGGTTCTGGTGGCCGTCGGACCGCAGGGCGGTGACGGCATCGCCATGGGCCAAGAGGACATGGTGCATGGCATGGGCGGCGGCGCGGATGTCACGCAGGCCGGGCGCGTGGATGCCGAGGAAATGCGACAGCCAGGCCACGCACCAGGGTTCGTTGATCGTGGCGGTGGCGGCGACACGGTCGCCGATCCGGCCCATGACGGTGCGGGCGTAATCGGTGAACCATCCCGCGATGTCGGGGTTTGTCCAGCCGCCGCGCAGCGCCAGGTCCGACGGCAGGTCCCAGTGATAGAGCGTCAGGAAGGGTTTCAGCCCGCGCGCCAGCATCCCGTCGACCAGCCGGTCGTAGAAATCGAGACCCTCCGGGTTCGCCGCTCCGCGCCCCTCGGGCATCACCCGCGCCCAGCTTGTCGAAAAGCGGTAGGCGTCGAAGCCGCCGTCGCGCAGGAGGTCCAGATCCTCCGCCCAGCGGTGGTAATGGTCGCAGGCGATGGCGCCGTCCTCGCCGCGCACCACATTGCCGGGCGTGGCGGCGAAGCTGTCCCATTGGCTGAGCCCGGCCCCGCCTTAGCGCGCTCCCTCGATCTGATAGGCGGCGGTGGCGGCCCCGAAGAGGAAGCCCGGCGGAAAGTCGGCACGGGAAAGGCGCATGATGGTGGGTCCTGTCAGTTGCGGTCCGGCGCCGGGCCGGTCGACTGGCCGATGGGCAGTTCCGCCTCCAGCAGCCGGTCGAGATGCGGCAGGGTGGGGTCGGCGATGCGGCGAATCAGCATTTCCGCCGCCATCCGCCCGGCCTCGCGCACCGACGACCGGACGGCGGTGTAGATCGGAATATCCTCGCCATTGCGCAGATAGCTGAGTTCGTCGTCATGGGTCACGATAGAGACGTCGCGGCCCATCTTCAGGCCCAAATCCTCAAGCGCGCGAGGCACACCAAGCGCGATGATGAGCGATGAGGTC
>DAIOXI010000302.1:0-1659 GCA_036758045.1 Albidovulum sp.
TTGAAAGAGGCCGCGCTGACCATGCAGCAGGGCGGCGGGATCGGCTATGACTTTTCCACCATCCGTCCGAGGGGGGCGGAGGTGAAGGGCGTGGCCGCCGATGCCTCCGGCCCCTTGAGCTTCATGGATGTCTGGGATGCGATGTGCCGCACGATCATGTCGGCGGGCAGCCGCCGGGGCGCGATGATGGCGACGATGCGCTGCGATCACCCCGATATCGAAAGCTTCATCGAGGCCAAGCAGGACGCGGCGCGGCTGCGCATGTTCAACCTCTCGGTCCTCGTCACCGATCCCTTCATGGAGGCGGTGAAGGCCGACGGGCCGTGGGAGCTGACATTCGAGGGCAAGGTCTATCACACGCTGAACGCGCGCGACCTGTGGAACAAGATCATGCGGGCGACCTTCGATTACGCCGAACCGGGCGTGATCTTCATCGACCGCATCAACCGGATGAACAACCTCGCCTATTGCGAGACCATCGCCGCCACCAATCCCTGCGGCGAACAGCCGCTGCCGCCCTATGGCGCGTGCCTTCTGGGGTCGGTGAACCTTGCCCGGCTGGTCAGGGACCCGTTCGGCAAGGGTGCGGCGCTGGATGAGGACGCGCTTGACGATCTGGTGCGTGTCGCTGTGCGGATGATGGACAACACGGTGGACGCCTCGCGGTTTCCGCTGCCCCAGCAGGCGGAAGAGGCGCGGGCGAAGCGCCGGATCGGTCTTGGCGTCACCGGGCTGGCCGATGCGCTGTTGATGGTCGGCCTGCGCTACGGATCCGAAAGGGCCGCGAAGCAGACCGAGGACTGGATGCACCGCATCGCGCGGGCGGCCTATCTCGCCTCGGTCGACCTCGCGAAGGAAAAGGGGGCGTTTCCGCTGTTCGATGCCGAGAAGTATCTCGCCTCGGGGAACATGATGCAGATGGATGCCGATCTGCGCGACGCGATCGCGAAACACGGCATTCGCAACGCGCTTCTGACCTCCATCGCGCCGACCGGGACGATCAGCCTTTACGCGGGCAACGTGTCGTCGGGGATCGAGCCGGTCTTTGCCTATGCCTACAAGCGCAAGGTCCTGCAAAAGGACGGCTCGCGCACGGAAGAAGAGGTGGTCGATTACGCCGTCCAGCTCTGGCGCGAGCGGTTCGGGGACAAGCCGCTGCCCGACCATTTCGTCAACGCCCAGACGCTGCCGCCGCTCGACCATGTCCGCATGCAGGCGGCGGCGCAGAAATGGGTGGATTCGTCGATTTCCAAGACCATCAACTGCCCCGAGGACATCAGCTTCGAGGCCTTCAAGGACGTCTACATGGCGGCCTGGGACCAGGGCTGCAAGGGATGTACGACCTATCGGCCCAACGCGGTGACGGGGTCGGTGCTGACCGTCAGCGAAACCGCCGACGAGGCCCCGGATCAGGTCCGGGGCGCGATGTCCAAGGATGGCGAGGTGGTCTATCTCTCCGAACCGCTCGACCGGCCGCAATCGCTGGAAGGGGCGACCTACAAGCTCAAGTGGCCCGACAGCGAGCACGCGATCTACATCACGATCAACGACATCGTCCAGGGCGGCCACCGGCGGCCCTTCGAGGTGTTCATCAATTCCAAGAACATGGAGCATTACTCCTGGACCGTGGCGCTGACGCGGATGATTTCGGCCGTCTTC
>DAIOXI010000303.1:0-1627 GCA_036758045.1 Albidovulum sp.
CCACCCCATCGCCTCGCGCAGCATGGACTGCACCGGGCCGGAATAGTCGAGGAAATCGACCAGCGCATAGGCCCCGACATAGGCCGGGATCGAGAGCGGCAGCAGAAGAAGCCATTCCAGCACCCGCGCGCCCGGAAAGCGGTACATGGTCACGATCCACGCCGCCCCCGTCCCCACCGCCGCCGCCAGAAGCCCGGTGCCAAGCGTCAGGATCGCGGTATTGGCGGCATAGCGCGGCAGGGTGGTAGCCAGAAGATGCGGCCAGATGTTTTCGGTCGGGTGGAAGGCCAGCACCAGAACCGACAGGATCGGCATCAGCACGATGGCCGCGATCGCCACCGCGCCCGCCGACCACGGCCCGCCGCCGGGACGGATACCGCGCCTGCGCGCGGCGACGGGCGCGTCAAGAAACTGAGCGTTTTGGTCGGTCATGCCGGCGGGTTACAGGAAAGCGGTTTTCCTGTCCAGCGAGCGCGTATACACCATGACCAGAACCGGGTGAACCCGGCGAAACGGACGGAACGGACGCGGATTGATGGATATTGCGCTGCATCTCGGGGTGCATGGCACGGATGACGAACGGCTGCTGCTGGCGCTTCTGAAGAACCGCGCCGCGCTGGCCGAGGCGGAGACGCGGGTTCCGCCCTCGCGCAGCTACCGCCAGATGCTGCCGAAACTGGTCCGCAGCCTGCGCGGCGCGCCCGCCGGGGGCGATGCGCAGGAGATGCTGCGCGACGCGCTTCTGGGCGAGGAAAAGGCCAAGCGGCTGATCCTGAGCCATGAAAACCTGTCCTGCTTTCCGGCGCAGGCGGTGGGGCCACAGGGGCTTTACCCCTATCTCGACCTGCGGCTGGCGGCGCTGGCCAATATCTTTCCCACCGACCGCTGCCATTTCTACGTCGCGCTGCGCAATCCCGCGACGCTGGTGCCAGAGCTTCTGCACAAGGCCAAGACGCCCTCGCTGGCCGAGGCCTTGGGCGATCTCGACCCGCGCGAATTGCGCTGGGGTCCGCTTCTGATGCGGATGCTCGAAGCGGTGCCGGATGCCGAACTGGTCTTCTGGTGCAATGAGGACACGCCGCTTCTCTGGCCCGACATCCTGGCCGAGATCGCGGGCGACGGCGCCCCCGCAGCCCTTGAGGGCGAGGACGATATGCTGTCGCTGCTGCTGACCGATGAGGGAATGGCAGAGCTTCAGGCCTTCGTCGAAGCCTCGGACGGCCATTTCACCCCCGACCGCCGCCGCAACGTGACCGCCGATTTCCTCGAACGCTATGCCCGCCCCGAGGAGATGGAGGTCACGATCGACCTGCCCGGCTGGACACCGGACCTGATCGCGGAACTTACGGCGGCCTATGACGAGGATGTCGCCCGCATATCGGCCCTGCCCGGCGTGCGGTTCCTGCTGCCCTGAAGCGCCTCAGACCATGCCAAGCGCGGCCTTGTACATCTCAAGCACCGCCTCTTCCTCGGCCAGATCGTCCTTGTCGCGCTTGCGCAGCGCGATCACCTTGCGCATCACCTTGGTGTCGTAACCGCGGCCCTTGGCCTCGGCCATCACCTCTTTCTGCTGGTCGGCGATGTCCTGCTTTTCCGCCTCCAGATGCTCATACCGTTCGATGAACTG
>DAIOXI010000304.1:0-1613 GCA_036758045.1 Albidovulum sp.
CGGGACATGACGGGACCATCACCTTGATCGGCGAGGAACCCGCGCCGCCCTATCAGCGCCCGCCGCTCTCGAAGGGCTACCTGCTGGGCGAGATGGAGCTTGAGCGGCTCTATCTCCGCGCGCCCTCCTTCTGGGAGGAACAGAACGTCACCCTGAAACTCGGCGCCCCGGTCACCGCCATCGACCGCAGCGCGCGAACCGTTCGCGTCGGCGGGGAAACCGTCGCCTATGACCAGCTTGCACTGACCACCGGATCGCGCCCGCGCCGCCTGCCCGCCGCCATCGGCGGGGATCTGCCCGGCGTCTATACCGTCCGCGCGCTGGCTGATGTCGATGCGATGGCGCCGGAGTTCCGGCCGGGCCGCAGGCTCTTGATCGTCGGCGGCGGCTATATCGGGCTTGAGGCCGCGGCGGTCGGCGCCAAGCTTGGCCTTCAGGTGACGGTGATCGAGATGGCCCCGCGCATTCTGCAACGGGTCGCCGCCCCCGAAACCTCGGACTATTTCCGCAGGCTTCACGCCGATCATGGCGTCACGATCCTGGAGAACACCGGCCTCGACCGCCTGACGGGCGAGGGGCATGTCAGCGGCGCGACGCTCTCCGACGGGCGCGAGATCGACGTCGATTTCGCCATCGTCGGCGTCGGCATCACGCCCTCAACGCTTCTGGCCGAGGAGGCGGGGCTTGAGATCGAGAACGGTATCCGCACCGATGCCCATGGCCGCACCTCCGACCCGCATATCTGGGCCGCCGGGGATTGCGCCTCCTTCCCGCATGACGGGGGGCGCATCCGTCTGGAAAGCGTCGGCAACGCCATCGACCAGGCCGAGGTGGTGGCCGCGAACATGCTGGGCGCCGAGACGCCTTATCTCGCGAAGCCGTGGTTCTGGTCCGACCAATACGACACCAAGCTTCAGATCGCCGGGCTGAACACCGGCTACGACCGCATCGTGACCCGTCCGGGCGACGGCGGCGCGGTCAGCTTCTGGTATTATCGGGGCGACACGCTTCTGGCGCTTGACGCCATGAACGACGCCCGTGCCTACATGATCGGCAAGCGGCTGATCGAGGCGGGAAAATCCCCCAACCCGGCGCTGATCGCGGATCCCGCCGCGGACCTCAAGCCGCTTCTGAAGGCATGAGGATCGTCGGCGGCGCAAGGCGCGGGCTGAAACTGGCCGAGGTCGGCGCGGGCGATCCCGCCGCCCATCTGCGCCCGACCTCCGACCGGGTGCGCGAGGCGATCTTCAACCTCCTGATGAACGGCCCCTATGGCAATCCGGTCGACGGCGCCCGCGTGCTGGATCTTTTCGCCGGGTCGGGGGCGCTGGGGCTTGAGGCGCTGTCGCGCGGCGCGGCGCGGGTGGCCTTCGTCGATGATGGCACCACGGCGCGCGCCCTGCTGCGCCAGAATATCGAAAGGATGCAGGCGATGGGCGTCAGCGATGTCTGGCGCCGCGACGCCACGCGGATGGGGCCGAACCGCGGCCAGCCCTACGATCTGGTGTTCCTCGACCCGCCCTATGGCAAGGGCCTCGGCGAACGCGCGCTGACCTCGCTGGCCGAAGGTGGCTGGATCGCGCCCCAAACCCTGATCGTCTGGGAAGAGGGCG
>DAIOXI010000305.1:0-1583 GCA_036758045.1 Albidovulum sp.
CCGGCCGAGCCAGATCACCGTGATCACCGACAGTGCCTATGTGAAGAACGGCGTGTCGCAATGGATCCACGGCTGGAAGCGCAACGGCTGGAAGACCGCCGACAAGAAGCCGGTGAAGAATGTCGACCTCTGGCAAAGGCTGGATGAGGCCCGCGCGCGCCACCGCGTCACCTGGGAATGGATCAAGGGCCATGCCGGTCACCCGGAGAACGAACGCGCGGATGAACTCGCCCGCGCTGGCATGGCGCCCTTCAAGCCGAAGAAACCCCATGACGCTGCCTGAGCTTCTCGATTACGCCTCGGTCTTCGTCTTCGCGCTCACCGGCGCGCTGGTGGCCAGCCGGGCGCAGCTCGATATCATCGGTTTCGCCTTCGTGGCCAGCCTGACTGCCGTCGGCGGCGGTACGCTGCGCGACGTGCTGCTGAACCGCGATCCGGTGTTCTGGATCGCCCAGCCCGCGTTGATCGGCCTGGCCGTTGCGGCCGCGACACTCGTCTTCTTCACCGCCCACCTGTTCGAAAGCCGCCTGAAGGTGCTGACCTGGCTCGACGCGCTGGCGCTGTCGGTCGCGGTTCCGGCGGGTGTCGGCGTCGCGCTGGCGGCCGGGCATCACTGGGCCGTCACCCTCATCATGGGGATCGCCACCGGCTGCTTTGGCGGCCTCATGCGCGACGTGGTCTGCAATGAGGTGCCGCTGGTGCTGAAACAGGGGGAGCTTTACGTCACCGCGGCGTTTGCGGGCGCCGCCGCCGCGGTGCTGGCGCTACACCTCACCGCCCCCGGCCCCGCGCTTCTGATCTGCGCCGCCGTCACCTTCGCGCTTCGGGCGGGCAGCCTGACCTTCGGCTGGCGCCTGCCGGTCTACAAGGCCCGCCCGCCGCGCGGCTAGCTTCGCCCCGGCCCGTAGCTGTTCCAGAGCCAGATCAACGCCATCGCCCCCAGGACCGCCCCGACAAAGCCCGAGGCGAACCCCGCGAGCGCAAGCGCCATGCGCAGGACGAGGCCCCCGACAATCGCCCCCAGCACACCGATGGCGATGGTGGTGACGATATCCGTCTGAAGATCCATCAGCCGCGTGGCGATGAAGCCCGCCGCCGCCCCGATGATGACAAGCCAGATCACGACCATGCCCACCTCCACGCTGTGCCGCCCTCAATATGGGGGTGCGGGCGGCCCAGGGAAACCGTCACGACAGCCGTTCCGGCAGGGACCACCCGCGCAGGACCTCGGCCACCGGCATCGGCCGCTTGCCCTCGCGCTGCGCCTCGGTCACCTCGACCGCACCTGTGCCGCAGGCGACCGTAAAGCCCGACAGCACCTGCCCCGGCGCCCCCTGCCCCGCTGCCAGCCGCGAGCGGAGAAGCTTCACCCGCTCTCCACCGACCTCCGTCCAGGCCCCCGGAAAGGGCGACAGCCCCCGGATCAGCCGGTCGACCTCTCCCGCCGGGCGGGTCCAGTCCACCCGCGCCTCGGCCTTGTCGATCTTGGCGGCATAGGTCACGCCGTCCCCGGGCTGCGGGACGGGCGTGTAGTGGCCGGGTTCGGCCAGCACCTCCGCCATCAGCGCCGCGGCGCCTGCCTC
>DAIOXI010000306.1:0-1556 GCA_036758045.1 Albidovulum sp.
CGGATCACCGACTGGGGACCGCATCTTGACCGGATGGTCGCCTTCTGGTCCTCGGTCGCGCTGATGACCGGACGCTACCATGGCGCGCCGATGCGCGCCCATGCCGAACTGCCGATCGAATGGGAACATTTCGAACGCTGGCTGGCGCTGTTTCGCGAGACGGCGGCGGAGACCTGCCCCGCCGAAGGGGCCGCGCATGTCATCACCGCGGCCGAACGGATCGCGCGGTCGCTGCACATGGCGGTCGAAGGCGCCGCCCGCCCCGTCCCCTCGCTTCAGTGACCGCGATGCCAGAGCGCCCGCCCGTTCCCGACGACCCGGCAGAGCGCATCCGCATCAAGCGGATTTACCGCGCCGTCCGCGTGTCGGATGGCAAGCGGATCCTCGTCGACCGGCTCTGGCCGCGCGGGATTGCCAAGGACCGGGCGCGGCTCTTTTCCTGGTGCAAGGAGATCGCACCAAGCGACGGGTTGCGGCACTGGTTCCATGCCAATCCCGACCGCTGGGCGGAGTTCGAGACGCGGTATCGCGCGGAGCTTGCCGCGCAGGGTGAGGTGATAGACGAGCTTGCCGGATATGCGCGGGACGGCGTCGTGACGCTGATCTATGCCTCGAAGGACGAAGACAGGAACAACGCCGTCGTGCTGCGGGACGTGCTGCGCGACCGGATCGCCAGGGGAGAGACCGGGAATGGCTGAGGACACGCGAAACACCCTGCACACGCCGGTCTGCGACCTGCTTGGCTGCGAGGTTCCCGTCCTGCTGGCCGGTATGGGCGGTGTGTCGCATTGGGAGCTTGTCGCGGCGGTGGCGGAGGCCGGGGGCTACGGCATCCTCGGCATGGTCCGCGAAAGCCCCGCCCTGATCGCCGAGGAGGTGGCGGCCGTCCGGGCCGCGACCGATCGGCCCTTTGCGGTGAACGTGATCCCGTCGGCGACGGAACCGCGGCTGCTCGACGCGCAGATCGGGTGCTGCCTTGACCTTGGCGTCACCGCCTTCAGCTTCTTCTGGGACGTGATGCCCGATGTCGTGGCGCGGGTGAAGCGCGCGGGATGTCTGGTGCTGCATCAGGTCGGAACGGTCGAGGCCGCAAGGATCGCCGAGGATGCCGGGTCCGACATCATCATCGCGCAGGGTGTCGGCGCGGGCGGGCATGTGCATGGGCGTCAGCCGGTTTTCGAATTGACCGAAGAGGTGCTGCAAGCCGTTTCTGCCCCCGTCGTCGCGTCGGGCGGGCTTGGCACCGCGGCCGACCTTGCGCGCGCCCTGTCGATGGGCGCGGCCGGTATCCATTGTGGCACGGCCTTTATCGCGACCGAGGAATCCTTTGCCCATCCCTATCACAAGACCCGCGTGGTCGAGGCGACCGGCGCGGACACCGTTCTGACCGATGTCTTCGTCCTGAACTGGCCGAAGGGCGCGGCAGTACGGGTGATCGGCAACAGCGTGACCAAGGCGCTCGGCGGCGCCTATCTGGGCCATGATCCCGACACCCTCCCGCGTGAGGCGATCGCCTGGGACGGCGATCAGCCACGCCTGCGTTTCAGCACGGATTC